>DBTJ01000183.1:12597-57506 GCA_002306985.1 Verrucomicrobia bacterium UBA1319
CCCATTTCTTCGAGCACATGATGTTTCGGGGCACGGAAAAATACCCCGCCCAAACCTACGGCGCCATTGTGGCTTCCATGGGCGCCCATCAAAACGCTTATACCAGCGATGACTTGACCGCTTACCATATCAGCCTCACGCGGGCCGATCTGGACCAAGTGATCGAGTTGGAGAGCGATCGCTTCAAGCATTTGAGCTATGCCGAGGCGGAGTTCAAAACCGAAGCGGGGGCGGTTTACGGCGAGTTTCGCAAAGGCCGAACCAGCCCGTATTTCGTGTTGGAAGAAGCGGTGCAAAACACCGCCTTCGACCGCCACACTTACAAACACACGACCATCGGTTTCGAGGAAGATATCAAGAAGATGCCCGAGCAATACGAGTATTCGAAGTCGTTTTTCAAACGCTTCTACCGGCCGGACAATAATATCCTATTGGTGGTGGGGGATTTCGACCCCCAGGCGATCCTGGCTTTAATCCGCAAGAACTATGAGGATTGGCAGCCGGGGTACGCGGCGCCCAACGTGCCCGTCGAACCGGTCCAAACCAGCCAGCGCCGGGTTGATGTGCCGTTCGATGGCCAAACCCTGCCCGTCTTATCCGTGAGTTTCAAAAGCGCGGCGTTTGATCCCAAGAATCCGGTGGTGGTGGCGGCCACCTTGATTGAAGAATTGGCCTTTGGCGAGACTTCGGACTTGTACCGAAAGCTCGTATTGCAAGAGCAGCGAGTGCAGACGTTGCGCGCGGATTTCGTGCTTAACCGCGACCCCGGCCTTTGGAATGTGGTCACCATGGTCAAGGAGGCCTCCGATGTCCGGGCGGTGGAAGGGGAGCTTTGGAGTTGCCTGGCGCGGCTCCGCGAGCAAGACGTGCCGGCCGCCCGCTTGGAAGCGGTTCGCTCCCGCATTCGCAATGGGTTCCTTTCCTCCCTGACCTCGCCGGATCGCGTGGCGGGTTTGCTGGCCCGGTTTATCGCGTTGACGGGCGATTTGGACTGCGTGGATGATTATTTAAACACGATCGGCAAAATCACCCCGGCGGACATCCGCCAGGCCGCGAGTCGGTACCTGGTGCCCGAACATTCGACCGTGGCCACGGTGCATACGCGGGGGCGGGAGATTCCCGATCAAGTCGCCGCCTTGCCCGTCATCTCTCTGCGGGTCCCCGCCGATCCCAATGTGTCGGTGAAGCTGTGGTTCAAAGTGGGCAGCCAGAACGATCCTCCGGGTAAGGCTGGACTCGCCTCTCTAACGGCTTCCTTGCTGGCCGAAGGCGGCACGCGGGACCGCGCGTATAGTGAAGTGCTGGAACAACTTTATCCGCTGGCGACGGCTTACGGCGCTTCGGTGGATAAGGAAATGACGATCGTGGGCGGGACCGTCTACCGCGAATCCGCCGCCGCCTTCGCGCGCCTGCTGCTCGACGCGGTGTTGCAGCCCGGCTTTCGCGCCGAGGATTTCGACCGGTTGAAAAGTAGCGCTTTGGACACTTTGGAAAAGGAATTGCGCTATTCTTCGGACGAGGAATTGGGCAAAGCGGCGCTCTATGAGCGGGTGTTCGACGGCACGCCTTATCAGCACCTCGGTTTGGGCTCGGTCGCCAGTCTGAAGGCCATCACCATCGATGATGTCCGCGCCTTCTACGCGACGCATTTTACTCGTGAAAATGTGACTATAGCCTTGGGCGGCGCCTACGCCGCGGAGCTGGAGAAGAGCCTGCGGGAGGCGCTGCAAAAACTGCCTTCGGGCCCGGTCGAAGTCGTCCCGGCTCCAGCCTGCAAGCCCATTGTGGGCCGGCAAGTGGTGTTAGTTAATAAGCCCGGTCAAGCCACCGCCATCAGCCTGGGATATCCTATCTCCGTGCGCCGGGGCGAACGTGAATTCTACGCCCTTTGGCTGGCTAATTCCTGGCTGGGCGAACACCGGAATAGCTCCGGGCACCTCTACCAGTTCATCCGCGAAGCGCGCGGGATGAATTACGGCGATTACACGTATATCGAGGCGTTTCCCAACGGCGGGGGGAGTTTTATGCCGCCCACCGGGGTGGGGCGCCGCCGCCAGTTGTTTGAAATCTGGCTGCGTCCCGTGCCCGAAGGGCGCGCGGTGTTCGCGCTCCGCGCCGGCTTGCGCGAAGTGGAGAAACTCGCCAAGCAGGGTCTGACGAAAGACCAATTCGAGGCGCATCGCTCGTTCCTGAAGAAATACTGCCTGCAATTCGCCACCGATACCGATTCGCGACTGGGCTACGCGGTGGATGACCAGTATTACGGGGTGAATGGCCACTTGGCCTTGTTCCGCAAAACCATGGATGAATTGACGGTGGAAGAGGTCAACGCCGCGATCCGGAAGTATCTGCAAGTGGATAATTTGGTGATCGCCATGGTCACCGCCGACGCGGCGGGCCTGCGCCGCGCGCTCGTGTCGGACGCGCCATCGCCCATCGATTATAGTCCGATCCAAAAGCCCGCCGAGATCCTGGCCGAGGACAAGGAAATCGAAAAATACCCGCTCCGAATCCAGGATGAAAACGTGACGATCGTGCCCGTTAACGAGATGTTCGAGCGGGTTAAACCCTGATGATTTTACTGGGAGCGTTCATTGACAAACCACTGGGATTCGCGATATTAGCTGGGTAGGGCACAGCGGTAAGTGGAACATAAACTATAAGGCAGATCTATGGATACCAATGTGGAAACCAACCCCCTCGGTGGCGAAAATGTTACTCGCGAAAAACTGGTCTCGGATCTCAAGACCGTCGCCCAGGACGCGGAATCATTATTA
The DNA here is from genome assembly GCA_002306985.1 of Verrucomicrobia bacterium UBA1319. Classification (GTDB taxonomy): domain Bacteria; phylum Verrucomicrobiota; class Verrucomicrobiia; order Limisphaerales; family UBA1319; genus UBA1319. The sequence goes on from DBTJ01000183.1 coordinate 15,375, forward strand.
AAAGAAACGGCCGGTGATTTGGGCGAAAAGGCCCAGGAAGCGCGCGCCCGTTTGAGCGTGGCTTTGCAGCGAGCCAAGGAAACCTGTTGTAAAGTGCAGGAAAAGGCGATCGCCGGCGCCAAGGCCGCCGATAAATGCGTGCGCGAACATCCCTATCCCGCCATTGGCATCGCCTTTGGCGTCGGAGTGTTGATTGGCTTGCTGATCAAACGCCGGTAAACGCATGGCCGAAAGCTCCCAGGCGGAGGACGGCTTCGTCAGTTCGCTGAAGAAGGTCGCGGCCACCTTGGTGGCGATCCTCCAAAATCGCCTCGATTTAGTCTCACTCGAGGCGGCGGAGGAGAAGCTGCGGGTCGTCGAAGCCCTCTTTTTGGCCGTGGCGTTCTTTTTTTTGGCCTTGCTGGGCATGTTGGTGTTGACCTTCGGCTTGCTGTTTATCGTGGAGCCCGCTTGGCGTCCCGCGCTGCTCGCCGCCTTCGTGGTGGTGTATTTAGGAACGGCGGCGGCGGCCTTCTTCGCCTTGAATAAACGCGTCAAAAGCTGGCCGACGCCTTTTTCTGGCACGGTGCAGGAAATTAAAAAAGACCTCGAATGTTTGCGTCCCAAAAGTTAGCCGAACTCGCCGCGCAAAAGCGGGTTTTACTGCTCGAGAGCGAGTTGAATCGGCGCGTCTTGGCGGTTCATTGGACGCAGGCGGGCGCGCCCCTCCGCCGGTGGCGCGGCAACCTCAAGACGCTTTCCGGTTTGCGTCCGTATTGGGGTTACTTGGCGCCGATCGCGGGTTTCATGTTCGTGCGCCGCCGGTCCGATTCCAGGGGTGGTTTACTGGCTAAGATATTCTTTTGGTGGCGCTTAGGCCGACGCGCTTGGCGCTTGTGGCGACTTTGGGAAACTTGGGGCAAAAAGGCTTGAGCCCCCTTCACGCCGGTGGTTTTCCCGCTTTCCATAGCCTCTCTCCCGGGCTATCTTCCCTCCGTCTTTAAAATGCCAACTGTATTTATTAAAACTTACGGATGCCAGATGAACGAGCGCGATTCGGAGGCGGTCGCCGCCCAATTGCAGGCTCGCGGGTATTCGTTGACGGCGAACGAGGCCAACGCCGACGTCGTGTTGCTGAACACTTGCAGCGTCCGGGATGCCGCGGAGCAGAAGGCCCTGGGCCATATGTTAACCATGTCCAACACGCCTTCCAAGCCGGGGCGCCGCCGCTTGTACGGCATGCTCGGTTGCATGGCGCAGGCGCGCGGGAACGCCTTGCTGGCCGATCTTCCCGGGGTGGATTTAGTGTTGGGCACGCAAAAATTCCACCGCGCGGCGGATTATTTGGACGACCTGCTGGCGGGCAAAAAACTCAAGGTGTGCGATACCGAAGCGGAGCCCGGCAGCCAGAGCGCCATTCGCGAGCACTTGGCGGTCCAATGGGGCGATGCGCAGACCCAGATGGCGGCCTCGATTTCCATCATGCAAGGGTGCAACCAGCATTGCACGTTTTGCATCGTGCCCTTTACGCGCGGTATGGAGCGCAGCCGGCCGATTGAGGATATTCTCCAGGAAGCTCGCCAGCTCGCCCGGCAAGGCATCAAAGAAATCCTGTTGCTGGGGCAAATCGTGACGAGTTACGGACGCCGGGATATTCCGGAACGCGACGGTAAATCGCCGTTTGTTCAACTGCTGGAGACGCTGGATCAAGACGCCGAATTGGCGGGTTTGGCCCGGATTCGCTTCACGGCGCCGCATCCCAAGGGATATGGCGACGATTTAATCGAAGCCTATGGGCGGTTAACGAAGCTGTGTCCCAATGCGCATTTGCCCATCCAGAGCGGTAGCGATCGGGTCTTGAAACTCATGCACCGGGGGTATAACGCGGAACGATGTTTGGAGATTGTCCGCAAGTTGCGCGCCGTCCGTCCCGGCATGGGCATCACCACCGATTTGATTGTGGGCTTTCCCGGCGAAACCGAGGCGGATTTCGAGGAGACCCTTAAATTGGTCACCGCCATCGAGTTCGATAATGCCTACGTCTATAAGTATTCGCCGCGCCAAGATACCCCGGCGGCCACGCTGCCCGATCAAATTCCGCAACCCGTCAAGGAAGAGCGCCATGCCCGCTTGCTGGAGCGGATCAACACCATCGCGGGGGCGCGCTACGACGCCTTTGTCGGCCGGACCGTGGAAGTGCTCGTGGAAGGACCGAGCCGGAGGAACTCGGCGCGCTGGGCGGGCCGCACGCCCTGCAACCGGATCGTTCTGTTCGAGGTCGCGGGCCGGCAGCGTGGCGAACTGCTCAACCTGGTGATCCGCCGGTCGGGGAAGTTCACCCTTTACGGAGAAATGGCCTCGGCGGCCGGGCCGGATTTTGCGAATTGACGAGGCGTGGGATCGAAACGGGGCGCTTTGGGGCGCGCTTTAAAGCCGGGTAAATTTTTTATGGCGAAGAATTAGCGTTAAATTCCAGGATGCCCCGGGCGGGGCTGAATTATTTTATTGGATCGGTTGGGGATTCGCTTTATAAACCTGATTCCAAGTATCAGAGTGTGAATTATTAAGAGTATGACCATTTCGTTGTCTCAACTGGCGGTGCTGATGGGGTCCGTCGTCTCGACGGTGGCCCTGATTGGCGTGCTTAAGCCAGCGGCTTTCACGGCGGTAGTGCGCCGCATTCCTCGTTCGCTGACTTGGGGTTACGTATTCGTCGCCCTGGGTACCGCCTGGTTTTTGTACCATTTGAACAACGAGTCCGTTTCCGATTTCGAGGCCTATAAACAGTATATGTTCATTGGTTTTGCGCTGTTAGGCGCGCTCACGTGCGTGTTTTTGACCGATTTCCTGGCGGCGCGCGGCTTCGGCGTTTTGCTTTTGCTGCTTTCTAAATCGATGGTGGATACGGCCCATTGGTCCGACACTTCCTGGCGGCTGGTGATGACGGTTTGGGCCTATGGGTTTGTGTTCCTCGGCATGTGGATCACGATTTCTCCCTGGCGAATGCGGGATATTATCCTATGGATGACCGCGACCGAAGGCCGGGTGCGGCTGACGAATGGTTTGCGCCTGGCTTTTGGCTTGTTGGTGGTGATTCTCGGCTTAACCGTTTACCGCTAGGCCCCCGGAGGCTGCGATTTCGTGAGCCCCGGGAATAAGATCATCGTGCTGCGCGGGGGCGCTATCGGTGACTTCATTCTGACTTTGCCCGTGTTTGCGGAATTGCGGGCTCAATATCCGGGTGTTCGTTTGGAGGTGTTGGGATATCCCGCCATTGCCGGGTTAGCCCTGGCCGCCGGGCTCGTGGATGCGGTGCTCCCCGTCGAATCGCCTGCGCTCGCCTCTTTTTTTGTCGCCAGCGCGGCGCTCGATCCCGAGTGGCGGGCTTATTTTGCCACCGCCTCGCTCGTCCTTTCTTATTTGAGCGATCCCGAAAGTAACTTTGCGGATAACGTCCGGCGTTGCACGGCGGCGCCCTATATCCAAGGCCCCTCCCGGCCTCGCGATGGCGGCGGAATCCACGCGGTCGAGGTCTTGCTGGCCCCGTTGAAAAGCCTCGGAATCCAAGCCGCTTCCGCGGCGCCTCAACTCCCCGTCGAACCTTGGCCTTTGCCCGCCGGCGAATTCTGGCTCGCCGCGCATCCCGGGAGCGGTTCCGCGCGCAAGAACTGGCCGGCGGCAAGCTGGGAAATGCTGCTGGACGCCTGGTTGCGCTGGACCGATGCGGGCCTGGTGATTATTGGCGGTGAAGCCGAGGGGGAACGCCCGCGACGATTGGCGGAGATTTGCCGCGCGCGGGGCGTCCGGTCGGATCGGGTGGTGCTGCTGCAACACGCGCCGCTGCCCCGCGTGGCCCGGTACCTTAAAGCATGCCAGGCCTTTGTAGGGCATGATTCCGGGATCACCCATCTAGCGGCGGCGGTCGGCGCGCCGGGGTTGGCCCTTTGGGGGGAGACCGACGCCACGGTGTGGCGACCCCGAGGCGATCGTATCCAATCGGTCCATGAGCCCGCTGGATTATCCGCGTTGCCCCCGGCCACAGTGCTGGCCAGGCTGCTTGATTTGCGGCCAATCGAGACGCGATCTCCCGCCCTTGAGGTGGCGGACTGCGCCGGGAAAATCCTGGTGATCGGGTACGGCAACACGTTGCGGAGCGACGATGGGGTGGGGGTGGTCGTGGCGGAAGCAATCCGCCTTTGGGGGTTGCAAAAAGTGGCCGTTATGACCGCTCACCAACTGACGCCAGAGCTGGCGGAGCCTATGGGCCGGGCGGCGGCGGTGTTTTTTATCGATGCCCGCCTGGACTCCAACTTGGCGGGCGAAACCACCTGCGCGCCTTTGGCGGGACCCACGGGCGGCCGGGTCGACCCGCATTTGACCACCCCGGAGGGGCTGCTGGGCTTAGCTCAAGCTTTGTATGGCCGAGCCCCGCGGGCTTGGGTGATTACGCTGCCGATCACCGAGGTGGGTTTTGGGGAGAGCCTGACCCCGCTTGCGCAGGCGCGGGCAATCCAAGCGCGGGAGCTATTCCTGCGGACGCTGATGGCTTTGCCCCCTTCACTGGTTTGACCGCAAATGAGCGAACGGGGCCTTTTCATGCCGCCGTCCGCGGTATCGGTGGGTGGGCGCCGGGCATAAAAAAGCGCCCCGGCCAAGCTCAGGCGCGGGGCGCGGGATGGTTTTAAAAACGACTAGGGCTTCGCGGTTTCATTTTCCAATCCGAGGGCCCATTGGATGCCGCCCAGGATGTGGTGTTGATAAGCCCGGCTGACTTCGACGGGGTTAATGCGTTGGAAATCGGGCGCGGTTTCATCGTCCCAGATGTCTTCCCGATGGCCGAGGGTGGTATAAAACACGCGGCCTTGGCCGTAGGATTTGCACCAGGAGACCGGATAATGCCCGGAGGTCTTGTCGTTGGGGTGTTTGTCCAGGAACAAAACGTCATGGCATTGATCCTTCTCGAAATTCTTGATCAGGTAGACTTCCTCTTGGTTGATCACCCAGGATTTGCCTAGCTTGGCGTTGGCGGGGTGTTTCGGATCGGCGTTCATGCATTCGATGCCCGCTTGTTCGTGATGTGTTTCGAATTCGCCGCCCAGCATATCGATAAAGGCGGGCCAGCCGTGGAACGTATCGCTACAGGCGTGCATGCCCACGAAAGCTTTGCCGGATTTCAGCCAGGCGAGGAAAGCGTCGGGGTCCGGCAAGGGGAGGTCGCCGGTGGTGTTGGCGAAGATGATCGCGTCGTAGTTTTTCAACGCCTCGGCGCTCATTTTTTCGGCCAGCACTTTAGTGATCGCGGCTTTGATTTTAGCCGCGTCGGGTTTCTTGGTGGTTGCATCCTGATATTCCGGGTCTTCCGGATTCACCCGCGCGTATTCCACGGTAAACGACTGACTTTTGGTGGCGAGTTTGTTGAGCACCTTCTCCGCCGTGGGGATGGAGCTGTGCCGGAAGCCCAGCGTGGTGGTTACCACCAGCACTTTTTTGGTTTCGGCGGCAGTGGCGGTAAGCCCCGCCAGTAGTAGGATGGCCACGCATTTGCCAAGCATGGTTGCAATCGTGTTCTTCATAGATTCTGATTATTTCTAATATTTTGGGCGATCACTGAATACGCCAATCTACCGCTTGCGCCGGTGGGGGTCAAAATGAAAGACGACTTCACGCTATCCCCTTTTTGGGGCAGCCCGGGGATGGTTTTTTCAAACCTCACCGTCCGGTTTCATTCCGGTGGCAGGCCCTGGCGGCCAGCGCGGAACGCCAGGGCGGGCAACCGTGAAACACCGGACCGTTGACCCAACCGTTAGAGCAACCCGCCGCTCCGCAACAAGTACGCCGGCGTGCAACTCCACGCGTGGCAGTAACTGTTGACCATGGGGTCGCCGTAGGGGGATAACATCGGATTCTTGGGGTCGTAGACTTCCCAGAAGGTGTCCGCGCCCGCGTTGACCATGCCGCCCCAGTAGGATTGGACGAGTTCGCGCGCCTCGGTTTTTAGTCCGCATTTCAGCATGGCTGCCACGAAATAATGGTACAAATAGGGTCCGCCCGGCCGCACCGCGTCCGGCAGGTTTTGCGCGGCGCGCAACGCGGCGGCGCCTTCGGTTGGCGAGGCGATTTCCGCGAGCGCCATCCACGCCTGGGTCGCCCAGGAAACTTGCTTTTGCGGGCCGCTGGTGAAGACGCCCCGGGTGGAGTCCAGAAATTGCGCGCGCGCCACCGCCGTCAGCTCGGCGATGCGTTTGCCGTATTCGGCCGCCTCGCGGTCGGCGCCCACCGCTTGCGCCAAGGCTTGCGCCTGCCGCAGGGAATAGACGAATACCCCGTGCATGGCCGCCGTGCGGTCGAGGCCATCCTTCCAATCGATGAACACCCACGAACCGGCGGGCGCGGAAAAGACGCCGTTTTTATCCACGTATTGACTGAGGATTTCCATTTGGCGACGCGCCACCGGCCACAGCTCCCGCGCGGTTTTCCAGTCGTGGGCGGCCCGGGCGTAATCCAGCAGCAAGGCCGCGTAGAGCGCGGCGTAATCGATTATGTAGACATGACCGCGCGCGGGCTTGGGCTGCTCGAACACGCACGCCGGCACGAAGCCGTCCTCCCGAGGCAGTCCGGCGAACAGGTAGAGGCACCGTTTCACCAAGTCGTAATTTTGAAACGTATCGTAATTCGCCAAGGCCTGCAGGCGCACATCCCCGATCCATAACCGGCGATCGCGTTTCGGGCCGTCCTCAAAGACGGTCTGCATGCAGTTGCGCAGGGTGCGCAAGCTCACCTCGTCGATGCGGCGCAAGAGTTCCGGCGCGCCGCCGGGCAGCGGACTTTTATTCGGTCCCGCCGAGGTCAGGGCCGTGGCCCGCAAACCGCCCAAGCGCACCGAAAAAACGGGCGAGGTCGCCAAGACCTCCATTTTGACATAGCGGAACGCATACCGGCGCGGCATTTGGATGGTGGCGGGCAGGACGTCGAGGGTGATCACTTCCTCCTGCAACCAGGCGCGGCTCAGGCCGCCTTTGTAATCCGCGAACGAGCCCGCCATTTCCGCCGGCACTTCGCCGAAGGTTAGTTTGATGCGCGTGGGCGAATCCACGCCTTGCCCTTCGGGGGTCACCGTGAAACGGAAATGGCCGGTCACGTACCCGCCAAAATCGATGATCGCGCCGTCCCCGTCGCGCAGGAGCCACTCCCCCAGTTTCGCCGCCGGAGCAACCGTCTCCATCCGCCAACGCAAGAACTGGGCGCCGTCCGCCACAGGCTTCACCACCTTCAGCGGGGTGACGGTGGTTTCATTCAACTTGGGTTTGAGTTTCTCCGCCACCCGCAGCCAGCGGGCCAGCTGTTCCGGGTGATTTTCCGCGGGGTTTGCCCCCCAAGCGATGGTTGGAGCCAAGGCCGCCAAGGAGGCGGTATGTAAAAATTGCCGGCGATTCATGGGGTCCAGCCTACCAAGCGTCGCTCGGCGCCGCAAGCGCGACGGATTCCTCGCTCGCCTCGGGAGGCCTGGCTTAGGGTTAAGCCTTTGGGCGGGTTGGGCGTGGATGCGCTGCATCGACCCACCGGCGGAGGAAGGCCGAGCGGGATTGGATAAAGTCGGCGCAACCGCTCGCTAAGCAGGCGATAAAAGCCGTCACAACGGTGGCGAACAAGGTGCTACCTAGCGCAAAGATGGGAAAAACAACGGTCCGCCAAGGTCCTGGCCGAGGGCCGCCAAAACCAGGACCGTCCCGATTGGTCGCAGAACCAAAACAGCGAAGCAAACCCCGGCGGCCGCTAGCGGCAAGAAGGAATAGCCATGGTTGACCGGACAACCGATTCACCAGCGGATGCGAGATAGCGAAAACCAGACCGCCGGTCAAAATGAATCCCGCGATGGGTTGGCGCCGCCTTCTCCTTGAACACTGCGACGGCGGGAAATCCAGCCGGACGCTTTGCGATGCTTTCTCCGTTACTTCGAATCCGAAGGCTTTTGTTTGAAGAAGCCGGCGGAGTCCGTGATATTCATCATGGCCAAGTCGATGCCTTGGTCGGGGGCGCGTTCACGGGCGCGTTGCAACTGGCCGGCGATCTGCTTGGTGGTGCCGGCCGCGTAGTATTTGACGGCGCCCACGCTTAGGCGCGCGTTGAAAATCACGGCCAGGAGGCATTGCTCGTCGATGTTGCTGATGTAGAGGCTGAAATTCTCGCCTTGCTGGTAAATACTGGAGAAATTCGGCTCGCCGATCAAGCTGGCGATCGCCTGGTTGGCGGTGTAGGTGGCGGCGGATAGGGCGGCGACCGTGGTGGTGTCGAATTGGTCTCCGCCACCTTTGCCGCACACGAGAAAACCGCCTTTGTCGATCACGAACGCCGAGATGGATTCGCTGCCGGTGATGAGCGCCGCCAAGGCGGCCTCCATGCCGCTGATATCCTCCTGGATAAGCTGAGGCAGGGTGAACATATCAAGATTTACGGTTGCTTTCGGCGATGAATTTTTGCAGCAAGAGCCGAGTGATGAGATTCAACGTCTCGAACACCCCTTCGCACTTGCTGGCGCAGGCGGTGCAGGAGGGCACTTGGACCTCGCGGTTGTTCAGTAGATATTCCATGTAATCCACCGGGGCCGCGTTTGGCATGTCCCGCTTGTTATACTGCAACACGTAGGGAATGTCGTTGAGGTTCAGTTTTAACACCTTGAGATTGTCGAGCAGGTTGCTAAAGCATTCCACGTTTTCCGCCATCTTGTCGTATTGGGAATCGGCGACAAAGACGATGCCGTCCACCCCGCGCAGCACCAGCTGACGGGTGGTGTTGTAGATGACCTGGCCGGGCACCGTGTAGAGCTGAAACTTGGTCTTGAAACCTTTGATCGACATCGCCTGGATCGGGAGGAAATCGAAAAACAAGGTGCGGTCCGAGCTGGTGGCAAGGGAGACGAGTTTACCTTTGTTTTCCGGGGCGGCTTCGACTTGGGCGTGGACTTTTTGCAAATTCGTCGTTTTGCCGCAAAGGGCCGGACCGTAATAAACGACTTTGACCTGCAGTTCTTTGGTGGCTTGATTAATGATGGCCATAACCTAGTTCGTTTTGGATTGCCGTTCGAGTTGAGTGGCGACGGCATTGATGTGCGCCACCGGCAGGGCTTCCCCAGGGCGCCCGACGGTTAGCAGAAACACATTGCCCGCTTTGTTGATTTGCCAGATTTGTTGGTTGGTGGCGAAGGAAATATTCGAGGGCTCCCCGAGTTTGATCTCATTCGTATAATGGGTGATGCGGGCGAAGATTTGCGGCAGAAAGGCGGCCAAAAGATCGCCATTCATGCTGGAGGGTAGATCACTGGCCACTTGTAGGCCGTCCGGCAGGGCGATCAAGGCGCCGGCTACGCCTTCCAAGCGACTGGTGTTTTGTACCAATTCCACCGGGGTCCAGCTCTGTTTGTCCGGCTGGCCAAATACGGTGGCGATGTCCACGGGGCCGACGCGCGCGGGCTGGGCGGCGACGGGCGCGGGCGCGTGGGGAGCCACCGGGGCGGCGGCGGCCACCGGCGCGGGGTCCGGTCGTCGGGCGGTGGCGGCGGCGGGCGCCGCGCCGGGCTCGGGCGCCTGGGCTTTTCCGGAAAAGACGTCCGGAATGCTTTCCGCAATCTGGATTTTTCTCTGCGGGGCGACCGGTTTTTTGGCCGCCATGAACAAGGGGGCGATCACCTGCAACGGTATCGGCAAAGGCTCCGGGCTGTCGAAAAGGATTTCTCCCGGCGCGATGGGCGGCTGAATCCACGCCTGAATGGCTTGCCAGGGGAAATTAACCCGCCCCGATCTTATCCCCGGTTCGATTTCCGACGTGGGGAAAGCCACCATTCGTTGAGTCAGATTGCCGGTGGCGATTTCTTTGCGCAACGCTTCGGGCCAAGCGATCATCAGCGCCCACATGGCGGCGTGAATCGTGTTGGAATCCGCCGCAGCCTGCGCGGGCGCGATTTCCGGGGTAGGCGCGGGCGGCGCGGGTTTTGGCGGAGCCGCCAACCTGACCGGAGCCGGGGCGACGGCGGGCGCGTCGGGGGTGAGCCGCAGTTTCGGCGCTTCTGAAGCTAAATCTGACGCCAGCGGAGTTAAGGCCGCGGGTAAAGTTGCCGCGGGCTTGGGGGCGCCCACTCCAGGCAAAGGCGCGGGACGCGGGCCAGCTCCAGGCAGGGGCGCGGGCTTGAACGAGGGCGCCACCGGGCGAATCGGTGTGGGGGTCGGAGCCGCGAGTTTGGGTTTCGCCGTCGAAGGTTCGGCGGGCGGCGGAGTAAAGCGGATTGGCCCCTCCGGCGCCAAGGCGGGGGCCGCTGGCTGGCTGGCGGGGGCGGGGGTGGCGGATTTGAAAGGGGGGGCCGGTTTGAATGGAATCGGCGCCGCCTCGGCTGAGGTTTTGATCGGCGCGGCGGCTGGGGGAGCGGGGCGAGCCGGGAGCGGGGCTTCCGCGATTGGCGCCGCGAGCGGCGCTTCCGTCCCGACGCCGCGAATCTCGACGTGCTCCTTGGGGACTCCGGAGGGGACGTTGAACACGGGGGCGATTTCCTCGCCCAGGGACAATTTTTTCTGGTTCGAGCGCCGGTTCAGGTGTTTCGCGCTCAGCAGTGGCACCAGGATATCCAGCGGCAGGCTGACATCCGTCATGTCGTTGGGGCTGGCTTCGGCGAAGATATCGGGCGGGGAGGCTTGTCGCAGTTCGGCGAAGGCGAGTTTCACTTCTCCTCGGGGCATCTGCAAGAGCACGAATTCCACCGGGAGTTTGAGCATGTCGCCGGCTCGGGGCGGACTCTTGACATCCTTCTGAAACACCTCCGGGAGTCGCTTGATGAGCGGCGCGAGCGGGATGGATAAGAAATCGCCGCCGGCGGTGGCCGCCATACTCGGGGTCCGCATTTTGGCGGCTCCGGAGGCGGACGGTGCGGCGGCGGGACGTAGTGCCTCGACGGGAGCTGGCGCGCTGGGGGGCGTTGATTTGCGCTGCTCCTCGCTCCTCCCAAACAGTTTCTTGAAGATGCCAAACATTCTAAGTGTATTTTTACCTTCTCATTACCTACTAATCAAAGCCCGGTCCAGCAAAAAACACCCCCTCAGGGGAAACACTGCGTCCCAACCTCCATCCGCCTGACGACGCCCATCCGGCGAAGTCCTCACGTCCGGAAAGGACGCTATTCTAACGAGTATGATATGCGAAAAGCTTATATCAAGAGAGACGTTTTTGGGTTTCTTGATGGCTAATTATTCGAGTTAAAGTTTGTTGGAGAACCAAGCCTTCATCCAGATCGCTAAAAATCAATCGCCGGTTGCATTCCAGCAATTGTTCCATGGCGCCCGCCAGTTCGGCGGTGGTGTAATGGCGGGTCTGGGATAGCGCCTTGAATAGCACGAACGGATGCTGCAGGAGCGGGTTGAGCCGTTTGTCCTGCGGCAAGAAACGGGTGTCGATATTTTCCAGTTGCGTTTTGAAACGGTTATAATCGGCGTCGGGCTTGATCCAACCCGCGCGGACCGATTCCTTTAAAAACAACAATACGCGGATTTTGCCGATCAAGCCGTAGAGGATGCCGATCGGGGATTTTTGGCGGTCGAACTTCATCTCCCAAAGCTCTTCGTCCAGGGTTTTGAGCAGCGCGAGGAGGTTGCGATCGCCCAAGGCGTCACCCAAGGCGAACGCGCGGGCCTGTTTTTGCCGGGTGACGATGGCGCGGACATCCGCGGGCTCGATCGCGTGGCGTTCGCCGGTGTAGAGCGCCAGCTTTTCAATCTCATTACCCAGCAAACGGGCGCTGGCGCCGGCGTTGGCTACCAGTTCCCCCAAGGCTTCCGGCGAGATCGTCTTGCCCGTGGGGCGAAGTTCCTGGCGGGCCCAAGCTTCGGCTTTTTCCGCCCAGTCGCGTTCCTCCATGGACCAACCGTTGTGTTGCTCGACGACCGCGGCTTTTTCCATGGTTTTATAAAACACGCGCCGTTTATCGGCCTTGCCGCCGCTGATAAGCAGCCGGGTTTTTTGCCATGCGAAGGCCTTCAGTTCCTTAGCCAGTTCGGCGAGAGTATCGGTCACCGCCGCGGAACTGGCCACGCGGTCTTCGCCCAGGAAATTGCAGTTTTGCAGCCAGATGGCTTTGTGGGAGTTGAAAAAGGGGAGGGTTTGCAGCGCTTCGCGCAGTTGGTGGATGGCTTTGAGCGCCTCGCCGCTGTTGGCCGCTTGGGCGTCGATGATTTCGGAATCCACGCCGCCGGGGGCTTGCAGCCAGAGCTCGAAGATCTGGCGGGCGCGGCGTTTGATGGTGTACTCCTCATCGCCGCAAATAAGCATCAGCGGGGCGCTGGATTGATCGGAGGAGGCCGCCATGAATCAAAGAGTGTTATTATCGCCGGGATTCTGGTTGATGCGATCGAGCACTTCACTCATGTCTTCGACTTGGGCGAACAGCGTGGCCGCGACAAATATCGGCCGTTTTTGGGAAGTGGCGATGGCCAGGCAATCGCTTGGGCGGGCGTCGATTTCCACGATTTTGCGGCCCAATTCGTTTTGTTGCTGGAGGATGAGCCGGGCGAAATAGGTGGAGTTTTTGAGCTCGGTGATCACCACCCGTTCGACGGAAATGCCAAACCCCTGGAAGATATTGATGATCAGATCGTGAGTGAGCGGACGCTCCTTCGGGGTGTCGCGCAGGAACATGCCAATCACCGCCCCCATATTGTGCTCGACCTGGATAACGAATACTTTCTTCGCGTTGCCCAGAAATATGGCGCATCCACTGTTGGCGGGCAGAATCCCGCGTATCTCCACCGGCACAACGTCTTTAGTCATATTCTTTCCCAGTTCCCAGTAGCGGCACTCTACGGCGGCTCGGATAAAAAAACAAGCCTGGAACGGACCCGGGGCCGACCGAAACCTGGCGGTCAGTCTTGACAGCTGCGGCCCAGCTATTAGCGTGATGGAATAACCCTTTCGCCGGCTGGCTGTCGAGCCGCCGCCGCGCGGGTTTTCTATGCATGAAGTAGCCATAGCGCAAGGCGTGTTGAACCTGGCGATCAAAACCGCCCGGCAATCCGGGGCCGCCCGCATTCATCGCATCCGCATGCGCGTGGGCGCCATGAGCGGGGTGGTGCCGGATTCCTTGAGCTTTGCGTTTGAAGCCTTGCGCGAGGGCACCATGGCCGCCGAGGCGGAGTTGGCGATCGAGGCGATCCCCTCGGTGGGTTGGTGCGCGGGTTGCCAGGCGGAATTCACCGCGGAGGGGTTCGCCCTGGAATGCCCGCGTTGCCATGCATATAGCCGGGAATTGCGCCGGGGGCGGGAATTGGAAATGGCGGATATGGAGGTATCATAATTATGTGCGAAGATTGTGGCTGGAGCGTGCCGAAAGCGGCGAAAATCGATGGCGTTCCAAGCGGCGAAGTGGCTTTCCCGCCTAACCCGCCGGCGGCGAACTCTGGCAATCCGGCCCCGGGGGCAACGCACAGCCATGGGCACAGCCACTCGCACGGTCACGACCACCCGCATCAACACGATCACGAACACGGGCACGATCATGATCACGAGCACCCGCACGAGCACCCGCACGAGCACGAGCACGATTCGGCGCCGACCTCGGCCCGTCGGACAGTGGCTATCGAGACTTCGATTCTAGATAAGAACGAGCGATTAGCGGAACGGAATCGCGGGTTTTTTAAAGCCAAAAATCTGTTAGTACTCAACGTGCTGTCCTCGCCCGGTTCCGGCAAGACCGCTTTGGTGCAACAAACCGCCATCGCCTTGAAAGGCCGGTTGCGCGTGGGGGTGATCGTAGGCGATTTGGCCACGGACAATGACGCCAGCCGGTTGCGCGCCGCCGGCATTCCGGTCGTGCAAATTACCACGGGCACCGCTTGTCATTTGGAGGCCGAGATGGTGGCTAAGGCGATGACCCAATTGGATTTAGATCACCTGGACATATTGGTGATCGAAAACGTCGGCAACCTGGTGTGCCCGGCGGCCTACGATTTGGGAGAGGCATTGCGAGTCGTGCTGCTTTCGGTCACGGAAGGCGAAGACAAGCCGTTGAAATATCCCCCCATGTTTTTTTCCGCCAACGCCGTGGTGGTTAGCAAGAGCGACCTGGCCGACGCGGTGGAATACCCGCGCGCCCAAGCGCGGGAGATTCTCCGGCAAGCGAGCCCCAACGCGGTGGTGTTCGAAGTGTCCGCCAAGACCGGCGCGGGGATGGAACCTTGGCTCGAGTTTTTGGCGGACCGCCTGGAAAAAACCCGGCGGGCCAGGTAGCCGCCGGATCGCAAAACGGGAGTCAGCTAAAATCCTGCCAACGGGCAAACTGGGGGGAGCCCAAGCCCGTTAATCAGGCGTTACTTTTCCGTTCCAGAAAATCCAGCACCGCATCCGCGGAATAAGTGGAGCGGCCGTTCGGCAGGAACCGGGCCAAGCGCGATACGTCATCCCCGGCGGTGATCAGCGCCAGCTCGAACTCGGTTTCCGAAAGGGCTTGGCCCATGCCGATGGTTGCCATCAAGCCGTTGCACACGCATTTCCGCCCGACGGTATCGGCCAGCAAACCGCCTTTGGCCAGGTAATCCGCCACGGGTTCCGCCGGGCAACGATAGCCCAGGGTGCCGTCGGCTTTGCGATATCCGTGCCGCAGGTAACCCAGGTCGCAGATGCGAGTGCGTTTGCCATAGGTGGCGGCATCGGACATGGTCTCGTCCAGTTGCAGGACTTTAAAAGGAAAGCCGGTGGGGGAGGCGACCGGATCGGTAAAAACTTGGTTGCCGACGCCTTTGGCGCGCGCGATCACTCGCCGTTTTAGCTCGGGAGCGATGCCGGATTCTTCGCAAAAGGCAAACGGCGTGCCGACTTGCACCCCGGTGGCGCCATCCCGAAGCGCTTCGTCGATCTTTTCCGGATCGGCAAAGGACCCCGCCAGCCAGAACGGTAAACCGATTTCGCGAATCTTGGCCAAGTCAGGCACATCGCGCGGACCGTAGATCGGTTCGCCTTGGCCGGTCAGCTGCAACGGGCCGCGGGGCGGCGCGTTGTGGCCGCCCGCCGAGGCGCCTTCAACGATGAAACCATCCACGTGGCCATTGGATTTGCGCGCGAGGGTCAACGCCAGCGTGGCCGAGGAAATGATCGCTAAAAACCGGGGCCGCTTGAGTTGCGTCAGCGCTTCCCCCATGAAGGTTTTAGGGTCGAATTCGTATTCGAACACCTCGCCCGGAGCGGCTTGTTCAACATCCAGCTTTAAGCGGCAATGGCGGCCTTGCGACAGCTCGTCCAAAATGCCGGGGATGCTGCGCGGGATGCCCGCGCCCATTAGCACGTAATCGACCCCCGCCATTAATGCTCCATAGATGGAGGCCAGGGTGGGGAATTGGATCTTTTCGAGGTAATTGATGCCCACCACGCCTTGATGTCCCTCTTTGGCGAGAAACACCTCCATGAAATTGGCGAGCACGGTCAGCTCAATGGTGGCGCGGCCGGGATTTTGCGAGGGCAGGGGGCTGAGACGATACGGCTGGTTTTGCGGTTTGCCGCCCGCGATGTAATAAGCCTGAAAGGCCCGTTCAACGACTTGGGGCAAAGGAAAATGACTGGCCGCGCGAGCCAAGTGGCCGCCGGGATCGCCTTCTTGCAAACGGCGCACCAAGATGGTGGCTAAAGCGGTGCCGGATACGACCCCCAGATGATTTCGCCGCGAAACCGCCCGAGCTAGACGCCAACTGGATACACCCGCACCCATGCCGCCCTGAATGATAAGAGGGTATACCGCCGTTGTGTCCGAGGAGCCACCGGGCTGGGCTTGTATCATGCTTTTTAATTTTTAACGCAGTCGATAAACAATTCGCGCCTTGTCCAAGTCGTAAGGCGACATTTCCAATTTCACCCGGTCGCCGACGGTGAGGCGAATGAAACGCTTGCGCATTTTCCCGGAAATATGGGCCAGGACGAGATGCTTATTGTCCAGTTCCACGCGGAACATGGTGCCAGCCAGCACGGTTCGCACCGTCCCCTCTAATTCTATATGTTCTTCCATCGTTGAAAGCCGCAGGCGGCACGCTCTAGCGCCCAGACATCCACGCAGCATCCGTGGAGGCTAGCTATTAGTTAACGCAATACCTCGCCGGAGAAATCGATCCCCTCGGTACGCAAACCGATCCAGCGAAAAGACTGCTCTTCGCAACCGCTGGGTTTCGGGCTGTTTTCCCGGACGCCGAGAATCGAAACCTAATTGATCTGGCGTTCGCTTGGACCTAACCGTTGCTGCAAGCAATCAAAACACCCAACAAGTCTGCCTCATGCTCCACAGTTTTTAAAAATATAGCAAAGAAATTTTCCTAAAAAGGGGCGGATAATGCGAAATACATTGATGGACAATAGTTTATGACGGATTTGTGGCGCCGATTCGGCTTGCATATCCAGCTGTAAATGCAAGGATCTGAATAAATACCGTCTCCGAATCGTTTTAATTAAATCTATGCCCAATATAACGAACTCGAACGAACCGGGCGGGCTTTATCGCCCCACGCGCCGGGAATTCCTAAAAACCTCCTCCAAGGCAATAGCCGGAGTCGCTTTGGCTGGCGCCATCGCCCGGCCCGGCTACGCCGCCGAGGATAACACGATCAAAATTGCCCTGATTGGCGCGGGCGGCCGCGGCACCGGCGCCGCGCAAGATGCGCTGGCGACCTTCAAACAAGGCCCCATCAAGCTGGTTGCCATGGCGGATGTATTCCCTAAACGGCTGAACGACAGTTACGAGCAAATCAAGAAGGACCGTCCCGATCAGGTGGATGTGCCCGAGGATCGTCGCTTTATCGGTTTTGACGCCTACAAAAAGGCGATGGATTGCCTCAGCCCGGGCGATGTGGCTATTTTCGCCACCCCTCCCGGATTCCGTTGGGTGCATTTTCAATATGCCATCCAAAAGGGGTTGAACGTGTTCATGGAAAAACCCGTCACCGTCGACGGTCCCACCAGCAAACGCATCATCGAGTTGGCCGCCGAAGCCGACAAAAAGAACCTCAAAGTGGGCGTTGGCCTCATGTCCCGCCATTACCGCGTGCTCCAAGAATTGGTCCAGCGCGTGCATGATGGTGAAATCGGCGATTTAGTGCTCCAGCGCGGCTACCGGGTGCATGGTCCGGTGGGATTCTTTAATTCCTTCGTCAAACCGGAAGGCATCAGCGAAGTCATGTACCAAATCCAGCGCTTCCACAGCTTTCTGTGGGCGAGCGGGGGTAATTTTAGCGATTTCAACATCCATATCATCGATCATCAATGCTGGTTGAAAAATGCTTGGCCCGTCAAAGCGATGGCTTTCGGTGGCCGCCACTTCAAGACTAGCCCGGACGGTAAGCCGTATGTCGACCAGAATTTCGACGTCTACTCCGTCGAGTACACGTTCGCGGATGGCGGCACGTTCATCTTCGATGGCCGGTGCATGACCGGTTGCAGCGAAATTTACTCCAGCTCGGCCAACGGTACCAAAGGCTCCGCCATTGTATCCAAGAGCGGCGATTATGGCAGCGGCATGCCGCCTTCAACCTACAAAGGCCAGTTGGCCGATCGCGCGAATCTGGTTTGGGAACCCAAAGTCGCCGACGATGAGAAGAACCCCTACCGGACGGAATGGAAGGACCTCATCGCCGCGATTCGCAACGACAAGCCCTATAACGAAGCCAAGCGCGGCGCCGAAGCCAGTTTGGTGACTTCCATGGGCCGCATGGCCGCTCACACCGGCCGCGTGGTGACCTACGATGATATTTTGAACTCCAAACACGAGTTCGCGCCGGACATCGCGAATTTGACCCCGGACGGCCCCGCGCCGTTGAAGCCGGATGCCAAGGGCTTCTATCCCGTGCCCGAGCCCGGCGTGGTCACCGATCAGGAATATAAATCCT
Organism: Verrucomicrobia bacterium UBA1319; assembly: GCA_002306985.1. Lineage (GTDB taxonomy): Bacteria > Verrucomicrobiota > Verrucomicrobiia > Limisphaerales > UBA1319 > UBA1319. The sequence continues at coordinate 33,245 of DBTJ01000183.1, forward strand.
AAGCGCAACCGTCTTCGGCCTCGGCCGAGTCGATCGGAAGGGAACCGCTGTCTGATATTGGACAGCGGTTTTTTTGCGGTCTTGAGGGGATAATAAAAAAGCCCGCGAGCGCGAAGCCCGCGGGCTTTAGGTAAAAGCAATCGGCTATTTCTTCAGCCCGGCGGGCGTGGGGGAATAAGCTTTGAAACTGAAGCCATCCGCTTGGATAGTTCCGCCGTAGACGACGAACGAGAAATACTTCGAGATTTTCTCAAAAGGCGGCAGCAGCGAGAAATCGAGCCAGGCTTTCAAACCCTCCTTGTCATCACCGGGCTCGGCGTTTTTGCCCAGCGGAGTCAGGTTGAACAAGTGCTCGAAGGAGGAGGCGTCTTTTTTGAGGGTTTCCAGGGCGATCCGGATGGTTTCGGCCTGATTCTCAAACCCCCAGAGGCCACTCTCCATGCCCCCGACCTTTTGCGAAGCTTCCTTGAGTCCGGCGAAGTCGGACAGCGGCTTGGGGTTGCTTCCCGTCCCGCGCAAGTATTCTTCCAATAAGGCTTCATCCGTGGACAGCGCCACATAGCCGTTACCCGAGGCGAAACTGATGGTTTTGTCGTTTTCGCCATCGCTGTTAGGCATCGCGGGCAAGGGCAAAGAGGTGATTTTGCGGCCCACGAATTCGCGTTGTTTGACTTGGTTTGGCGGCACCGCCAGGCTGCTGCCCGCGAACATCGCCTGCGCCAGCGCGTCCGCGTTGGGCGAGCCGATCAATATGAGCGAAGGCGGCGAGCTCAAGGACTCGAGCTTGAAATCCTTGGGGCTCTTTTCATACACGATAATATCGTCGCCCAAGTTGCCAATCAGCGATTTTTCGAGGTCGAAATTCGGATCTTTGTCTTTGCCGGCGGTGGCCAGTCCCATTTGAATGATGCCGCTGAGCTCCGGGGAAATTTCCGTCACCATGTTTTTGAGCGACGCCCAGGCTTTTTGGCCATCCAAACGCCAGCGGTTGAATTTGACGGCGTCGGCGGGCGCGAAGGGCGGCGGGCCGGCGGTTTTGGATTCGAAGGAGAAGATTTTGATCAAACCCTTGCGATCCGCTTCGGAGACGTTGATGAAAAATTGGCCCTGGCTGCCTTCGGGCGAGGCCGAGATACTATAGGACAACGTCTTGATTCCGTCGACCCCCAGGGCGTTGAACACTTTATCGGGTTTGACTGGCATGGGGCCTTGGCCTTTGGCGCCCGCTTGCGCGAGCGCCTTTTTGACTTCGGCGAAAATGGGTTTCAAATTAATCCAGCCGAAACCCAGCGCGTCGCGGAATACGGCTTGATTGCTTTGGTATTCCGGCACTTCGGCCAAGGGGGGCACTTGGCCGCCACTTTGGCGGGCCAGCACTTTTTCCAGACCCTTGGCGTTGTCGCCGATCATCAGGAGCGAACCGGATTGCCCGACGATCACGGTTACTTTATTGGTGGATTTTTCGTCGGACTCCTCTTTGTCTTGGCCGCCGGGGAAAGCCTTTTTCACCATGCTGGTCAAGTCGTCGCCGGTAAATTCCACGCTGGTGAATTCGATTTCGCGGATTTTCTCGCTTTTGAGCTGCTTGCCCGCGTCCACCCATTTCTTTTTCAAATCCTCCAGGCTCTTCTTAAGCTGCTCGCTTTTATCCTTTGAATCGATCAGCAGGCACCAACCTACGTCAGGCGCGCTTTCCCCTTCGCCGGGCTTGAAGGTGAGGGCGAATACCGCTTCCCCGCGAACCAATTCCGCGTAGTCGGCGAACTTGACGCCCAGTTGCTTTTCCAGGGGCGAGATCACTGTTTCCTGGAAGTGGTTGACGAGTTTGTCTTTGAACGCCTTGATCTCCGTATCCTGCCAGAGTTGCCCCCAGGGTGAAGCCGCGAAAGCTTCCTGGTATTTGGCGCAATCCGGCACCGCCAGCATGGCCACCGTGTCTGAGGAAAGCAGTTGTTCCGGCGGTGGAACCGCGGCACTCGCCGGCAGAGCGGCCAGGACCAACGCGGCCATCCATGCGATTTTGAATTTCATGATTGGGTATTTATTTTAAGTACACTGAACATTTCGCGATATTTCAAGCGCCAATTCGCGATCGGCGATCCGGTGTTTCTCAGTCTTTGTCGAGCCGGCTTGGGGCGCGGTTACAACCCCGCCTCGGCGTTGGCGGACAACCGTGTCCGCCCGGGGGGTTCGAGGTAACGATACGGGTTCTTCGGGTTGTCGTTGTCGTAAGCGAAGGCGTCGCGATGATCGAGAAAATAAAACACGTTCTCAACCGGAATGGCAAACCCGAGCCCTTCTCCGAAAGTGATTTTCATGTTGGTGACCCCAATCACTTCGCCGCGCATATTGAACAGCGGGCCGCCGCTGTTTCCGGGGTTGATTTGGGCGGTCGTTTGCAGGTAAAGCGTCCCTTCGATCTCGCGGGTTTTCGTGCTCATGATGCCTTCGGTCACGGTACGCTCCAATCCCAGCGGACTACCGATGGCGAACACCCGGTCTCCCACCGACATGGAGTCCGTGTTGCTCAGTGGCACATGGGCGAACGCGGGGGCGTCTTTGTCCTCGATCTTCAAGAGGGCCAAATCCGCGAATTTATTGATCGCGGAGATGCGGACTTGTTTGTAGCTGCGACGTTCCAGGGCTCCGCCTTTTTGATGGTAGACTTCGACGGAAATCTGGGTTTCACCTTCGATGACATGGAAATTGGTGATGAGGTAACCCTCTTCATTGAGGATAAAACCGGAGCCGAGGCCGCCCGGAGTGCGCACTTGCACCACGGCTTCGCCCAATTTGGCGGCCAACTCCCGCACCGATTGTTCCGGCGGAGCTTTGCGGGAGATGTAATAGAGATTCTTGCCGGCGGTTTGCGGCGGGGCGTTGGTGGCGTGAGCCGTCGCTTTGGCGGGGGCTTCCTGGCGAACGATTTTTTCGATTTGGTTCCGGGGGATGGACAGGACGGTGAATCCCAAATCCACCACCACGACATCCGACTTCTCCGCCAAAATACGCCCAGTCACCGAAGCGGAATCCTTCAATTGTAGGACCTCGGCAAACCCGGAGAGGGGCGCCAAAACCAGAAAAAAAGCGATGCAACGCCTCAACATGGGGGGCAGGATACAACTGGACCTAGCAATTGACAAGTTGCATATCCTATGAATAGATAAGCGGCCATCCAGCTCGGCGAAGACCGGCGCCGCGCGCGCGCTTGCTGATGAATCGCGCTTAAAGCGTTGACGCCCAGGCAGGTGTTTTTCTAAATTGGGCCGGGTTGCTTTTCTCATGAATATCCACGAATACCAAGCCAAACTGCTTTTGGGCCGTCATGGGGTGCCGGCTCCGACGGGAGTCGCCTGCGATACCCCGCTCAAAGCCAAGGACTTCGCCCAGGAATTATTTGAACAAGGCCAGCGTCGCGTCGTCCTCAAGGCGCAGATTCATGCGGGTGGGCGAGGGAAAGGCACCTTCAAAAACGGCCTCAAAGGGGGCGTGCAGATTTGCGGCGACGCCGAGGAGGTTTACGAGCGCGCCAAGAAGATGCTGGGCGGCACGCTCGTCACGAACCAGACGGGGCCCGAGGGGCGGGTCGTGAGCCATCTGTTGGTCGAGGCGGCTTCGGACATTAAGAAGGAGTTTTATTTGGCGGTGCTGCTGGATCGCGCCACTTCCCGCCCCATGGTAATGGTCAGCACCGAGGGCGGGATGGAGATCGAAACGATCGCTCGCGAGAAACCGGAGAAGATTTTGAAGGAAATCGTGGACCCGGCGGTCGGGTTGATGCCGTATCAGGCGCGCAAACTTGCCGTCGCTTTGGGGTTCACCGGCGATATGCTGCATTCGGCCTCCAAACTGTTTCTGGGCGTGTATCAGACTTGGTGGGAGAACGATGCCTCGTTACTGGAGATCAACCCGCTGTGTGTGGTGGAGCAGCCCGGGGGCAAGGCGAGCCTGGTGGTCGACGCCAAAATGAGTTTCGACGATAACGCCTTGTATCGCCATCCGGACATTCTGGCCATGCGCGATCTGGCGGAGGAATCCCCCTTGGAGATCGAAGCCAGCAAATACACTCTTAATTACATCAAGCTGGACGGCAATATCGCCTGCATGGTCAATGGCGCGGGTTTGGCCATGGCAACCATGGATATTATCCAGCACTTTGGCGGACGGCCCGCGAACTTCTTGGATGTGGGCGGCGGCGCGAAAAAGGAGCACGTCACGGCGGCGTTCAAGATTATTTTGGGCGACCCGAATGTGCGAGGCATCCTCGTCAACATTTTCGGCGGTATCATGCAATGCGACATCATTGCCCAAGGCATTCTGGCGGCGGCCCGGGAAATCGACATTAACGTGCCCCTAGTGGTGCGTCTGGCTGGCGCCAATGCGGATATTGGCAATAAAATGATCGCTGAATCGGATTTAAAAGTGGCCAGCGCCAGTTCGTTGACCGAGGCCGCCTCGAAAATCGTGCAAGCCGTCGCTCAAAGCCCTAAATAACCCCCTTTCTTTATGTCCATTCTCGTTAATTCCGAAACCCGCGTCATGGTGCAAGGAATCACCGGTGGTTACGGGGCCGCCCATGCGCGGCTCAGCCTGGCTTATGGCACGAAAATAACCGCCGGGGTCACCCCGGGCAAAGGCGGACAATTGTTCGAGGGGCGAATCCCCATTTTCAATACCGTCGAGGAAGCCAAACGCCAGACGGGCGCGACCGCGACCGCGATTTTCGTGCCGCCGCCGCTGGCGGCGGACGCGATTCTGGAAGCCGTCGCCGCCGGCTTGGATTTGGTGGTCTGCATCACCGAAGGCATCCCCGTGCGGGACATGGTCAAAGTCAAACGAGTCATCCAAGGCACGACCACTAGGTTGCTCGGCCCCAATTGCCCGGGCATCACCACGCCGGGGGACGGACCTGAGTCCCAGGGCGGCTGCCGTATCGGGATCATCCCTTGGCAGCTGCACAAAAAAGGGAACATCGGCGTGGTCTCCCGCAGCGGCACTTTAACTTACGAGGCGGTTTCCCAGCTCACCGCCGTGGGCTTGGGCCAATCCACTTGCGCGGGCATCGGCGGCGACCCCGTTCACGGGCTATCCCATATCGATATCGTCAAAATGCTCGACGCGGACCCGGACACGCATGGCATCGTGATGATTGGCGAGATTGGCGGTTCTTCCGAAGAGGAAGCGGCGGCGTGGATCAAGGATCACTGCCGCAAACCCATCGCGGGCTTTGTCGCCGGCGCCACCGCTCCGCCGGGCCGGCGCATGGGGCACGCCGGCGCCATCATCAACGGCGGCACGGGCACCGCCGCGGCGAAGATTCAAGCCATGCGCGAGGCGGGCATCGCGGTGGCTCCAACCCCATCGGCCATCGCCGAAACCCTGGTGGCGCGGATGCGTGAAATGGGCGTGCTTTGAGGGTTCGCTCGTCTCGCCCAAGCGGCGAATGGTAACCTTCCATGGGGCGGGTGCTTGCGATGAACCTGATCGATACGATTTTGAATTTAGCGGGTTTGCTGGCCTGGATTGCCTGGGAATCACCGTCCGCGTTGGGCGCCCGGTTCGGCTTGCCGAGCCATGCCGCCGCGCCTTCGCCGCAGGCGGATTCGACCCGCCAAACCATTCACGATTTTCTCCTCCCCGGGTTGGGGGCGATGTTGTTAATCCGGGCGTTGTTCTATTGGCATATCGGTTCCCCGGTCAATTGGCAGCCCGCCATGGATCTTGGGGCGGTCGCGCTGCCCTTTCGCAGCGACTATCTGGACCGGATGGTGCTGTATTCGGTCCTGAGTTTTGGCCGGTGCTTCCTTGGGTTTTATCTCTGCCTGACGTTGTTCTCCTTGGCTAATCAACGCACTCCGGCGGATAATCCGGTGTTGCAATGGGTGCGCCAGTTGCTGGGAAAGCTCGAGCGTTGCCCGGCGGCGCTCAAGCTGCTGCTGCCTTTCTTCGTGGGGGGCCTGCTTTGGATCGCGCTCAATCCCGTGCTCATCTATTTTCGGGTCCTGCCTAAAGCGACGGGGGGGTATGCCCAAGTTTTGGAACAAGCGGCGGTCATGGGATTGAGCACCTACCAAGTTTGGAAAATACCCCTTTTAGTGCTCTTATTTGCCCACTTGCTGACTTCCTACACCTATTTGGGCAACCATCCGATTTGGGAATTCATTCATGGCAGCGCCCAGAATATCCTGCGTCCCCTTGACGCGATGCCTTTGCGGCTGGGACGGTTAGATCTAGCCCCCATGCTGGCGATCGCGTTGGTTTTGCTCGTGATGAACGGCGGGGAATTTCTCCTGATTCAAATCTATCGCCACCTTCCGCTTTGAGAAAGTCAGGCCTGGCATGGATTATGCTTGAAGGCAGGCGTGAACAGGTTTGTAAGGTTATCTTGGGCGCGACGAAGCGGTTCGGCTCCAGGGGCTAACTGGATAGAACCTGCTCCGACGCGCGCGGACGAGGCGCAAGCTGCGGCGCATCCTTCACCCAGCCAAAAGTTTACGCATCAGGAGGCCCCCTCCATGCGCTTTTACGAACAGCAGTTGCTCAATTCCGTCTGGCCGACCGACCCTTTATCGCCCCGGCGGGATCTTTTTACCCGGTATCGTTTCCCATTTTTGAGACGATTTCGGGAGAACCAGTAACGATTCTGGATACCCCTAGCCGAGGGAGCGTGGTAAGCCCGGCTATTTTGACGACGGTTTGTTCCGCAACGCTTGGTCCACGGCGGCGTCCAAATCTTCCAAGGAGCCATACCCAAGCGGTGGTTGGTTGGGTTTGGGGCTATTCCTGACCGGGCGTTCCGCCGCGCGGGCGGCGCTGGGCGCGGGGGTGGTTCGGTGCGGCCGGGCTTGGACAAAGACCATGGTTTCCAACCGCCGGTTCACAAAACCGGCAAACGCTTGGCGCAGTTTGGCCAACCGCCCGCTTTCGCGCGCGAAAATGGCGTCGTAACCGCTGGCGGTGGTTTCCACCCGCACGCGGCCAAAGCTGCTCAAGGCGGACTGAATCAAGCTGGGCAGTTCCACGGGCGCGGCGTCGGGACGATCCAAGCGCAACACGATCTCCGTACGGGTGGCCCACAGCAGCCAATTCTGGCCGCGCTCGGCCCGGATGCGATTCAAGTGCGCTTCGATATCCACGCATTCGGGGCCGCCGCCGTCGGCTTCCTGCTGACGCAACCGGTCATCCTCCGCGCTAAACACGCGAAAGCGTCCCCGCTGGGCGACTTGCTCGACGAGTAACGCTTCCACTTCCGCCATTTCCGGAGGCAAGGCCGTGATTTTAAGCCAAGCGGCCAGTTTGCTGAACACGCGCGGCGCGTCTCGTTGGTCGATCACTTCGATGCCGCACGCTTTGGCGAGCTCGCGTTCCGATTCGGAAAACAGGCGGCCGGGCCAGAGGAGCGCCATTTGCGGGTCCAAGCCCGCTAGTTTCTGTCGGGCGTCGAGCAATTGCCGGAGGCGGGCCATCACGGTTTCGCCCGTGTCGGGCGCTTCGTTGACCTGGCTGCGCAACTGCAGCCCCATCAGCAAAACTCGGCCGTTGTGGCTGGCGGCCAAATCCAGTTCGAGCTTTTCCTTGCGCTCGCGTTTGAGTCCCAGCCGCAAGCTGTGCGCCAGGCTGTTGACCCCGATTTCGCTCAACCCGGCGCCCAGATAACGCGCGAAACGCGCGTTGGCCGGGGATTCGCCCGGGATGCCGCACGCGGCGAACGCCGCCGGCCAATCCCAGGAGCGGGCGATGCCTTCCTGCGTGAGGCGCTTCACCGGCAAAGCCTCCACTTTCTCCGCCGCGAAATCGAGGGCGTCGGCGGACACGCCCCATTGGGTCCATACCAAATCGGACACCGGCAAGGCGTTGAGGTCCTGGGGGGCGATCCCGTCGATTTTGCGGGGCTCCGGAACCTCCGGCGCGGCCGCCAGTTCAAACCAATCGCCCGCGTTATCCCGATACACGACTTGGACGTCGGGCTGGCCGACGAATCCGGTGAGGGCCGAGGTCAAAGACGGTAAAACGTCCGTCATATCGAATAACCAGCGGCAGCCGGGATATTCATTTTGCCAGGCGAGCAGGGCGTCCCGCACCTCGCGCGCGGCCGCCGGGGGCGATCCCGGGCGTTGAATCACGCCGGTTCCCGGGCAACTCAGTTCGATCAACCGTTGCAGGGTTTGCGCCGGGCCGCGCGTCGACGCGGCGCCGGGCGGGGACAGGATAAACACGTATTTGAGTTCGCCCGCCGCTTTTCGCCAATGCCATAGACCCTGGATTCCGGGCCAAATGGAGGCCCCGGAAAATATCACCATCGCCAGCGGTTTAGCCTCCGTGGCGACAGGCTGATGCTCGATTGCCATGGAAGCCATTTACCCGCTCGCCGCGAATTCGGCAAGCACCAACGCGCGCGCCATCGGGTTCGACCCCATCGGGTGGGGGCGGTTGGGGCGGCGTTTCTCGTTTCTTGCCACCGGCCGCGCGATTTGCGATAAGTAGGGGTGTAATTGCATACATCCGTTCTAAAAACCTCCGATGCGCCCGACCTTAGACATGCGGCCCGGCTGTCGGGGGAGAAAGTTTTGAACCCGGAGAAACGTTCCTCGTTCGCCACTGGGCCCGCCCGTGGACCGGTGTTGCTGCTGCTGGCCGCCGGCCAAGGCACGCGTTTTGGGATAGCTCCCAAATGTGCGCAGAGCGTGAACGGCGTGCCTTTGGCCCGTTATGACATCGACGCGTTTCGCCAGTTCGCCGGTTCGCCGGTCGTTTGCGTGGTGGGTTACCGCCGGGAGGAAGTGATGCGGGCCTTGGGGCGGGAGCCTATCTACATCTGGTCGGAAAACCCCACCGCCGGCACCGCGTTCGCCGCCTACGAAGCGTTCAGCCTGGCCGAACTCGAACAACAAAACCCCGTTTTGCTCGTGGCCATGGGGGATCGCATTGTGCCCTCCGCCATGTTTCAAAAGGTGTACGAAACGCATGTTTCCGGGCCGCGCGAGGCGGAGTTGACCTTGCTCGTGGCCCGGCAATCGTCGCCCCATAACTTTGGCAAAGGCCGGGTCCAACGCGGGGAGGATGGGCGGGTGCGCCGGATCGTCGAGCAACGGGAGATCGACGCGCTGACCGGCTCGGCTGAGCGCGAGGCCCTGGCGGGGGTGAGCGAAACAAATTGCGCGCTCTACGCCCTGCGCGCGCGCCTTTTGCGGCGGCATTTGGAAGTGGCGCATAATCGCAACGCGCAACGCCAATATTACCTGACGGATATCGTTGAAGGCATCCACCGCCAGGGAGGCGAGATTCGCACGGTGGCCACCACTCCGGCCGACGCGGAATACGATCTGCTCTGTCTGGATGTGACGCACCCGGAGGATCTCGGTCGATTGGCGGAGATTTTGCGCGTCCTGAAGCATCCCCCTGGCGAAGGGCCTAACTCAGCTTAGTCGGTTCCGAAATTAACCTAATATCTCAACCCTGAAATCCGGATGAAACTCACGCTGTTTTCGCTGCTGCTGTTCGGCTTAACCGGCCAATTATGGGGCGAGGGAACTAACGCCGTTCCCGAGCGCTTGCGCCTGGGCTTTCCCGAGGCGCGCCTGGCGGTCCACGGCTTGCCATGGTTTGGCGAGGACCAGCCCCAATTGCGCCGGCTGCCCGCCCGGTTGCAAGCCCGGTTTCGCGCGCCCGTGTGGGATTTGGCCCAAGCTCCCAGCGGGGGGCGCATTCGGTTCCGCACCGATGCCACCACCATGGGCCTGGTGGCCAAGAATCCGGGGTTTTCGAACATGCACCATATGGCGAGCGTGGGCGAAAACGGTATCGATGTGTACCGCGGCGCGGATTATGTGGGCAGCGCGTGGCCGGACGCCAAGGGGCAAATCCTCCAGGAATGGCGGCTGGGGACCGAAAAACGCCTGCGCGATATCACGCTGTACCTGCCCCTGTATAAGGCCGTGACGATGATCGAGTTGAACTTCGACGCGGGCGCGCGGATCGAGCCACCCAAACCTTACGCCGTGACCAAACCGGTGGTTTACTACGGTTCGAGCATTACCCAGGGCGGTTGCGCGTCCAATCCCGGCGGCGCGTACCAGGCGATATTGGAGCGGCGGCTCGACGCGGATTTTGTCAACCTGGGCTTTAGCGGCAACGGCCTGGGAGACCCGGCGGTGGCGGAGGCGATCGCGGAACTCGATCCGTCCTGCGTCGTGCTCGATTTCTGGGCGAATCCCAGCGCCAAGCAATTCGGCGAGGCCTTGCCCGGCTTCGTTGAAATCTTGCGCCGGAAGTTTCCCCGGGTGCCTATCTTGTTAATCAGCCCCTTTTATTTTTCGGGGGAGGAAGCCGACGCGGAGTTGGCCCGCGGTCAACAGGAAAAGCGCCGGATCGCGCGCGCTTTCGTCCGCGAACGCCGCCGGGCGGGGGATCGCCATGTGGTGTTGGTGGACGGCTTGCGGTTGCTGGACAAACCCCAAGCGTCGGGCTTGGTGGATGGCGTCCACTGCAATTCCCTGGGCTTTTATTTCATCGCGCAAGGACTGGAACCTTATCTCCACCGGGCTTTGCGGAAATAGCGGGTCCGGTCGAAACGCGAAATCCGCTGAATTAACATTTGAATTCGGCGGCATTCTATGAAATCAGTGGGGGGTAATCATTATTATGAAATCACCCACCCACCCTTGGCTGGTTCTGGCGATATTCCTCGGCCTGGCGTGTCCGCTGGCGGCGCAGGACGCCAATGGCAAAAGCCCGGCTGAAGTGTTCGCCGCGGCGATCCAAAATCTGGCGGCCATCATCGAGCCCGCTAAAGACGCCGAAGCGCGCACGCTTTCCGCGCGCGTCGAGATTACCCAGCCCGGGCCGCTGGCCAAGGATTTCGCGGGCCAGAGCTTCGAGTTCGCTTTCCAAGCGCCCAGCCGGATGCGGGTGTCCGGGCGGATCGATAAGCGTCCCGTCTCCCTCGGCCGCGACGGGCAGACGCTCTGGGCGTATGTGCCCGAAAAGAAGTTTGGCGTAGCGGGCGAACCGGGGCGGCCTTGGTTCCTTTCCGCACCCGAAAAAATCGATACCACCACCTTGCCGCCTTTCAAACTGCCGTTGCCCAGGGAGCAACTCATCCTGTTACCCTTGCTCATGAACCTGGAAGCTCTGGCGGCGGAAAAGGTCGACCAAACCGATTGCCTCGTAATCCAGGCCACGCCTAAGCCTGAGGCGATTCAGGCGCTTAAAATTCCCCGGAGCACCCTTAAACTTTGGTTGCGCGCCAACGATCTGCTGCCGGCGCGCATCGCGTTTCAGGATGGCGCGAAAGCGCCCGTCGAACTGACCTTTCACGATTTGACCCTGGCTCCCGCTTGGCCCGACGAACAGTGGAGAATCCCCGCGCGCGCGGGGGATCACGTGGAGAAAACCGCGCTGTCGCACCTGGTGAAATGCCTCTCGGTGGCCGTCGATATGGCGACCCAAACAATTCCCGCGCTGGGGCCGGCCACCGGGGAGCGCCGCGTGCTGGCCACCGAAGGCAAAGGCCGGTTGGAATGGATCGATGGCACGCGGGTGCTGTTCGTCTCCGGCACGCCGCGGGAGATGGGCCATCAGCAGGGCGTTTTGTTGCGCAAAGAAATCCGCCACGTCGTGAACCGGATTCTTTACGGCGTGGGGGTGGCCAGTTCATTTGAAAAAGGCGCTTGGTTCTTCGGCGAGATCGAAGCCGCCCAAAAACGGATTAATCCTTATATCGACCCGCGTTACCTGGCGGAAATGGATGCCATCGCCGAAGCCGCCGGGCTGCAAAAGGAGGAAATTCGCCTGGCTAACTTCTTTCCCGAACTGTTCCATTGCAGCGGATTCGCCCTATCCGGCAAAGCCACCGTGGACGGCAAACTGTATCACGGGCGCATCCTCGATTACCTCCGGGGAGTGGGGTTGGAGCAAAACGCGGTGGTGATGATTATCCAGCCGGATGTCGGCAATGCGTGGGCGAATGTCAGCTATGCCGGATTCGTCGGCACGGTGACGGCTATGAACGTCCGGCAAGTGGCCATCGGCGAGATGGGCGGACGCGGCGAAGGTAAGTGGGACGGCAAACCCATGGCCCAATTATTGCGCGAGGTCATGGAGCGCGCCAATACTTTGGAGGAAGCCCTCGCCATTCTGCGCCAAGGCCCGCGCACTTGCGAATATTACTACGTCGTCTCCGACGCCAAGACCCATACCGCCGCCGGGGTGGCGGCCACGCCGGAACGCTTCGAGACTATCCGGCCCGGGGAAACCCATGAACGCTTGCCCGAGGCGATCGCGGATGCCGTGGTGCTTTCGGCCGGGGATCGTTACAAAAAACTGGTGGAACGGGTGCGTGAGCAATACGGCAAAATCGACGCCGCCGGGGCGCGCGCACTCATGCGGCGCCCGGTCGCCATGAATTCCAACATCCACTCCGCGCTCTTCGCGCCCGACACGCTGGATTTCTGGGTGGCCAACGCCGACTCCGAAAACGTGGCCAGCCACACGCGTTACACCCATTACAACTTGGGGGACCTGCTCAAACAACCGGCCGATAAAACGCCGGAAACCGGCGCGAAATAGCCCGGATAACGAAACCGTTCGCGTGGCCAAGACCGGTCTGGAAGATGCGGGGCGCGTTCTCGTCGGGGGGATTCGGCGAGACGACCAGCTCCGACCGTCCGCATTTACGCCATTAGAAATTCAACCGGTTATTGACCGCGCCGTTGCTATCGAGGCTTTCCCGGACGAATTGGACCAGAATATCGGGACGGTACGGTTTGGGTAGAAAACGGTCGTTTTCCCGCAGGACAAAATCTTTGCCGGCCAATTCGACGTGGTAACCGGAGCTGTAGATGACTTTAATGAGCGGTTTTTCGGCGCGAATGATTTCGACCAGCTCGCGTCCGTTCATGCCTTCGGGCATGACCATGTCCGTAAGGATGAGGGCGAATTCCCCGCGATTGGCTTTCCAAACGCGCAAGGCTTCCACGCCGGTGGAGGCTTCGGACACTTGGTAGCCGTTGCGCAGGAGCACGCTTTTAACCAGTTTTCTCAGGGCGGGTTCATCTTCCACCACCAAGATTTTTTCTCCTTCGCCGCAGGCCGGTTGGTTGCGCGGCGCCGTGGCGGTGGCTTCCGGCTGATTGCTGGCGGGTATGTAGACGTGGAAAGTGGTGCCCTGATTGGGCTCGCTCTTGACCTCGATGTAGCCATCGTGTTGCTTGACGATGCCGTACACGGTGGCTAATCCCAGTCCGGTGCCTTTGCCTATATCCTTGGTGGTGAAAAAGGGCTCGAAAATATGGCTTAACGTCCGCTTGTCCATGCCGCAACCGGTGTCTTCGACCCGGATGCCCGCGTAGAGGCCCGCCGGTATTTCCGTGGCGGATTGGTTAGCTGGGACAACCGGGTGGCGGAACGTGGCGATGCGCAACCGCCCGCCTTTGGGCATCGCGTCGCGCGCGTTGACGGCCAGATTCATGATGACCTGCTCGATCATCGTGGTGTCGGCGTGAATGGGGGGCAAGGCCGGGTCGGGTTCGAACTGAAGCTGGATTTGCTCTCCCAACAAAGGCTGCAGCATGCCGGTTAAATTGGCGAGCAGTTGGTTGAGGTTGAGCGTTTGCGCCTTCATGATTTGCTTGCGGCTGAAGGTCAGCAATTGCCGGGTGAGATCGGCGGCCCGCCGGGCCGATTCGGCGATTTGTTGCGCGCTGTGGGTGTTCTCGGGGCGCGCGTGCTCGTCTTCAAGCAATAGGCTGGCGTGCCCCTGGATGACGGTGAGGATATTATTAAAATCATGAGCCACACCGGAGGCCAGTTGGCCGACCGATTCCATTTTTTGAGCGTGGCGCAAACGGTCCTCCAACTGCCTGCGCTCGGTGATATCCTCGCTAATGGCTAGGAAGTGGGTAATGACGCCTTCCTGGTTGGTGATGGGGGAGATGGAGGAATGGACCCAGAAATACTCGCCGTTCTTTTTGCGGTTGTGAATTTCGCCCTGCCATTCGCCGCCCGCGAGGATGGTGTCCCAAAGGTCGGAATACACCTGCGGCGAGGTTTCTCCCGACCGCAGGATGCGCGCGTTTTGGCCGATGATTTCCTCGGCCGAATACCCCGTGAGCTTGGTGAATTTGGGGTTGGCGTATTCGATTTCCCCCTTGATGGTGGTTAGGAAAATGGCGGTGGGACACTGTTCGATGGCGCGGGAAAGTTGGCGCAACTTGCCTTCCATCCGTTTGCGCTCGGTGATGTCGCGCGCGATGCATTCCAGTCCCACATGCACCTGCTGCTGCTTTACCAAGCGCAAGGTGGCTTCCAGCGTGGCTTTGCCACCTTCCGGCCGTTCAACATTCAGTTCCACGGGGGGCAGGGTGTCGCCCGCGAGGAGGCACCTCACGGCTTGGGATAAAAGCGGGACGCTTTCGGGGGCCAGCAGGTTTTTCAAATCGTGCGGCTGGCCGATGTTGGAGGTCATACTCCAAAAGGCGCGCGCGGTATGGTTCAGCGAAAGCAGGCGTCCCTCCAAGTCGCTCACAAAAATAATGTCCGGCGCGTTTTCGAATAAATCCCGATATCGCGCTTCCAACTGGGTTTCCCGGTCCAGACGTTCGCGGATGAGCCGGGTCTGCTGTTGCACGCGCCGCCGCAAGGAGATGACCCAAAGGAGGCCCCACAGAATGAGCACCCCCATGATTTCCAGAATCTTGAAGGCGGTTTCCGAGCGCCATAGCGGCGGGCCTCGCAGTAGTCGCGCATCGCGGTTATCCCGCGCTCGGATGATGAAGGTTCTCGCTTCGCCCTCCGCGGCGTCCAGGTCGCACACGCCGGTTATCTCGCATTGGGATTCCCTGGAAATATTGGGAGGGTCCCCCTGGCCTTGCGCGCGAAATACGATGTTTCCGGATTTTAAGGTCAAGGACCATCCTTCCCGGGTGGTGAGGTTATCCACGACGACGCCGGGCAAACGAACCAGCCGCCCGCTCAGGCTGGCGTCCTCGGTCACCTGTTTGGCGGTTGCCTCAATGGGCTGATCGAGCGGGGGGAGCGCGTTAGTGACTTTGCGGAATTGGGCGTCGCCAATCGAATACGACCGCGGGCTGCGATACGCATAACCCACGACTTCCGCCTGATCGCCCGCGGCCAGGGTGTTGGTGGCATTGGGGAACACGTGTATGGCCGCCGATTCGTCCTGCAGGTAAAAGCCTAGGGTTGGGTGAGACCACGTGACGATTCCTTGGACGTGTTTTTGCGTGGCCAGGGATTCGCTGGACGTAAATTGACCGATTTCGGTGATTTCAATCAGTTTTTCGGCGAATGGATTGACGGACGGCCATTGAATGAGTTTGACGTCGTTCGTATCGGCCACGTACAGCACCACGTTTTTTAGGTGTCCGTCGCCGGTGAATTCCGCTCCGCATACGCCCCGGATTTCCAGCCCCGCATGCAGCCAATGCGCGAGCAACGCGTCGTCTTTGGCCGCGGAGACATACACCTTTAGCATCGTGCCCG
Organism: Verrucomicrobia bacterium UBA1319; assembly: GCA_002306985.1. Taxonomy (GTDB): domain Bacteria; phylum Verrucomicrobiota; class Verrucomicrobiia; order Limisphaerales; family UBA1319; genus UBA1319. The sequence goes on from DBTJ01000183.1 coordinate 48,743, forward strand.
AGGCGCTGAGCAAGGAAATTTGCAGGCGTTCCCGCAGCCATTGGCATTGGCGCGCCACGCCTCGCACCGACACGAGTTGGCATTCTTCCAGGCCGGTATGCAAGTATTCGATCGACGTTTTTTTGGCCGCGGGCAGTTTACCGAGGCTGCCGCCGCGGATTTCCCGGGCTTGAATCATCGGAGCATATCCCCCTTGATGGCTGAGCCCTTCGATTTCCACTTCCTGCCCGTTTTGAATTTCGTATTTAATTCCTCCCGGGTTGACGAATATGCCCACCGAATCGTCGGCGACAAACAGCCAGTTCAGCGCGGGGGAATAGAAGGTTACCACGGCTTTAACTCGGACCGGGAGTTCTTTGGCGGCCTCGGACCGGGGTAAATCCCGGATTTGAGCGACTCGGGTTAGGGTCTGGGAGTGCTTGAGGTTGAGCGGGATGGCCGGAGGCGGGGCAGGGGTTGCGTCGGTTGCGGCAGCGGCCAAAATTCGTTTATAGACCGCTTCATTCAGCGTTCGTCGCCCACCGCTTTCCGGCTCGGCGAATCCCTGCGCCTCGATGAGCGAACCAATCGTTAGCGGGTTGGTGGCCGCGCTGAGCACTTTCACCGTTTGGGTGTTTTCTTGCAGGCATAAGAATTCGCCCAGTTTTTGGGCGGTTAATCGGCCTTGGATTCGCAGCCGGGGCGCCAGCGCGCCGGTGGGGGCTTGAGTCAGAAATTCCCCGATCGTGATTAAGGGTGGCGCGTTCGTTGACTCAAACTTCACGCATTCCAGGTTGGGTATCCACGCGCATGGCTGATAAACGCCGTGCAGCTCGGAATGAGAGAATACGCTTTGGACGCGAATTGTGAACCCCACGGCATTTCGGGGCAGTCTGGCTGGAGCCGCACAGACTCCCACGATCCGGCCATGCCTCGTCGAAATTTCATACAGCACATGATCCCGATCCAGGGTGGATTGGTTGCGCACGATGCCCTCGAATTGAATCCAGTGTTCTTTCGTATCCGTCGGCCAGAGTTCTTCGCCGGTCAAGACGTGAGGCGCGGGCAGGGGAGTGGCGCCCGTTTTCACGAACTTAAGCTTGGAAAAACTCGGCTTATCGAGGGTCGTTTCGGCGGTGCCTTCAATGAGCAGTGAAGTGCCCGCGGGAAATGCGTTGGTGTCACTCGGGGGGAGGGGGAGGAAACCGATGCCGCTCGGGTCGGAGACAAAGAGCAGATGCCAGGGGGCATCGCAAAAAAGCACGGTGGCGCGCAGTTGAAACGGGTAAACCTGGGGGGATTGCGAGCGGGGTAAGGTGTTGATGCCGTTTAGGTTGGTTACGGATATCCGGGCCGTCCCCCGGCTTGCCTCCGCCCGCGCGGTCAATGGGGATACGGCGTGGACGGCCAATAATCCCACGGCCCCAAGCCACAAGATAGTACGCAACAGCGATATCTGACGTTGTGAAAACATCCTTCCTTACAAGAACCACCACGGAACAATCCTGCGCGGATTCAGGTCCCCACGCCGATTGCCTAAAAGCGGGTCATCCAGTCTATAGATACTATCTTCGACAGATTCTGGTGATTCTTGAGCCGGTTGAACACGAATTCCTTTGAAAATTCGCTAGGCAAGCAACGAATTATGGGCCAAATTTACCCCATGTTCGAAGTTATCAAAGCGCGGCTCCAGACGGCGAATGACAAATTAGTCCATTTGCGGAGGTTTCTTTGACGTCGCTGGAGCGCAAAAGCGTCTGGGCGAGCTAGATGCGCTCATGGCGCTGGATAATTTTTGGGATAACCGCGAGCAAGCGCAAAAGTTCATCGATGAGGCCGGTTCCTTGCGCAAGAAAATCGAGCCGCTAATCCATTGCGAAAAGCAATTTGCCGATTTTCAAGCGATGGTGGAGCTCGGAGGGGCCGAGCCGGAACCGGCGCAATTAGCCATCCAGGATGAGTTGGAGCGGGATTTCGACAAATTTTCGCCGGCGCTCGAGACGCTCGAGCTAAAGGTCTTCCTCAACGGCCCCCACGACGCGAATAATTGCATTCTCTCCATCAACGCGGGCGCGGGAGGCACCGAATCGTGCGATTGGGCCAACCTGCTCCTGCGCATGTACCAGCGGTGGGCGGAGTCGCGCGGCTGGGAATTTGAGGTAACCGATGCGTTGCCGGGGGACGTGGCGGGGATTAAAAGTGTCACCGCCTTGATCACGGGAGAAAACGCCTACGGGTTCTGCAAGGCCGAACGCGGCGTACACCGTCTAGTGCGGATTTCTCCGTTCGATTCCAACCAGCGGCGGCATACGAGTTTCGCCAGTGTGGACGCCATCGCCGAATTGAGCGAAGCGGAGCAGACTCCACTGCCGCCCAATGAGTTCGAGATGGACCGGTTCCGCTCCGGCGGCAAGGGCGGCCAGAACGTGAACAAAGTGGAAACCGCCGTCCGGATTCGCCACTTACCCACCGGTTTGGTGGTGGCGTGTCAAAGCCAGCGTTCCCAGCACCAAAACCGGGCCACCGCCATGCGCATCTTGCTGGCCAAGATTTGGGCCATGCGCCAGGACGAACAGCGCCAGGCGATGGAAAAGTTCTATGGCGAAAAAGGCAGCATTTCCTGGGGTAACCAGATTCGCAGTTATGTGTTCCAGCCTTACCGCTTGGTGAAAGACCTGCGCACCGGCGTCGAGACGAGCAATGTGCAAGGGGTGATGGACGGCGATTTGGATGCGTTCGTCCATGGCTGGCTGCGCGCCGGTTGCCCGAGCAAGCGCATGGCGAATATCCGGGACGAGGAATAGGCCCGGCGGCGGTGGTGGACGCTTTTACCCGGCGGCTTGGAGTGATGTGTTATGAATATCCTGGATACGATTGTGGCGCGGAAAAAGCTCGAGCTTGCGCGGCTGCCTGAAGGGCCGGTTTTGCCGGGCGAACTCAAGGCTTTGCTCCAAAAACGGGGTGCCCGACGCGATTTCGCGGCCGCCTTGTCCGCCGGATCGCGAATGGCCTTAATCGCGGAAGTCAAAAAAGCCTCGCCTTCGGCCGGCGTCATTTGCCCGAATTTCGACCCCGTGCGCATCGCCAGCCAATACGAGGAGTCCGGCGCGTCGGCGATTTCCGTGCTGACGGATGAAGCGTTTTTCCAAGGGTCCTTGGATTATTTGCGGCAAATCCGCGCCGCGGTCCGGCTGCCGCTGTTGCGCAAAGATTTTATCATCGACGCGCGCCAGATTCGCGAGGCGATCGAATGGGGGGCGGACGCGATTCTCTTGATCGCCGCCATTCTGGACGACGATCAGCTGGAACGTTTTCTGGGACTCGCCAACGCCTCCGGTTTGGCGGCTCTCGTCGAGGTCCATGACGAACCGGAACTCGTCCGCGCGCTGGTGGCGGGCGCGTCCATCATCGGCGTCAATAATCGAGATTTAAGAACGTTTCACGTGGACTTGGGCACGACCGAACGGTTGGCGGCCAAGCTGCGGCAGGCGCCGGGCGGCGCGGATAAAGTGCTGGTGGCCGAGAGCGGCATTCGCACGGCGGCGGATGTGGCGCGGCTTCGCCAAGGCGGGGTGAACGCGATTCTCGTGGGCGAATCCATCGTCAAGCACGCCGACATCCCCGGCAAAATCCGCGAATTGCTCGCCGTTTCCCCCTAGCGTAGTGACGCGCAATTGGCTGGAGTTTTGCGGCGCGGGGTTATTTCGCGTGGACCCGGCGCGAACGTTCATTGCGGTTTGACGGCCGGTTCCACGGTTACTTGGGCGTTTTCGAGCAAGACGTCGTATTGGTAACCGTAGCCAAAATCCTGATCCAAGACCAGTTTGCCGCGCACCAGCACCTGGTCGCCCCGTTTTACCGCGTTAGTGGTGGTAATCGTCAAATCTTCCGGCCCGGTGCCGTCCCGGAGGTGAATCCAGTTGCGCTTCATGATGCGGGCGTTGTATTTGGCGACTTTGCCGCGCACGAGCACGGTTTTTCCGGCCAATTGCGCTTTTTGCGCGCGCGCTTCCGCCACGGTGTACCCGCCCTCGGGCTTCGTGATGCCCCTGTAATCCAGGCTGTTGGTGGGGGTGGAAGTGGGCAGCCCTTTGAGGATGGCATGCGCTTCGGGCAGCGATTGGGGCGCGGCCGAAGTGATGCCCGCCACCGCGATCCGGTCGGTGAAATACACCACCTCGAAAGTGCGCCGCAACGCCTTGCTTTCAAAGCCGCGCATGGGGGCGCCGGGGGAAACGGCGACCTGATCGCCCGTTTTCACGGTGAACCGGGGCGCGGCGGCCCAGACTTTCGCGCCGCCGGTGTCCACCAGCACGTACGTGTAGCGGGTGGCGTTGGTGGTTTCGGCCACCGTGCCCGTGAAACCGCGGGCCGGATCGAACTTGGCGTTTTCCAGGGCGCGCGCCGACGCGCCGGACCCGATGATCCCGATGGTGATGGCGGCCAGCCAGACGTTGAGTTTCATGGTTTTAAAAATTCCGCGCGGGCTTGTTACACTCCGGTTTGGACTCCGTATATTAATAGTCCAGTTTAGGGGCGCTTACAAGTCCGCCCGCCGGTTTAATCGCGTTTGGCGCTGGCCGAGTTCACCGTGAAGGCGGCGCGGGTCGGCGGGCTCCAGCGGCCCTCCTGGCGCATGCGACAGACGATTTTCGCGCTTTGATCCAGGGCTATGGAGCCGCGGTAAGTTTTGGCCGTCCCGGAAGGCTCGCCCCCCGGGGCGCGCGGATCGGTGCCGTCCAAAGTATAATAGACCTCGCCGCGCCGGGCTTTGATTTCCACCTTGGCGCCCCGCTCGAGCGGGCCGGCGGGCGGACTAAGCGCCGGCGCCCGGAGGAATTGGCCGTCGATCCAGCGGTATCGTTTTTCGACCCATTGCTTGAGGTAATCGATTTCCTCGTCATAGCTTTGCCCGACAAAATTATTGGGCCAGACATGCTCGCCGAGAATGCGCCACCGCTTGTAATTGCGGGCTTGCGCTTCCGCCAGCACCCCCGCCCAGTAATCGATTCGGGCGTGCAGGTGCGCCACCGAAAATTGGTTCGCGCGCAATTCCCCCCAGCGATCCGCGTAGCGCTGGGCGAAATCAGGATCCTCGAACAGCCGGCGGAACCACGAGTATTGCTGGTCGTCGAGCTGCGGCCAGTACCAGCCTTCGGGATTGAACCCCTCGCGCGGCGTGGCATTGCCGAAGGTCAGGTTCCAGTCCCAAATCGGTCCCATGTAAATTTTGCCCCCGCGATCTTTGTGGAAAAAGGTGCTGAAACGGAAGCCGTCGATGTTCTTGCTCAATTCCACCAACCAATGATGGTCGATGAACGAATCCACGTCGAGGTAGGCCGGATACCCGGTTTTCGGATCGCGAAAATTCTCCCCGTACAGATTTTTCTCGAAGGTGTTGATGTATCGGCGCAGCCAGGCTCGTTGCGCCGGGGTGATCTCGGCGGGCTTGGGCTCGACGTAAAAGAACGTGGTTCCCTGGCTGGAAACGAACCGTTGCTGCCGGGCGGCGAGCGATTGCGCCATCATGGGCACGAAGCCTTCCGGCGTGTCCGCCCGCTCGGTGTGGTCCTTTTTAAAGATATAGCCGCCGCTGACGTTGGGCTCCGTATTGTCCTCCGGCCCGAGTTTGGCGATCGGGACGCGGTTTTTATCCCGCTTGATTTTTTCCACCAGGACGTAGACCCCCCGGTAGTGGCTGGGGCTGAGATGGCCGCCGTTTTCGTTCAGGAAGACTTCGACGAACCGGGTTCGGGCCGCGTAACGCCCGATGGCGTTGCTTAATTCATACCCCAAGACGTCGCGCAGCATGGTCTTATCCACATACGGCGCGTAGAGCACCCAATCGTGCTCCTTCGGCAAGCCCAAAAGCGGCGCCTTGAGCGGTTCGTTCGCGTCGTTGAGCGTTTTGAGATGATACGATTTTTTGGGAAACCGCATGGAGGTGTTGCCGCGAATGTTCAGTTCGCCAACGCCGGCTATTTCCGCCGGGCCGGCGAGCCGACTGCGCCCGCCTTGGACGTCGATCACGCGCACCGAGACGGGCGCCTTCTGATCGTGCGACATCTTATGCCCGTAGCTATCCAAGATGATCAGCGGCAAATTTGAATTGAAACCGCCTAACGCCGGATCGATGACCACGTACGCTTGGGAGACCGTGGCCGCGCCGGTCCCGTCGGCTTTGAAGGTTTTAACTTTCAGCAGGGTGTCCCCCGTGATTTCGATGGGGTCGGCATACACCGGGGAGGTATCATCCGGGTCGGCCCCGTCCAGCGTGTAACGCGCCACGGTGGCGGGCGTGGCGACCTTTACCTGCACCGTGACCGAGTTAGTGTACACGCCCGCCGGGGGCGCGAAAACCAAGGTCGATGCCGGGGCGTTTTTGAGGGGATGATCGGCCGCGGCGATGGGGGTGTGCTGGCTGGATAGGAGCACGAGCAGCATCCCCATGATCGATGCTGGCAGGATGGATCTCCATCGCTTCGGTGTTGGACGGCTGAATTCCATGTCTTATCGGATGGAGCATGATATAAAGCCGCGCGCAGCGCAAATTCAAAGTGCAATGCCCCGCCGCCGCAATTCATGCCGAAATCGACCCGGGAGGGATTGCGAGGCGCGGAGATTTGATTATGGTATAGTCTTGACGGCGGGGCAGCCTTGGCCCTGGATTATGGCGGTGGCGTTTAACGCCCCAAGAAACCTGATAACGGGATTTAAAAACGTTCTTTTGAATGGGTATAGCTAGAGTTGGTTGAGGTTGATTATGAAAGTGATGCAAATAGCGAAACGGATTTCATTAATGATCATGGTGAACTTGCTGATCATGACGGTGATCATGCTCGTTCTCGGGCTGCTGGGCGTGGGCCGCTATGTCCCCTCGGGTGGTTTGGGCAGCTTGGCGGTGATTTGCTTGGTTTGGGGCTTTGGCGGGGCCTTTATCTCGCTGGCGATGTCCCGGCTCATGGCCAAATGGTTCATGGGCGTGAAAGTCATCCCGCCGGAGACCAACCAGCCCGAGCTGAGCCAGTTGGTGCGCACGGTGCATGACCTCGCCCGCCGCGCGGGGTTGGAAGTGATGCCGGAAGTCGGAATCTACGAATCCCCCGAGGTGAACGCCTTTGCGACCGGCCCCTCGCGTTCGCGCGCTTTGGTGGCCGCCTCGACGGGCCTTTTGCGCAACCTGCGCGCGCAAGAAGTCGCCGGCGTGTTGGGCCACGAAATCGCCCACGTGGCGAACGGGGACATGGTTACCATGACCCTCATCCAAGGCGTGGTGAACTCCTTCGTGCTTTTCCTGGCCAAGATTCTGGCGTTTGTGGCCAGCCAAGCCATCCGTTCGCGCGATGACCGGGGCGGTAGCTATATGATGCAGTTCTTGTTCGAGATGGTGTTCCAAGTGGTCTTCTCGCTGCTAGGTTCCATGGTGGTGTGCTGGTTCTCCCGCTGGCGCGAATTTCGGGCGGACGCGGGCGGCGCCCAATTGGCGGGCCGCGCGAACATGGTGGAAGCCTTGCGCGCCTTGAAGCGTTTGCACGATCCGGCCCTCGCGGCCGCCGAAGCCGCCCACGGCCAGGCCTTCCAATCCTTGAAGATTTCCGGGAAATCCGGCGGCTTGGCGTCCTTATTCTCCACTCATCCGCCCTTGGATGAACGCATTGCCCGTTTGGAACAAGGCTTGATTTAAGCCGGCGGTTCCAGGGTTGATTTCCGGCGGACCTGGTCAGCGCATAAGGCGGCCCGGTCCGCCGTTTTGTTTTCCCCCCGGAGCCTTGCCGCCAGACTACAATCCGGGTAGTGCCGCCAGTTGCCTAGCGGTACGGCTCGGAACTTATTTTCCTTATTAATCCCGCAAATCCGCTTCTTTTACACCGGCAATCACGCCGTCCGCACGGATTGCTTGTGCGGCCCTTTTGTTTTTCCCTTGAATGTTTTGGCAACTTTGTTGGTGGTAAGGAGGGCTACACCGCCGATGATACTCAGCGTAACAGTTTTTGGTTCTGGTGTGGTATATACCTGAAACGCTGGTGAAGCTGGGAGATTAAGGATAGCCCCAGTAGCAGGTGTACCCAACGATGCATCCCAACTGCCACTCGACTGTGACCACACAGCGGTTGTGCCCCTAACATCAGCACCATAATATGCACCCTCACCAGTTGCGGAATACCATGCGATCAATTTGAGCCAGACTTCATCCCCACCTTTTGTTATGCCGGGAATCACACCAACGCCTCCATCAAAATAACCGTTTTGATCGACTTCGAAAATAGTTTTCCCCGTTCCCATTTGCTCCACCGGTATAATAGTTTGTCCATCGCCCACGCCGGCAAGAATCGTTACGTAGATTGTCCCGACGGCTAACGGTGAGCTGTATCCCAATATTGGCACGCTGACATCTTTATTATTCAGCTCCAATGTCGCTGACGCATCAATGTTATGAACACTTGCGCCCAACAGAATGATTAATGCTATACTTATTTTCATAAAATAAATAATGTGCGGTTACTCATTGACTCATATTTGTGTAGCTTCCACTTTCTGTGATAATAACATTATAAGGCTGAGTATATAATATTACGTATTCTCGTGGCTCCTTTCGCTGAACGTACTATCGCACAGGCCAAGGAGCATAGTATTATACAGCCCAACAATGTGTTTCTTATTACCTATTATGAGTTTTGTTGCTTTCTAAATAAAGCGGCGAGTAACGGCGAGGCCAAGGAAACTAGCGCAATGGTGGATGGCTCTGGCATCGGCTGGATCTTCACTAGAACGGGACTGGACATCT
>DBTJ01000117.1:0-11616 GCA_002306985.1 Verrucomicrobia bacterium UBA1319
GAAAACGTCGCCCTCTGGCACGAACGCGACATCAGCCACAGCTCGGTCGAACGCATCATTTTCCCGGATTCTTGCACCTTGTTGGATTACATGCTGGTAACGCTGACCAAGCTGACCGATGGCTTGATCGTTTATCCGGAGAACATGGCGCGCAACCTAGAATTGTCGCTGGGCATGTGGAATTCGCAGTCCGTACTGCTGGCCTTGATTAAGAAGGGCCTAACGCGCGAGGAATCGTATGCCCTCGTCCAAGGCGCCGCGATGAAAACCTGGCAAGCCAAGCACGCCGGCCAAAAGGACGCGGATTTCAAGAGCCAGCTCATGGCGGACCCGGAAGTGGCCAAGCACTTGTCCCGCAAAGAGCTGGACGCGATTTGCCACCTGGATTTCCACTTCAAGAACGTCAAAAAGCGCTTCAAACAACTGGGACTCTAAGCCCCGCTCGAAGCGCTCGCAGGCAAGGGGTTACCCTTTGCGAATCGGTTTCAACAGCCCGGTCAGCACACTGCCCGGGCCTATTTCCTCGAACTGCGCGTCGGGTTGCGCCAGCAGGTATCGCATGCTCTCGACCCAGCGCACTGAACTCGTAATCTGCCGGCTCAAAGTGCTGATCAGCTCGGCGGTGACATAAGGCTGGGCCGTTACGTTCGCAATCACTGGCATGCGCGGCGCGTGGAACGTGAACGCCTTCAGAAAACGTTCGAATTCCGCCTGTGAGGGCGCCATATAGCGGGAATGGAAGGCCCCACTCACCGTCAACGGAATGTATTTGCGCGCCCCCGCCTTTTCAAACACCGGTTGGGCGGCGCGAATATCGCTATCGAGGCCGGAAAGCACCGTCTGCGCCGGCGTATTCAAATTAGCGATGTCGATGGTACTTAATTGGTTATCCGCTAAAACCGCGCGAATGCTCGCCTCCGTCATGCCCAGCACCGCCGCCATGCCCCCGCCCGAAGCCTGGTTCATCAACTGGCCGCGCTTTTGCACCAGTTTCAAACCCGTGGCGAAATCGAACACCCCGGCGGCGAACAGGGCGTCATATTCGCCCAGACTATGCCCCGCCACGAAATCGGGCTGCGCGCCTGTCCGTTGCGTCTGCTTGAGATAGCTCAACGCATTCACCACATACAGGGCGGGCTGGGTAAAATCCGTCCGGTTAAGCTGTTGCCGCGGGTCGCGCGCGCAAAGTTCCTCGATGGAATACCCGAGAATGGCATCGGCAACGGCGGTCTCTTGGGGAAAATCCTTAAACAGATCCGCGCCCATGCCCACCTTCTGCGAGCCCTGTCCTGGAAAAAGATACACTATGGCCATATTTCAATATCGGCGCAAAATCTGCCCGCTCTGGACTGCTACGTAAAGCGGAGAATCGCAAAAAACTCGGCTTGAACCGCTCGCTTGGTGCTTAAAGGTAGGCCGGTCGGCCGGCGAAAAGGTGATGAATATCGCCAGCGACTTCTTGACAGGCGTCCCGGGTTCTCCAAGACTGGTCTTTTGTTATTATGTCCGAGACAAAAGAGCCAAAAGTCAACGAACGGATGGAGAAAATCGTCTCCCTCTGCAAACGTCGCGGTTTTATTTTCCAGTCATCCGAAATCTACGGAGGCATCAATGGTTTTTGGGATTACGGCCCCTTGGGCGCCGAGTTGAAGCGCAACGTCAAGGACGCTTGGTGGCGCAGCATGACCCAGCAGCGGGACGATGTCGTGGGGTTGGACGCCAGCATCATCATGCACCCCAAAATCTGGGAAGCCAGCGGGCACACCAGCACGTTTAGCGATCCCATGGTGGACTGTCTTTTGACCAAAAAACGTTTGCGCGCGGATCAGATCGAACCGCAATCCGGCACCGCTTACTTCTATACCGGCGCCGCCGCCGGAGGCAAAACGTGCAACGAGCCTTATTCGGTGCTGGTTCCCACCGGTAAACATGCCGAATCGGCCCGCAAAATCGCCCGCCAATTTTATCAGCAGCGCGGTTTGGAAAACCCTGAGCTGCAAGGCGAACGCACCGAAGAGTTGACCCACTCCACCCGGTATAATCCGGATAACGGCAGTCTGCTCACCGAAGCCCGGCCGTTTAACTTGATGTTCAAGACCTACGTCGGTCCGGTGGAGAGCCAGGACAACGTGGCGTATCTGCGGCCGGAAACGGCGCAGGCCATCTTCGCTCAATTTAAAAACGTGCTGGAAGTCTCGCGCCAGAAGCCGCCGTTCGGCATTTGCCAGATCGGCAAGGCGTTCCGTAACGAGATCAATCCCCGTAACTTCACTTTCCGCTCGCGCGAATTCGAACAAATGGAGTTGGAATTCTTCATCAAGCCGGATGAAGTTGCCAAAGCCGCGCCCGCCGCCACGGCGCCCGTGGCCAATGGTGAGCCCCAACCGAATTGGGGTTGGAAAGAATGGCATCAATATTGGGTCGACCAACGGGTGAAATGGTACGAAAGCATCGGCTTGAGCCGGAACACCCTGGAGTTCTACTGGCAGAAGCCTGAAGAATTAGCCCATTACGCCAAAGCCACAGTGGATATTTTGTACCAATTCCCCTTTGGCACCCAGGAATTGGAAGGTATTGCGGCGCGCGGAGATTTCGATCTTACCCAACATCAGAAATTCAGCGGCAAACCGATGGATTATTTCGACGAGGAAAACAAATCCCGTTACGTGCCGCACGTCATCGAACCCAGCGCCGGCGTCGACCGCTTGGTCCTCGCCCTCATTTGCAACGCTTACCAGGAAGAGAGCGTCACCGATGAGAAAGGCAAGACCGAGGTCCGCACGGTGATGAAGTTCCATCCGCGCATCGCCCCGATCAAAGTGGGCATCTTCCCGCTGCTCAAAAACCGGCCGGAGCTGGTGAAGAAAGCGCTGGAAGTCCGGGATTTGCTGCGGGAGCACATGACCGTGTTCTACGACGAAGCGGGGGCCATCGGCCGCCGATATCGCCGCCAAGATGAGGCGGGCACTCCGTTTGGCGTGACCATCGATTTTGACACCTTGGGCGAGAAGCCCGAACTTCTGAACACCGTGACCCTGCGCGAGCGCGATACCATGCGCCAAACGCGAGTTAAAATTGAGGAGCTTGTGCCCTTGCTACTGGGCAAAGTCCGTTAATGTCCGACCCCAAACAGCGCGCACCGACACTTTACGGGATTATCACCTTTAAATTGGTCAAAGGTGCGCTTTTTACGACTCTAGGATTGGTGGCCTACGCGTACTCGGACAATAATTTGCCCGAAGAGTACCGTAGCTTGCTGCATTTTTTGCACGTGAACCCGGAACGCCATTTCTGGGTTTTCCTGGCCGGAAAAATCGGCAGCCTCACCGAATCGAATTTGCTGCTCGTGTCGGCGGCGACGCTGATTTACGGCCTATTCGCGCTCGTCGAAGGCATCGGCCTTTACTGCCGGGTGTCCTGGGCGAGTTGGATGGCGATCGGCGAATCCGCCCTGTTCATTCCGATTGAGCTTTACGAGTTGCGCGTGCATTTTAGCAAAAGCGTGACCGTCATTCTCCTCCTGAATTTAATTATCTTCTGGTATCTCCTGCTCAACCGAAAACGCCTGTTCCATTCGGCCTTCCAACACCGGCAAGAAGCCGCCAAATTAAAGCGATCGGAAGCGGCTTTGCCCGGCAAGAGTTAGCCTTGCCCGGTAACCGTAACCCGGCGGCGTAACTCACGGAATGCCTCGCGACCTGACCCCACCCACGGGCCCGGCGTCGGCCAACTTTTTGTCAAAATAAACCCCTATTCCAACCCCGCCCGGTGCCGCCCGCCCTTTTGACTTTGCTCCGGGGGTGGCTTATCGTGCCTTACGTTCGGGCGCGGTGGCTCCGGGCGCGATGGTGCGGCCAACCAAAGGTGGTCTTTATGACAAGCAATCCCCTGCTGCCCTGGAGCATATCCGCCGACGAATTTCCCGCCGATGGCTCGGCGTCCGACCAACTGGAATTCTTGCTCGGATACGCCATTTTAGCCCCTTCCCCTCATAACACCCAACCCTGGCTGTTCCGGGTGAACGCCAAAGATGTGGAGCTTTTCGCGGACTCCGACCGCGCCCTCCCGGTGGCCGATCCCAATGGCCGGGAGCTCGTCATCAGCGGTGGCGCCGCCCTGTTCAACCTGCGCGTGGCCGCCGAGCATTTCGGCCGAACCTACCACCTCGAACTCGAACCCGCGCCCGAAAACGCCGATCTCCTGGCGCGCTTTCAATTGGACCTCCATGCCGAAACCCCTTCGGAGCACCTGCTGCTCTTCGATGCCATCCCCCGCCGCCGCACCTGTCGACATGCCTTTGAAACCACGCCCATCCCCGAGGAACTCCTGGAAGCCTGGTCCGACGCCGCCGCGCGGCATGGGGCCTGGTTGCGCCTGGTCACTGAAGCTTCGGCTAGGCTGGATTTGGCGGAACTCATCGCGGCGGGCGCCCGGCGGCAATGGGCCGATAAGCGTTTTCGCGCGGAACTGGCGCGCTGGTCGCGCCTCAAGCCCCATGAATGCGAAGATGGCTATCCCATCACCGCCCTGGGAGTCAACTCCATGTTATCCTTCGCCGGCCCCTCACTCGTGCGCACTTTCAACCTGGGCAAATCCCAGGCGAATACCGACCGGGAGATCGCCCTCCATTCGCCCGTGCTCGCGATTTTGGGCACGGACGGGGACGACGTCCGCTCCTGGCTCGACGCCGGCCAGGCCATGGAAAATATTTTTCTCATCGCCGCTGCGGAAGGCCTCCAAACCTCCTACCTCAACCAACCCTTCGAAGTGCCCGACTTGCGCGAACAGCTCGCCGAGATGATCGGCAACCCGGGCTACCCGCAGGTACTGATCCGCCTGGGCGTGGGACCGGAGGTTCCCCCCACCCCGCGCCGCCCGGTCAAGAAACTGCTCGTCGCGCGCCTATCCGTCCACCACTGAAGCGCATTCAATCGCCGAAGAGCTTCTTCAACTGCTGGCGCGCGGCCGCTTCGCGCGAATTATTCGGCGCCGGAGGGGTGTAAACGCGGCGGATGAAATCGAAGAACTCGCAAAAATTGCCCTGGTCCTTTTGCTCCTCCGGTTCGGCCCGGCGGTCGCGACATTGATGCGCCGCGCGACTATCGTAACTGGCGCAATTCAGGCACACCCGCAAATCGCTCCCGCACTGATGACACCGTTCGCCCCGGCCGGGCTGGCCGGAGATCGTCCACTCCGCTCCGCATTTATGGCAATGACGCGTCATGCTCGCCTCCCGTTTTATTCCCGCCCCGCCGCCTGGATCAGCGGTTGCAACTCTTTCATGAGCCGGCTGAAATCATGCAACGTGAGCTGTTGCGCGGCGTCGCTCCGGGCGCCCGAGGGATTTGGATGCACCTCGATCAACAACGCGTCGGCCCCCATCGCCACCGCGCCTTTGCAGAGCGAATGCACCAAGTCGGCCCGGCCCGCGCCCTGGCTGGGATCGATCACGATCGGACAATGCGATTCCCGTTTGATGATCGGAATCGCGCTTAAATCCAGCGTGTTGCGCGTGTACGTCTCGAACGTCCGGATGCCGCGCTCGCAGAAGAGCAGGTTCGGATTCTCGTTGGACAACACGTACTCGCCCGCCAGCAACCACTCCTCGATCCGCATGGCCAGCCCGCGCTTGAGCAACACCGGCTTGCCCGTCTTGGCGGCCGCGATGAGCAATTGGAAGTTCTGCGAATTCCGCGCCCCGATCTGCAAAATATCCGCGTACTCCGCCACCAGCTCGGCGTGATCCTCGGACAATAACTCCGTGATCACCGGCAACCCCGTCTCCTTGCGCGCCTTAGCCAGCAGCTGCAGTCCCTTCTTGCCCAGACCCTGAAATTCATACGGCGAGGTGCGCGGCTTGAACGCCCCGCCCCGCAGGATCGTCGCCCCCGCTTCCTTGACCGCGATGGCGGTTTCCATCACCTGCTCCTCGCTCTCCACCGAACAGGGCCCAGCCATCACCTGGAACTTGGGCCCGCCAATGATGACCCCGTTCACCTCGATGGTCGAATCCGCCGGATGCGCCTCGCGGCTGACGAGCTTATAGCGTTTCTGCACCGGCATCACGCTCTCGACCTGCGGCCAACCGGTTAAAACCTCCAACGTCTGATGAGTTTGCTCGTCGCCAATCGCGCCAATGACGGTGCGGGCGATCCCGCGCATAATATGCGGTTTGTACCCTAAATGCTTAATTTCCTGTATCACGGCGGCCTCGTCTTTTTTCGTTATTCCCGGCTTTAATACGATGATCATAGGATGTTTGGATTAGTTTAAAAAAAAAGCCGCAGGTGAAATCACCTGCGGCGCGGCTGTAAATTCTAGGTCAACGCAGCCGAACACGCAGGCACCCGGGCCAAAAGTAAAAATACCCGACCGTAAACGCGTTGCTAAATTGCTGGCTGTTATTAACCACTGACCAGGGAATCTACCGAATCGGAAAAAATTGTCAAGCGCGAGGAATTTTTTAGGCGCGCGCCCGCCGCAAAAACCTCCGGACCGCGCGCCGTACATGGCTTTCAACGTGGAGTCGAAAAAACAAGGTTCCCGAGCGTATGAAAGAACTTTTAATCACTGGCCTTAACTCTATTATTGATGGTCCGCAGATTGAAGGAAACCCAGCACTGGTCGGGGCTTCTCCTACCGCAGAATTGATCAAGGCAGAGGGGGCCTATTGCGAGGAAACTCCGCACGACCGGAAGAAATATCTCGACGACGCTTTTAGGGAAGAGTTGGCAACCCCAATCAACCGGACTCTGATAATTAGTGGATTTTTACGTCAAAAAGATCCACGAATGGACCGCAAAGAAGTGCTCAGTACTGCATTCCTTGTTCCTACATTGGGCTTAAGCGGCCCCACACTGGAGGAAGAATGTAAAATCTGGATCGAAAAAGTTTCCGCAGAAGTGCAGGACAAGACGACAAAGCTTTATGGCGGCAAGTTCTGTCACTGCGATGAGGACTGGCTAGTGTTGTGGGATCGGCTCAGCATCGCGGCCTGTCAACCGGACGGACGAGCCGATGCAATCTCGCAAGTCCTTAAACCTCATTGGAAACCTAATTGGTTTTCACGTGTGTTCATACAAGATCAATACTTTAAATGGCAATGGATGTTTACCCCATCTTCCATGCGTATTTTGCCCGCCTCAGGCGGAATCGGTCCAAAAAATGACCAATGAACCAAGCCAACATGTGAGCGCACTACTTTCTGATAGTGTTTTTCATTCAATCGCAATCGTTTAGCCGTCCACGTATATAGAGCGTGTCCCCAAGGTGCTAGGAGGCCTGATTTCATTGGCGCGGGCGAGCGCGCCGCCGCGCGCTCAGCCAGGCCGGCTTGGTCGCCTCCATGAGCCGCAAAGACAACTGCCACGATAAACGCCGCCAGGGAAAGCTTCTGGAGTACCTCTCAAATGAGACCTGATTTTCCCACGCCACTTTGCCAGCCGGCTTCAGGCTCAATCCGAGATCTTCGATTACCTCGAAGTTTTCAATAATCGCCCGCGTTCTCACAGCGCTTTAAATTTCTGTTCTCCGGTTGACTTCGAACTAAAAATAAACTAATTACTAATTAAACCAGTTTTACGGTCCACTTTATTAAGGCAAGCCCACAATGAAAGGCTTAGAGCGGATGGAATAACGATCAAACGGTCGATAATCTACGACACGAAAAACGATTCATGAACTCTTTAAAAATAAAAGCGCGGACGGTATTTCAACTGGGATACACTAACCGGCCGTCGCATAATTAGAGTAGATCTCAGCGTATGGTTGCCAAGACACTCGACAAATATGCAGGCGCCCTCTCCATCCTGTGGACTCTCGGCGGATACGCGGTGATACGATTCGGAATATCAGCTCATTATCAGCTTACCGCGTCAATACTGGATGCGGCGCCTGTGGTTCCTATTATTTGGTTTGGTATTTTCCTCTTACTGGTTAATGCAGGCATTCGACGTGGGAACACGGTCGGACGGAATTGTTCGTTTTGCGCCATCGGGCTTCTTTTTTTATTGTCCGAGCCGCTTCACGGGTTTGGCGATCATTTCAGAAAAAATGAGTATGCACGCATTTATTCCGGCGCACCCGAATGCCTCGTGACGGCCAAGATTCAAACCGACCAGGAGGCCGCCACTTTCATTGATTCAATCCGACGGTTCGCCAAACAGCACGATATTCGCGAGTGCAGGCAGAAGCGATACGGTGCTTATTCAGGGCTACCACGTCCCACCCACAAGGGCGAGCACGTCGCGATTTGGTCTGGTGTTGGATGGACTACCAACGTGAGTGAGAAGACTGGACGCATACGTTTAGCTCCCTTTGATGAGGCATATCCGGTCGAGGATTTCAAACGATTGGCAGATTCGTTGGCCAGCATAATACGTTCAGCCTTTCAAGACCGCGTTGAAGTGATATATAAGGAGCCGGAGAAACAATGAGACCTAATGGTTCTCATTGATAGACGGGGATCTAACCATTATTGAAGCGAATGCGCCGATCACGTCTCGATTGATATAGTGAACGTGGTACGGTGCCTCGCTGAATGGCGACGTTGAACTACACCAGTTTTATGAAACCTCGTATTTACTATCTTGAGAGTGCAACGTTCTCGGCGTTAGGGCGAGGCATTGAGGGCGCTTTTTAAGCGCAACTGGGCGGCTTGGAGGGCCAGGCCGATCCATTGATCCGTGAGTTTTCGGAACTTCGTGTAGGTGGCGTGATCCCTCGGCGCACCCATGAAATTACCGCGAAGCCAACGCCCAGGGAGCGAATGGTGAATAACTCGGCTACCGCGACCTCCCCCCGGCCCCCCTCCGTGGGAGCGCTTACACCTTCGACCGCAGGGGGCGCGTGCTTTGGAGCACGCAGCCCGCCCCCCTGCTCGTTTTAACTCGCTTCCGAGCCTCCAGAAAGGCGTAGAATTTCACCATCTAAAATAAAAAGAAAATTGGTCTAGGCAATGGGGAGTCCCTCAAACCTTATCCTTTGCTCACCCACCCCCGCCATACGTTTCACGAAAACGGCCGCCCATGTCGTTGCAAATAGGAGGCTTGGAATTAAGCGCAATTCGTGGCATAGCCCAGTCCATGAAGGGATTGAGTTAAATGCTTCCGGTAAAGCTGTGTGAGATCTTTGGCTCGGTCGTAAAACGCTCGGGCTTCCAAAGCCTTCAACCGTTTCACAATGGGGTCGTACGTGACATTGAAAATGACGCAATGAGTGTGCAACTGCGGATCAAGCGCGCGACTTTCACAGCGCAGGAAATGCGCGGCAATTATTTTACTGTTGACGCGAGTCTGTCGGCTAAGATTCGCCGCTGGTGGTGGCGCAAACACGGGTGCCAACAGGGGCTCTGGATGGAGCTCACTCGACAGGATCTCTATGAACGATGGGGTTTGTTTCGCTTGCCGGGAACGGCACCGTGGAAACCCCGCGGTTGAAGCTTGGTGATGAATGGTCCTCGGAAAGCCGGATGACTGGAGGAGAAAGCGCAGGATTTAATTGACCGACTTTACGATTTTACCGCCACAAGCCCCTGGAAAGCCAATTGCAGACGGCAGAATCTTCTTAGGGTTGTAGCGACCTCATTTTCTAAAAATGACTGCAAAATAAAGCTGCTCTATCTTCTGGCTCTCCTTAATCGGCCAAATTTTTCTCGGTGAGATTGATTTAGCTTTTTAATATCAAGCGCTTGACGATAACAGGGGTGTATCTCCCATTTGACACCGTAATCGTCATCTGTACGAGAGGAAAGAAAATCAGGAGCTTGATCAAAGCGGTAATGTTCGTAGGTGCCATCTTTGTTGTCACTTCGAGCTAAGATGAAACCAATTCGATATAGGAATCGCGCGATTTCCGTTGTTGATCTGGTTGCTGTACCTTCAATTTTTGCCGAAAGATGATTGCATATTCGGTTTTGAATCCATTTGAGTAATTCTCCTCTAGACATTAATCGTTCACAACCACGAAAACCGTTAAGAAGTTCCTCGAGTTCGCGGCATTGATGTTTGTGTTCGGCCACGAGATCGGCAATGCGTCTTGCTCCATATTCTCCCCAGACTTCGTCGATATTGTCCTTACTAATGATGGATTGACCTTTACGCATACAAGAATCTCTAGCAAGCTTGCAGAGTTGAATTGCCCACCGCGGTCGTTCGAAAGAAAGCGTATAAATAATTTTATAAGAATCTACCGATTTAATACCCATATCCTCTTGGGAACCCCAATCCATCTTGGGTACAAATAACAATTCGAGAACACGTTCTTGGGCATCTTGATCCTGCACATGAGGTGGAGTTTTTTGAATTGGAATATTAACTTTTTCGCACTGCGTTTTGATGCGGAGATACAAAAGCTGAAGGAAATCTCTTTGATTCCAGAGAATATCATTGACGTACTGCTCCACTTTATCTAAAGACTCGTCGTATCGACGAATGAGTGCCCAAACGTCTGATCGCATCGTTATTCTGAAAAATATACCTTCCATGTCCTGGTTAAGATATCTACAAGCGGAGAAAAAAGTGCTCAATTCGAGCGATTCGGCATCGGTGTTTTGGTATGTGGCATCAAGGTCATCGATCATTACCCACACATTTATAGCTGTAGCTCGGCTAAGGAGTTGAATTTCATCTATTGCCCGAAGTTTTTGTGGCCCTCGATTACTTAGTAGGCCTTTTAAACGTTCCATTAGGCAGCTTACGAGATTTCGCGATTTATACCCTTCTAGTTCTGCAGTTTCCACAAGAGTGATCTTATCATCTGTCAATGCTAATCCTATATTTTTAGCTATTTGCCTATTGATGCACGCGCAAATTCTTATCATCCAATCATGAATGTAGTCAGTCGGTGTTGAAAGTGGTGTTGTGAGATGAAATTTACTACGAACCAAGTCGGCTCCACGGCATTGTATTATTAGTGCACTATCATCTTCAATGCCGACCTTTTGACCTGTCCACCGAAGCAATGCGGATTTGCCAACGCCTTTTCGTGCGGTTGCAATTAGAAGTCTATTTTTTGGGCTTAAAAACTTCTGGAAAGTGTCCTGCTCTACAAAGTATGAGGATAACTCAGCTTGATCGGCATCATCAGCCGCTTCGTTACCGAAATCCATTTGAGTCAAAAGGTTTGGCATATTACATTTTGCATTGAGCGACTTTGAATCTTAACCTTAATACCTACCATTTGTCACTCTCCTAATTTAGTCCATGTGAGCTTGCCTCAATAAAGTGGACAGTGAAACCGGTTAAAATAATGGTTAGTTTATTTGGAGTTCGAAGTCAACCGGAGAACAAAATTTTAAAACGCTGTGAGAACGCTGGCGATTATAGAAGACTTCGAGATAGTCGAAGATCTCGGATTGAGCCTGAAGCCGGGTGGCAAAGGCGCGGCGGAAAACCAGTTCCCATTTGAGGGTGCCCCAGAAGCTTTCCTTGGCGGCTTATGGAGGCGACCAGGCCGGCCTAGTCGAGCGCGCGGCGGTAATCGGCGCTGGCAGATTGAACCCCGCGATCGGAGTGAAAGAGCAGCCCTTGCGGGGGCTGGCGGTGGCGCACCGCCCTGTGGAGCGCGTTAAAAACAGCTCCGTATCGATGCGCGGACCCATAGCCCAGATTTTGCGGC
>DBTJ01000117.1:11848-17511 GCA_002306985.1 Verrucomicrobia bacterium UBA1319
ATCGATGCGCGGACCCATAGCCCAGATTTTGCGGTGGTAAAGGTCCAGGATGCCCGTCAGGCAAAGCCAACCAGTTCCGGACGGCTTCGCGTTTGAACGTTTTATCGAATTGGGCCCGCGGTTTATTAGGATTTAGGGCTGTGCAGTTTACTCTTGTACATGCGGTTTTACGTGACATTAGTGATTCAGTGGTTGTACGAATCCTGTTTTCATTGGCCTTTTCGGCCATTATTTTGTCTCGTAACATTCACAAGAGTCAACTGCATAGCCACATTAGGATTTTCTTTGCTGGTTTTCAGGTTGCACTAGAGCCTGATTCTCGGTCCACCATTTCGAGGCAACCTCATTTCATAAAAATACATTTTAAGCGGGTTGTTAATGGAAAGCACTTACCTCATTCATAATTCCGCAAACTGCTATTTCTGTAGTATGTAATTCGCCTGTCAACGCCATTTATAATTACTTCCAGTTCAACAGCTTGCGTGCGCCACGTAACCTTGTAATACGGAATCTTGCGCTCGCCCTTATGATATGGGTACTTTATTCTCGATATAATTGGCGCGCTATCACAGATGGTTATAAAACTGTTTGTATCATATTTTTTAATCATGTTAAGAGCAATCGTATGAGCTTCATCTTTGGTTATTATAACAGTTTCATCTTTTTCATTATAATAATTAATTCCACTTACTTGATACATGATTAGATGCATGCTTTCATTAAAGCCATAATAGCATTTCGCTGTTTTAATACTTCCACCATAGCCAAATATTGGTGGACGAACAAAATAATTAAGCGTATTTCCCGCCTTTATATCACCATCAATAGCATCCACTGATTCACAAAACAAAAGCGCTTCACGCAACATAATATCCCTTTGAGATTCCTGATACGTTTTAGATATGTCCAGCAAGTGTATTATCTCGTCAAAAGTCCATTTGTGCTTTTCTAATATAGACTTAACAGGTTGATTATTTAATTTATTTATTTCACAGGCTTGGTCGAAAGTAAGCCATGAGGGTAGATGAAATGGAGAATCCCATTTTAAGCCGTTCTCAACCCGCAGTTCAATTATTTGTTTATTGCTTCCTAATATTAATACGCTTACAACTGGCGTAACCGCGGCGTTTTTATTGGCCAATGGCTGCGTATACCATTTTACGTAGAATAAAGGAAGCTGTTTACTTTTCTTTGTGCGAAATTTAAATGCATTAATTAAAGTGTTATCACGTTCCAATTGCTCAACGACCAAATAGTATTTGTTTGTAAGATCGCTGATGTCAACTCCAATATTAATAAGCGCTTCAATTGCTATATTATACGCGTCATTACGGTCAATCAAGCTCCTACTATCGAGCCATGTATGATAATTGCTTATATTAATTAATTGTCTGTTACTGTAAAACAAATGTTGGTTAGTTCCATATCCAATGCCAAAAACATAGTTTGATGAAGCAATGAGACCACACGAACCGATCCATGGTGACATAACTGAACATTCGTGTAATTGCGAGTATTCTATTTGACTTGAATCTGGCAATTTCAGTTTATGAGCCACCATGACCGAATCATTTAATATATGATACAGCATAAGCAATGTATACATTAAGTTAACGTTATACATATACGTATTAATAGCTATTCCTGCTCATATTCTTTGCGCCACCAATCCCGTTTTGCAATGAGGATATTCCGTTCCATGAACGGGCGAATCGGCATTTGCCCCGAGCAAGGATGCTCCATAATTCCATCACGGTGCAGTTATCGGAAAGCGTATAAGGATCGGGAAATCGCCCACCAGTTCAAATTTATATTCCTCCGTCTTGCCGGGGCGCCGAACGCGGGCTTGCTCGACATCCTGGTTGTGCGGATTGCAGGCCACGACCAGCAGCGTCTTTCCGTCATCCGAAACCTTCGTGCGCACCAGGGGCTCTTTATAAAAATTCACGTAACTGGGATATCGCTCCTCGCCTACTCGCCAAACGTTGTTCCGCGAGGTTTTGATCTCGGGCATCTCCCAAGCGGTCTTGGCTTCAATGATGTCTCGGTTCTGGTTCGCCTGCCACATGCCTAGGACGTGGAAATTGTAGAACCCGAAATATTTTAAATAGTAGTTGAGCGGGACCTCCGTCCCGTTGATTCTCCGCTTGATGATCGGCTCATTCACCCGCCAATCAGAATAGTCCGCCAGCTCCTCCGAATAGCGTGCGCCTACCTCCCAGCATTGCAGTCCATCCAGGACACAATGGCCGAAGAGCGAGAGCGCGTAGGTGGATGAAGCGGGGGCCTGGTGCTTGAGATCCTCCCGCCGCACTGCGCCTTTGGCATCGGTGAAACGATATGGGGAGAGGGGGTAGTTGTCTACGAATTCGACCTGGATCCACGTAGAGAGGATGTTGACCACGTCGGGACGGGCCAGTTTCCCTTGCTCCCACTCCTGGACAAAAGCGTAAAGCTGGGAAGGTTTGGAGTTGTTGATCCAATAAACCGATGGATTCCCTAGGTTCAGGTTGCACCGCTGAAACACCGAGTGCAGGTCGGTCTCGGGATGGTTGTATTTCTCGCGCCACTGCCTGGCTCCATTGAGATCGATGGAACCAGTGGGTTTGCCCTCCGATATGCCATCGAAAATGCGGAACGATGATTTCACAACTCCCACCCCCCAGCAGCCAATCAACACCTCCGGCTGCTTACCGCGCACTTCACCGATGAGCTTGGCAAAGGCGTCATACTGGTGATCCTTCCAGGAATAATAGTTCGGGGCTTCGAAATCGGGAATAATGATGGCACAGGAGGACGCGTATTGGTGAAATGGCTCGATCTCCCAGTTTTTGGGATCGGTGGGATCGGCGGTGAAGGCATTCCCATGATGAGGAATCCATTCGTTATCGGTGAACAGAAGTCCGCGTTTTTGCCGCTCCCCCTGCGAACCGTTGTGGGTCATGGCACAGGGGGCCACATGGGTAAATCCAAAGTCGTACATCGGACATTGGTTCTTGCGATCGGTCTGCCGCGCCTTTGCCGCCCCTTGCCAGAGGGCATATTTGCCTCGAGGTAAGGACCAGCCTGAGGGGAACCAATTACCTTCATCGAAGTCGTAGCCCAAGCGGTTGGTGGGAATGTGGAACCATTCTGGCAGTCCAATCCGTTGCTTGCCGCCCAGGAGCAGGATTTCCTGATAGTTCTCTTTTACTTCCCACGGCTTGGCTGGGTTGTAGAACTCGACGGTGAGATTCACTGGCAGACCTGCGAATTCGGGACTGAACTTGAAATGCTTTAAAGGCGCTTTCATGGGTGAGCCCATATTCAGGGTCCAGCGCTTGCTGCAACCCTCGACTTGATAACTATCCCAAGCGGCATCCGTCACCGTCAGACCATCTTCAGCCACGTCACATTTCATGACTAGCACGTTGGCATGATTGTAGATGCCGGTCGTGATCTGAGGCCAAAGTTTCACGGCGGCTGGTTGGGCGTTTGTCGAAAACGCCAACCCCACGCCTGTTAGGAAAGTAGCAAGCCAGGAGGTCAGTCTCATGGCCGTATTATTATCATTCGCAAACATCAAGTAAAGACGGCAGTGTCGCGGTGTCGTGGGGTTTTCAAACCAGGACATTTTCATTTTTTGACGATTGGTAAACAGCATCAGCGGTTTTCCTTTGGCGTTGGGAGACGCGGCCAAAACAACCAGCGGCCGCTCGACCCGCCCAGGATGTGCGCCGATGGGATCCCGTCCATCGGCGACGGTTTTAATCGAGGTGCGAACACTCCAAACCTACGGCCACCAGGGTCAGCGAGGGGGTGGGCGCAGAACCGAGTACTTTTCTTTCTTGGCTAGTTCCCAGGACTGCTGTGGGATCAGGTGCGGTTCGCGATGGATTTTGTGCGTGTTGCGATGGAGCCGCAATGCCGCGATGGGTGAATGGGTAATTTCGAGGTCGGTAATTTATTCCACTAAGGCAGCCTCGGGTTGATCCTAGATGAGCGCGAAATTATCGGCACAGAGAGAAGGAGGAAATCCGGTTCTTGCTCGGCCTAAATCTCGCGCGCTTCGGCAATCACTGAAATCAGCGCAAGCTAAAATCTCCCCCGACACCTTGTCTCGGGCTTGGCGCGAGAAAAACGCGTATCCGGAGGGATCTGCGATTAACGAGGCCAAAGACCTGGATGGCCCGTGAATTAATCCCAACTGGAGCGCGATTTGGAATTAGTGGGTAGCGATTGGCTTTGAACATTGCTTTCCGCTCGCGGGCACCTCTAAAAAGAGCGCATCCACTCCCATGAAAGGAGGCTACCCTCCCGAACCGCGCTATTGCCTTCAAATTTAACGAAAACGTCACTCCGCCGGAACCCAAACGGCGCCCGCCGCCGGTAGGTTTTACGGCCTTGATTCGCGCGCGCGGAGGATTTAGACTGAGAGAGATCAAATGGCGCGGAGCGCGTGACTCTTTGGGCGCGGGGGTGTCTAACATGAAGATGAGCGGACGCAACAAAACGGCGCGGGGTTTCACCCTGCTGGAATTGCTGGTGGTTATCATCATAGCCGCCATCCTGACCGGTTTATTGCTGCCGGCCCTCTATAGCACTCGATCCAAGGCGCACCAGACGGTGTGCTTGAATAACCTGCGCCAAATCAATCTCATCATACGCGTGGAAGTGGATGACTCGAACGATCTGCTCCCCAACTCCAAAAACGGGCTTTCGCTTGATGCTTTCGCCGCCTATAAAGTCATTCTAAAGAATCGCGCCTCGGCGGGCGCCCCTCCGGGACGCGGCGAGCTTTTCGCCTGCCCGGACGATACGTTTTATTACGGGTCGAAAAACGAGTACGTGGCGGAAAGCGCCCACTCGCAACCCAGTTTCGATTGTTCCAGCTACGCTTTCAACGGCGGCAACCTCACGCAGGGAAATTCAACGGGCCGTTACGGACCCGGCATCGCCGGTCACCAGTTAAGCACGGTTCGCGAGCCCGCCAAAACGGTCTTGGTGGCGGAGTACCCCGCCTTCCACCCCTATTCCTGGCATCAACCCGTGGATAAACCTTTCTGCAACGACGCGCGGAATATGATTAGTTTCGTGGATGGCCACTCCCGTTACCTGAAGATTTTCTGGGACGCGGGCGCGGTCAAATTCCGCCAAGTTCAATCCTGGCAGTACAATCCCCCCCCGGGTTACGAATACAAGTGGAGCGGGGATTAGGGGCGGATTCCGAAGCCGCGCAATCCGCCTTGGCGAGTTACTGGGGTCGGTTTGGCGATGGGGGCGATTCACCCGTCTGAATGACGCCGTCGGACGCGCGCAATTCCTGAACACTAGACCAGCCGGCGCGGCAAAAAACTTCGTCACTTTCCCACAACGGCGGATTTCAAGGGGGCGACGGTTTTTCCGGCCACCCCAAGCGCGAAATAAAAGGGGCCGCCCGGTTTCGCGCCGGGCGGCCCGCGAAAAACGAGTTTTTAGATGAATTCGTTGATCAGGTTTTCCAAGAATTCCTGGCGCCCGCTTACGTTGGCGGCGATGTCCCCCTGCTTGAGCATATAGGCTTCGAGTTCCTTGAAACCGGCTTGGCCCTGCTCGATCTTGGCGCCGATGCCGGCGTCCCAGGAGCGGTAGCGTTTCTGGACGAACTCGGCCAGGCGGCCGTCGGCGCGGATGGCGGCGGCGAT
>DBTJ01000084.1 GCA_002306985.1 Verrucomicrobia bacterium UBA1319
TCCGTAAGGTCCATTGCTCGATGATCGTGCCGTCGGGCAGCTTTCCAAAGGCGGCTTCCCGCACGCGATCCAGCGGTTGGCAAAGGCCGGTCGCGGTGCTAGCCAGAAAGGATGCGAGGGCCAAGTGGAAACAAATTGAACGCGGATGCATGACTAGGAGTCTACCCTTCCTTGAGTGGCTTCTCAAGGAGCAACCCGAGGTGACGGTCACACATTTTTTGACAAACGACCGCGCCAAGCCGAGTATTTATGGGTGGTACAGGGTGTATGAATCAATCTGAATCAGGCAATCCTTCGCTCTCAACAGCAAGGATAGGGCAACGAAACCGGTACGGTTTTCTGCTTTTTCTAAGCGTTTCTTTGGTGCTAGCTTGGACGGTTTTGCGGGTCGCGCTCACCCTCCAATCCAGTGGAGAAAGCCATGCCCCATGGGGTGACACGGTATTGGCGTTCGCCCGGGGTTGGTATCTCGATTTGTTCGTCAGCTTGATTTATTGCCTTCCCTTAGCCACTTGGTTTCTCTTGATCGGCAACCCAACCTTTGCCAAAACCTGGCATCGGTTACTGCTGATGGCGGGGGTGTTCGTGTTTTGGTCGGTGGAGGTTTTCTTGCTGGCCGCCGAGTATTTCTTTTTTGAGGAGTTTCATTCGCGCTTTAACACGGTGGCGGTGGATTATCTATTATATCCCCATGAAGTGTTTATCAATATTTGGGACACGTATCCCGTGCCCGCGGTGCTGCTCCTTTGTGGTTTGTTAGGCGCCGGTTGGACGGTCTTTGCCGCGGTCCGGTATCGTGGCATGTGGACGCGGACGGTGAGTTTTCCCAAGCGCTTGTTCGCCTGGTTGGGGTTGCTTGCCGCCATCGCGCTCATGAGCCCGTCAGTTTCCCTCAAAGGTCCGCGCATTAGCGAAGAGCGGTTGCTCAATGAAATCGCCAATAATGGCGTGCTTTCTTTCACCGCCGCCGCTTGGACTCACCATTTGGATTACGCCGCTTTCTACCGGACGATGCCTCGGGAGGAAGCGTATCAACGGCTGCGGAAGCTGCTCCAAGAACCGGGTGCGCAATTTGTTGAGGACGGCGCCAGCATTCTCCGCCATATCGCCGGCGATACCCAGCGCCCCAAACTGAATGTGGTGATTATATTGGAGGAAAGTTTAGGGTCCGAATTCTGGGGATCGCTGGGCCGGAAAGAACCGACGCTGACCCCGGAAATGGATAAACTAGCCGCCGAAGAAGGCATGTTGTTCACCCAAATATACGCGTGTGGCAATCGCACGGTGCGAGGTTTGGAAGGCGTGCTCTCGTCCTTCCCGCCTTTGCCAGGGGATTCCATCGTGAAACGGGACTTGTCCGACAATGTGGAAACCATCGCCCGGGTGCTCAAACGGGACGGTTACAATACGCTGTTTCTCTACGGCGGGCGCGGCGTATTCGACGGTATGCGGCCGTATGCGGTGAAAAATGGTTGGGATAAGTTTGTGGAACAAAAGCATTTTGAAAAACCCATTTTTACCACGATTTGGGGGGTGAGCGACGAAGAATTGATGGCGCGGTCGATTACGGAGTTTCGCGCCTTAAACCAGTCCGGCAAGCCCTTCCTGGGCACGATTCTTTCCGTGTCCAATCACAAGCCGTTCACGTACCCCCCCGGCCGCATCCCCGAAGATCCCAAGGAACGGAAGCGCGAAAATGCGGTGAAATATTCGGACTACGCGCTGGGGCAATTCTTTAAGGCGGCCCGCCAAGAGGCTTTTTGGACCAATACAATTTTTGCCGTCATCGCCGATCATGGCGCCCGGGTTTATGGTAGCCAGCGCATTCCGATCGCTTCCTATGAGATCCCGGTGTTGATAACGGGTCCGGCCGTGGTAAAACAACCCTCGCGCGTGGGTACGTTGGGTTCCTCGCTCGATGTTTCCCCCACGCTGCTTGGGCTCATTGGGCGCCCCTACGATTCCCTGTTTTTTGGGCGGGATTTGCTCAAAAGCCCCTCCGAACCAGGCCGCGCACTGCTTAATCACAACCGTGATATTGGGCTTTATACCGATGAGCGGATGGCCATCCTGGGCCTGCGTAATGTCGTTGAAGATTATCTCGGCGACCCCCGCGCCACCGAGCCCAAACATATCGCCGAACCGGGGCCGAAAGAGTTGGAAATTGAAAAAGATTGCGTTTCGATTTATCAAATTGCCGATGAGCTATACACGGGCCGAAAGTATCGTCTCGATCCCCGCTAGGTTGCTTGCCCGCGCCTGCCGGCCGCGCGAATTTCTCCTAGCCAACGCCAACTTATGAGCTCCAGTCGCCCAACGCCGATTGCCCAGGAATGTAAAGTCTCCGCCGCTTTCCAACTTCGCCCCGCGACGGCGGTCGACGGCCCGGCCGTGATCGGCCTCATCACCGCCCTGGCGGATTTCGAGAAATTACCGCCCCCCGACGAAGCGGGCCGGGCGCGTTTGCTGGAACATGGCTTTGGCCCCAAACCGCGCTTTGAAACCTGGCTGGCCACCGTGCCTGATTCGGCGGCTCCCGTCGGTTACGTCCTGGTTTTTGAAACGTATTCCACTTTTGAAGCCCGCCCTTCGCTCTATATCGAAGATCTCTTCGTCCTGCCGGCGTATCGTAAGCTCGGCATTGGCACGGCCCTGTTGGAATTGTGCCGACGGCTGGCGCGGGAGCGGGGCTGCGGACGCATGGAATGGACCTGTCTGGATTGGAATAAACGAGCCCAGTGCGTATACGAATCTCTGGGTGCCACGCCGATGAAAGAATGGATCCTTTATCGTCTGACGCGTGACAAATTGGCGGCCCCTCAATAAATACTGTGTCAGGGGCGCACGCGCGCGCATTCGCCCGCTAAATGGGCCTGACTGCGGCATCAAATACGATCCGATATCCGTTGGGAGAGCTGCCGTCCGTAGCGGTCGCGGGCCGGTTTGTTCCGGGTTAGCCTATCGCTTTGGCGCTACGGTTTTGGGCGCATTTGTGGATGCGGTGGCATTGGTTGCCCCGATTCTTGACCAATCTTGAATTGTTTCCGGGGCGATCGCATAGGTGTGTTTGGGCTGGATCAAAGGGATCCGGCCGCCGGTGTAAAGGCGCACGACGTAGATAAGAGCCAAAAACGCCGCCACCGCTAGGCCGATTCTAAAGGCAAGCTTCGAGGCGTGGGGTTTGCTGGGGACGGGTACCACCGGGGTTTCGGGCGTCGCCTGCGGCGGACCGTTTTTTTCAGCCGCCGCCAGAATGGCTTTCCAATCCACGGACTCGTGCTCGGCGAAAAGGACGTGATAAAGGCGGGCTTTGCAACCGTCCCGGCCGCAATACCCAAGTCGCACGCGCGCAAGTTTTGAGTTTTTGGGATCCGGCTGATCTTGGCTGACGGCTAGCAAGCCCAAATCTTCGCCGCTCAGTTTTAGCCTGCAAGCGATACATTCCGCCGTGACATGCGTGGATAGCACGCTATTGATTTGCTCGTTCGAAAGCCCGGCTTTGGACAGGTTAGCCGCCAGGGATAAATGCAGCGCGCCCAGATTTTCGGGGGGGACTTGAATCGAATGAGCGGGTTCGGGGCCGGGCTGATTCATTGGGAAACCGATTGGTTAAGGTTCGTTGATTTGTACCAGATCCAATCCCTGGTCGGCTCGTATGGGAAATACGGATCGGTCGATAAGGACTTGGAAAAATTGTGGATTGCCGCATGGCCATCGACAAACAAAGCCGGCGAGTAGAACTGTTGCGGGGCGTAGACTGGATCGTGAATATCGCTGGTATTGCGGGAAAAATGCCATTGATACCACTCCGGGCCGTGAATGCCGCATCCGTAAATCCGGGCGGGCGGTTCGTGCATCAAAAGAAATCGGGCTGGAGTCGGCACCCAGCTTTCTGATTTTCCGGCGATCGTCTCCAAGGACTTGTAATCCGCATTTTTTAACCCGCCACCCGACAGAACCATGAGGAAGCCGGCGTTGTATTCATAGCTACACCCGACGGTTTTCCATTTCGCCGGTTTAAACGCGCCATGCCTGACCGGACAACCGGGAGTCAATTGCGTGCCTTTGTCCTTCGGGCATCGGTAGACATCGGAAGGTTTCAAGTAATCGTATAAAGGCCGTTTGGCCGCCGAGGGGAAGTACCTCAGTAATTCGGCGGTCGGATCGTATCCCCCCAGTGAATGGGGTACGAGTTTTTCGGTTATCGCCCCCTGATAAACTTCCGTGACGTACTCGGCGGGGTATTTGAAATTGTTGTCATCCACGTAAAGCGTCATGGCGATCCCCATTTGATGGAGATTGTTGATACACGTCATGGTGTGCGCTTTTTCCTTAGCCCGGCTCAAAGAGGGAAGCAGCATGCTGGCCAAAATCGAGATGATCGATATGACCACCAGCAGCTCGATCAAAGTAAACGCCCGCTTTACGACGTTTTCTTTGGTTGGCGACTGATTTCCAATGTTTTCCGATCGCTGGCGGCAAGCGCGAACGCTGCCGATGGAGCTAACCGGATGGCGATATAAACGAGGCCCACTTCGAGATGTCACCCAGTTCATAATATTTATGTATGTATACGTTGCGTTTGATAATATCAACTCAAAAGTTAAGCGATGACCTAAACCGATTCAAACTTAAGCTTATATCCCGGCGTTTTTATTGTGGCGTTAATCATTTGATATGAATATGTTATAAACATAGTCATCCGCTTTTTCCAAGGGCGCGCCATGCTTCGATGGTTTGACGCTGACAATCACCTGGTAGTGCCGCCCGTGGGTGGAGCGTCGCCCGATAACGTTATAAGGCGGTCGAAAACGGGTTCCAAGCTTGTTTGACCTAAGTCAAAGAAACGGGTATGCTGGCTTTACCCCGTTCGGTTGAAACGAGAGAGTTCAAGGAGATCGGAAACCCATTAGATATTGGATGAAACCCAGCGTGGCACGAAGTCTGATTTTAGGAGCCGCCATCGGCCTTGCCGCCGGTATTGGAGGGTTTACGTTTGTCTATGCCAAAGGCGCCTCGTATTTCACCAAAGACCCGGCCGCGTGCGTGAATTGCCACATTATGCAGGATCAATATGACGGCTGGATTCGATCCAGCCATCGGTTGGTGGCGGCCTGCAACGATTGTCACACGCCGCCTAGTTTCCTAGGCAAATACGCGACCAAAGCCGCAAATGGGTTTTGGCATTCTTACGCGTTCACGACGGGTTGGTTTCAAGAGCCTATCCAAATCACCAAACGCAACCGGGCGGTCACGGAAAGCGCCTGCCGTCATTGCCATCAAGACATCGTGCGGGCAATCGATGGGCCGCACCGTGGCGGGGAGGCGATTTCCTGCCTTCAATGTCATCGTTCCGTAGGCCATTTGCACTAATTTTCAAGGCTAACCACTTATGAATTCTGAAGAAAAACCCAGTCGCAGCCGTTCCGCCCTGTTGTTCCTGGTGACGGTGGCCGCCGCGCTCCTGGCGGCCGCCGGGGGCATGGCGCTGCTCATTAACATCATGGAACGCAAACAGGAGGCGAAAAACCCCTTTTATCGGGTGGTGGAATTAAATGACACGATCGATGACCCGGCGGTTTGGGGGAAGAATTTCCCGATGCAATACGACGGGTACCTACGCACGGTGGACCAATCACGTACCAAATATGGAGGCAGCGAGGCGATGCCGCGCACCCCAACGGAGGCCGATCCGCGTTCGGTCGTGGCGCGGAGTCGTCTGGAAGCCGATCCCCGGTTAAAAACCTTTTGGGCGGGCTACGCATTTGCGGTGGATTACCGCGAACGCCGGGGGCATGCCTATATGCTTGAGGATCAAACCTATACCGAGCGCCAGCGAGTGGTTAAACAGCCGGGTACTTGTATGCATTGCCACGCGTCCGTTTACGTGCCGTATAAAAAGCTGGGCGAAGGCGATCTCATCAAGGGTTTTGAAAAGATGAATGCCATGGCTTATACCGATGCTCGCAAGTTGGTTACGCATCCGGTGGCCTGCATCGATTGCCACGATCCTGGCACCCTGCAATTGCGGGTGACCCGGCCTGGATTTACCGAGGGAATTCGCGCGCTAAAGGCTTCGCAAGGTATTACGAATTATGATGTTAACACGATGGCTACGCGCCAGGAAATGCGTTCATACGTTTGCGGGCAATGCCACGTGGAGTATTACTTCAAGGGAACGGAAAAACGGCTGACTTATCCGTGGAGCAAAGGGCTTAAGGTGGAGAATATTCTGGATTATTATAACGAAATTCAGTTCAAGGATTGGACGCATAAAGAAACCGGCGCCCCGGTTTTAAAGGCGCAACACCCTGAATTTGAATTGTGGAGCCAGGGAATCCATGCGCGATCCGGCGTGGCTTGCGCCGATTGTCACATGCCCTATAAGCGCGAAGGCGCCCTGAAAATTAGCGATCACCACGTGCGCAGCCCCATGCTCAACGTCAACCACGCTTGCCAAACCTGTCATCGGTGGCCGGAAGAGGAGCTTAAGGCCCGGGTGGAGAGCATTCAGGACCGGGTTTTCAGCCTGCGTAACTTGGCCATGGACGCCATGATGGACTTTATCAAGGATCTTAAGGCCGCCAAAGAATCGGGGCGCGCTGAAACCGCGCTCGCCCCCGCCTATGGGCTCCAGCGCAAGGCTCAATTCTACTTGGATTTCATTGAATCCGAAAATTCGCTGGGGTTTCACGCGCCGCAAGAGGCGTTGCGGATTTTAGGGGAGTGCATCGATGCCTGCCGCAAGGGGCAAGTGGCTCTGCGAGAACAGAAATAACCGGGGAGAAACTTAACCTTTTCACCCCTAGCCCTTTGGTCTAGGATTCCGATCCGAGTTGAAAAAGATCTTCATCCAAAGCGAAGGGCAGCGTCTGGGGCCATGCTCTGTGGAAGAAGTCAAATCCCTGCTAAACGGGAAATGGATTTCTTTAAAGAACCTGGGCCAATATGAGGGCGACAATATTTGGCGCCCCTTGGCTTCATTTCCTGAATTCAACGAAGCGGCGGCCATCGCCATCTCGGCAACCGCTCCGGCCAACCAGGTAATCCACCCGCCGTTTCCGCGCCGTCAAATCCTGGTGGTTGCCGGAATCCTGGCGGCCAGCCTGGTGATTTTTTTCTTCGCGAAAACGAACTATTGGGAACCGGTAAAACCGGCTTCCGAAATTCCCTCCCGTTCCCAAACCACCACCCCAAATGCCGCCAAGGCCCATCTCTTTTACGACAGAAATCTGGAAAATGCGGGAAAAACGGGTCTGGTTAACGTCTCTAGCCCGGCAAAACCCGATACGAATCCCATTCCCAGCCAGATGCCGCCCCCAGCCGCTAACGCCAGTACCAACAAGCTGGTGGTAGTATCACCGACCTCGCGTAGCATCACTTCCACTATCGATGTCCAAAACGCCCCCTTTGGCCACTATGATGGCCAGTTAATCGACTTGGTACGGCGTCGCTGGCTCGCCATGCTAGCCCAGCAGGATTTGGTGCATGGCCGTTCGGGAAAGGTCACCATCGAATTTCGCCTTAATTACCGCGGCCAGATTTCGGAATTAAAAATTACTCAAACCGAAGTCGACGACGCGCTGGCATTCCTTTGCCAGCGAGCCGTCCAAGAAGCGGGTCCCTTTCCTGCTTGGCCAGCGGCCTTGCGCCAGAGCGCGCCGCAAAATACACGCACCATCCGGTTTACCTTCACTTATTGAACTTACTCCAGGACCGAATTTTACATCCTATGTCATTTTCCCTGTTTCCCCAATATCGCCAGCTCACCGATCTGCTCCAGCGCAGCTTGGATCGGGGCCGCTTGGCGCATGGCTATCTGTTTACGGGCGGTTCGTTGGAAGAGCCCGAAAAAATGGCGCGGACACTGGCTAAAACCTTAAATTGCCAGCGTCCCCCAGCCACCGGAGCGAGTGGTCTGGCTTTGGATTGCTGCAACGCCTGCTTGCATTGCCGCAAAATCGACGCCGATAATCATCCCGACGTGCAATGGGTGCGGCCCGAATCGAAATCCCGCGTTATCACCGTCGATCAAATGCGTGAGGTCATGCGGACCATTCACCTCAAACCCATGGAGGCGGCCTTTAAAATCGCGGTGATCGCGGGCGCCGACCGGCTTAATACCCAAGCGGCCAACGCGTTCCTTAAAACCTTGGAAGAGCCGCCGACGCAATCGGTCATTATCCTATTAACTTCCGAGCCGCAACAAATGCTCGAAACGATTTTGTCCCGGTGCTTGCGCCTGAACTTTTCCGGGGGCGATGTCCAACCGCAGGGCGAGCCGGAGGATTGGCTTAAAGCATTGAGTTCGGCCGCCAGCGAAAACATGAAATCACTGCTTCATCGCTATCGCCTTTTAGGCATTCTTCAAAGCGAGCTCCTGCGCCGGCGAGAAGGGATTGAAAAAGCGCTCACCGCTAGATCGCCTCTGGAGAAATACCCGGATGCCGAAACTGCCACCAAGGAAAAATGGGAGGAGGAATTGGCCGCTTCGGTGGAAGCCGAATACCGGCGGCAGCGGGTGGAACTATTTCGCGTGCTGATGGTTTGGTTTCGCGATATTTGGCTGCAAACCATGGATTTGGCCGTCAACCGCCACGGATTCCCGAGTTTGGCCGACGCCACCGCCAAAGTAGCCAGCCGCCTAGCCCCGGAAGCCGCGCAAGAAAACCTGGATATCCTCGAGCAAACCCGCCGTTTGCTGGAAACCAACGTGCAGGAAGTGTTGGCTTTGGAAGTGGGCGTGCTCAAGTTAAAACTGTGAGTCAAAATCGCGAAAAATATCGCGCGGCAGGCATTACGGTCCATCGTTTTGAGCAGAAAAAACTGGCATTTTTACAGCGGAGGCGGGAAGATGCCGCTATTCAACAACACCTGCTAAGGCGCGGGAGTTCTGGATAAGGCAGACACTGTTGGCGCCGCGGCATGAAAAAAGAAAAATATGAAAAACACAGGTTTACAGATAGACGTCTCGAGGCGGCGTTTTATAAAAAGCTCCTCATTGCTAGTGGCTGGTGCCGCCGTCGCACCGTACTTGGCGGCGCATGCGGCTCCTGATGAACCGATTAAAGTGGGGTTGATCGGTTGTGGCGGTCGGGGCAGTGGCGCTATCGAAAACGTGAAAAGCGCCGATAGCAATGTGACCGTGGTGGCGGTGGCGGATATGTTCCCGGAAAG
Source organism: Verrucomicrobia bacterium UBA1319 (assembly GCA_002306985.1). Classification (GTDB taxonomy): domain Bacteria; phylum Verrucomicrobiota; class Verrucomicrobiia; order Limisphaerales; family UBA1319; genus UBA1319. Next base: position 9,178 of record DBTJ01000084.1, read on the forward strand.
GGCCTCCGAATTGGCCAAAAAACTTGGTTTGCCCACGGAAATGGCTTTCTCGGGGTTTGACGCCTATAAAAAAGTGGTCGCCATCCCTGACATTAATTACATCATTTTGGCCACCCCGCCTGGATTCCGCCCCATTCATCTGCGCGCGGCGGTGGAAGCCGGCAAGAATGTGTTCATGGAAAAACCGGTGGCGGTGGATGGCCCCGGGGTACGTTCCGTGTTAGAATCGAGCGAAATCGCCAAACAAAAAGGCCTGAGCATCATCGCCGGCACTCAGCGGCGCCACCAGGCTAGCTATGTCGAAACCCTCAAACGCTTGCACGACGGGGCGATCGGCGACGTTGTGGCCTTGCGCGCCTATTGGTGCCAGAGCTTGATCTGGAATCATCCCTGGAACAGCAACATTAGCGACATGGAAAACCAGCTCCGTAACTGGTATCATTACATTTGGCTCTGCGGTGATCATATCGTCGAACAGCACCTCCACAACCTCGACGTCTGCAACTGGGTCATGAAAGACCACCCCATCTCCGCTTACGGCATGGGCGGACGCCAAGGTTTAACGGGCCGGGGCCAGATCTACGATCATTTCGCGATTGAGTACGAGTACAAGGGTGGCGCCCGGATGTTCAGCAAATGTCGCCAAATGGATGGTTGCCGCGATAATGTCAGCGAAGCGGTCGCCGGCACCAAAGGTACTAGCAATCCCAACAACAGTATCAAAGTCAACGGGGGCGAAGATTGGCGATTCAAAGGCAAGGAACGCAACGCCTACGAACAAGAGCATGTCGACCTGATCAAATCCATTCGAGAAGGACTCAAGGTCAACGAAGGTCGTCAGGTGGCCGAAAGCACTTTGACCGCGATCATGGGCCGCGAAGCGGCGTACACCGGACAGTTGGTGGAATGGGACACGGTGTTGAATTCCACTAAAGTTTGGATGCCTGAAAAGCTGGAATTCGGAGCGTTGCCCGCGCCCGAAATTCCGGTGCCGGGCAAGTACAAGCTCGTGTAGTCCGGTTGCGGGGCAAAAAAATGCCCGATTGACGGCTTTATAAAAGCCGCTAGAGTAGTTTTCCACGTGCGGTGGCCATAGCTCAATTGGTAGAGCCCCAGATTGTGGTTCTGGCTGTTGCGGGTTCAAGTCCCGTTGGTCACCCCACCTTTGCTTTGTATCGTTCTTCGTCGTTGGGTGAATTTGCTCCTTGCTGACATCAATCAAGTAAGCCGTCGTTACTGAATGCCAGTCGGTCTTGCCAGTCGGCGTTCTTCTCATTTAAAGTTCCGGTCAATTAAGGCAAAAAGCGGAATGAATTTTGCTTCCTTCGACGTCAATCGTTTGATAGAAGGGAATACATCATGTTTTGGATTAAGTTATTCGTGGTCGCGGCCTGGTTAATTGCGGTGACACCCACCGCCATGGCGCAAAACGCTTCGCCCGCCTCGCAGGGAACGGTAAGCGAGTTTAAATTAACGGATGGAAACGTCTTGAAGGGCGAATTAGCCTCCGCTAACGCCGATGGCTTTCTGATAAAGCTGAGCACCGGCGGTTTTTCCGAGCGATATCCTTGGACGAAAATGTCCCAGGAGACCATAAAACTACTGCAAAACCACCCGCAAGCCGGGCAATGGGTTAGGCCTTTCATTGAAGTGCCAATGGAGGAGAAAATCCAGACGAAGGTGCGCAAACCGGTGCAAAGAAGCAATTATGCCACCAAACCGGTTGCCACCAAAGTGGACCTGGCGCCCGAAAAATCCGAACTCTCCAACACGATAACCCAGCCGCTCATTTTCGCCGTCGTCCTTTTATTGTTCGCCGCCAATATTTACGCGGGCTATGAGGTTTCCGTGTATCGCGGCCGGCCGGCCGCGTTAGTTTGCGGCGTTTCCTTGGTGCTGCCGGTGGCGGGGCCGCTCATTTTTCTCGCCCTGCCATCCGAGGAAAGACAAGTTTCCAGCGGCACTACCTCCGGGCCCAATCACGAGGTGGGGGCTCCGCCTTCGCTGGCTGCGGCCGGCGTGCCCTCGGGCAGTTCGCTCAATATCGCCAAAGGCGGCGGCAATCCGGCAACGGGCGGTGGTTATATCCCCGCCGTATACAACCATAGCGACACTCAAATCGACCGCCGCTTTTTCGAGACCAAATTCACCGGCTTTTTCCGCGTGGTGGCGGGCGAAGCCGAAAAAAATGTGGTGCTCACCATCAAAACCATGAAGAACGAATACGTGGTGCGCCGCATCGCTCGTATCACCAGCAACGAAATGCATGTGCAGTTGCAACAAGCCAGCGTAGGTGATATTAGTGTCCAATTCAGTGAAATTATCCAGGTGTCGGTGAAAGAAAAATAATGACGGCCTGTTGAACAGACCATGAAATTGAGTTCGATTCTCCTCTTTGGCGCCCCCGGTGCGGGTAAAGGCACCCAAGGCAAGGTGCTCGGCATGCTGCCTGGTTTCTTGCATTGCGCCTGTGGAGATGTCTTTCGCGGCCTGACCGCGGAGAGCGAACTGGGGCGCGTGTTTCTCCAATTTTCCAGCCGCGGCGAATTGGTGCCGGACGAATACACCATTCGCTTGTGGCGCGAAGCCATCGAGGCGCGCATTGAGACGGGCACTTATGCTCCGGAACGCGATACTTTGGTCCTCGATGGAATTCCTCGCAGTTTGAACCAAGCCCAATTGCTGGCGGATTCCCTGGAGGTTAAGTCGGTTTTTTATCTCACTTGCCCCGATCGCGATAAGTTGATCCACCGCATGCAACGCCGCGCTTTGCGCGAGAACCGGCTCGACGACGCCAATTACGAAGTCATTCTCCGCCGGCTCGAAACTTACGAGCAGGAAACCAAGCCGGTGCTCGATTTTTACGGCCCCGATTTGGTGCACGAGGTCGATTCGACCCGCCCGCCCGTCGCGGTGCTGCATAGCATTGTGGAAAAACTGACGAAAATCTAATGGCTGCGCCTTTGCGAGTCGTGTTTATGGGGACCGCGGAACTGGCTTGCGCCAGTCTGGAAAGCCTCGCGCGCAGCGGCCAATTCGAAGTCGCCGGCGTCGTCACCCAGCCGGATAAGCCGCAAGGACGATCCCTGCAGCTCCAGCCGCCCCCGGTAAAAGTGGCGGCGCTCACGCTGGGTCTACCGATTTTCCAGCCCATCAAACTGAGGCAAGAGCCCGCCGTGCAAACTGTGGCTCAATGGCGGCCCGATCTCATTATCGTGGCGGCTTATGGCCAAATTCTTCCCAAAAGTGTTTTGACCCTGCCCCGGCATGGCTGCGTCAATGTGCACGCCTCCTTATTGCCCAAGTATCGCGGGGCCGCGCCGATCCAATGGTCCATCCTGAACGACGATCCCGAAACGGGGGTTACGATCATGATGATGGATGAAGGGCTGGATACGGGCGCGATTCTCACGCAACGCCGGACGCGCATCGAGCCGGCCGATAATGCCCAGACTTTGCATGATCGCCTGGCCCGCCTCGGGGCCGAATTGCTCCTGGAAACCCTGCCCGGTTATGTGAGCGGCACGATCCAGCCGGTGGCGCAGCCGGCGGCGGGCGCCCTTTATGCGCGCAAAATCACCAAAGACGACGGCCGCCTGGATTGGAAACTGCCCGCCCGGACTCTGTGGAATCGCGTGCGCGCTTTCACTCCGTGGCCCAGCGCTTATACCAAAGTTGCCGCCCAGCCCCAGCCCTACTCCTTAAAAATTTGGGCGGCGGATCTGGTCGCAGGTCAGGGATCTCCCGGCGAAATTCTCTCGCTTGACGCCGAGGGGTTGGTCGTCGCTTGCGGGGAACAAGCCCTAAAAATCACCGCCGTGCAAAAAGAGGGCAAACGACGAATGTCCGTCCGGGAATTTTTAGCGGGCAACGCCTTGCGTCCGGGCCTAAGTTTCGAGTGAGTTTCTGCCCAGACGGGGCGATAAAATACAACTCATGGACGGGTATTGGGCTCGCTGTCTTGGTGGTACACGGCGGATTTCTTCCGCCTCGTCGAAGTTACAAAAAGGGAACAATTCCCTTCGGTCGATGACTAAACTGGTGAGATGCAGACGCGCCGCGCCAACCGATATCCTTCGTTTTATTGGCAGGCGCTATTGATTGTGCTGCCCGCCTTACTGCTGGCGGGCATCGGCTTGTTATTCCTGCGGCAAGATCGCCTGCTCGCCCAGTTGGATGCGACGGAACAAGCGGCCAAAACCGCCCGTCGGCTGGCCGACTTCGAGTTGCCCGCCGCGTTTCGGTTGGATCCGGGCGATTTGTCCCTTTGGCGCGTCCCTTCAAAGAGCCGATTTCAGGCGAAAGAAGATCCCTTGCTGCGTTTGACCGCCCAAGCGATACCCCTCGTGGCCTGTTTGGTGGATCGCGACGGCAAACTGGTCTATCCGCCCCCTTTCACGGCCTTTCCTGAACCGGCACTACTGCCAATCGAGCAATTAGACGACCCGCACCGGGAAGCGTGGGTGGCCAGTCAAAACACGGTGCATTCGGGCACCGATCCCGCCACCGCGATTGAGCAATTGCAGGCATTAGCATCGGTGAATTTGCCGGAACCCCTACTGGCGCTGGCCCAGTATGAATTAGGGGTGTTGTGGCAAGATGCCGGCAACGAAGCGAATGCGGTTCCTTATTTCGAGCGGATACTGACTCACCACGCGCAGGCCCGCGCCGAATCCGGGGTGTTGCTGGCGATCTTCGCGGCCCAACGGTTAATGCAAATGCCCGCCGCCGCGCCCCCCGGTTCCTCGCGAGCGGGAGAATTGACGGCTTTCATCGCCTGGCAGGCCGTTTTCAAACCGGATGCGCTCTCGCGTTCCCGCTTGGAGCCGCTGCCAGATAACAAATCCTGGCTCGATCTGTGGCGCGTCCATGAGGTGGCGCGCGACTTTCATCGCCAAGTGCTAAACCTGGATATCGCAGCCCGGCTGGCGGAAGCGGCGAGTCCGGCTTGGGTGTGGATTCATTGGCGTCAGGATCAACGCTGGTTAGTGACGGCTTTGCCCGCCAGCGGCAACCGGCTTTGGTTGGCGATTCCGGAGGGCAGTGTGCGAAGGCTGATTAACCAGGCCATTGCCGCCGCGGACCCCCCACCGTATTTTGGCGTGCAGGTATCCGTCTCGGGACATGATTTAACCCCGCCCGCAAAGGCGGTGGAAATCCTGGCGGATGTTTCGCAGTCCGTACCCGAAGCCAGTGGCCGGGAGAGCCTGTTCCGCGTGCGAGTGCGGCTGGCGAATCCGGGCGCGTTATACGCGCGCCAGCGGCAGCGGACGCGTTGGCTGGCCGCATTGATCGGCCTTTCGGTCAGCGCGGTTTTCGCGGGCTTGGCCGCGGCTTGGCGGGCCTTTCACCACCAGCGGGAGCTCAACGAGATGAAAACCAATTTCGTCTCGAGCGTATCCCATGAATTGCGGGCGCCGATCGCCTCGGTGCGGCTCATGGCGGAAGAATTGGAGGATCTAGGGCCGGGCAATCCGCAAAAGAACCGGGAGTATCAGCGGTTCATCATCCAAGAATGCCGGCGGCTATCCGGTCTGGTTGAAAACGTGCTGGACTTTTCCCGTCATGAGCAAGGCCGCAAACAGTATGAATTCGAGCCCGTGGATCTTGTGGCGCTGGCGCAAGAAACCACTCGGCTCATGCGGACTTACGCGGCGGAACGCGCCCTCCAAATCACCACGATAACGGAGGGTGAACCCGAGCCGGTGGAGGCCGATGCCCAGTCCTTGCAACAAGTGCTCGTGAACTTGGTGGATAACGCCATCAAACATTCTCCGCCGCGGTCCCCGATCGAAGTGGGACTACGCTTCGCCAAGGACCAAGTTCAGCTGTGGGTGCAAGATCACGGCGAAGGCATCCCCGCCGCGGATCACCAGAAAATCTTCGAGCGATTTTATCGCTGCGGCACGGAGATGCGCCGCAAAACCCAAGGCGTTGGCTTAGGCTTGGCCATTGTGAAATATGTGACCGAAGCCCACCGCGGAACCGTGGCCGTCGCTAGCGTCCTTGGCCAAGGCAGCCGGTTTACCGTCACTTTGCCCCTAAAACATCCGGAATAACACCCCCGCGCAAAGACCTATGAATCCCTCGCCGCGAATCCTAATTGTGGAGGACGAAATCCCCATGCGAACCGCGCTGAACGATTGCCTGGCCCGGCAAGGCTACCGAGTGCTGGTGGCCGCCGATGGAACCGAAGGCTTGGACAAAGCCGTGCGGGAAAAACCTGAATTGATCGTTCTGGATGTCATGATGCCGGGAATAGACGGTTTTGCTTTATGCGCCGAGTTGCGGCGGCTGGAAATCCACACGCCCGTGCTAATGCTCACCGCCAAAGGGCGGATCGAGGATCGCGTCAGCGGGCTGGACGCGGGCGCGGATGATTATCTGGCCAAGCCATTTAGTCGCGACGAGCTACTAGCCCGCATTCGCGCCCTGCTGCGCCGGACCCAGCGGCGGGCACAGTGCGCGCAACGACTCCAGCTAGGCGGTGTGGAAATTGACTTTGTTAAATTGGAAGCCTCGAAAAATGGCGAGCCGCTGGCTTTGACCGCCCGGGAATTCGCGATGCTGCGTTTGTTGGCCGAAAACCCGGGCGAACCCGTCTCCCGCGACCGTTTTCTCGATGTGGTCTGGGGTTACACGGCGTTTCCCACCACCCGCACCGTGGACAAGCACATGGGCGGGTTGCGAGCGAAGATCGAAAATAATCCCGACGATCCACAATGGCTTAAAACCGTGCATGCGGTCGGTTATAAGTTGGAAGTTACAAAACCTTCGCAACCGGAAGCGGCGAAAACGGCAGAATGAACGCGCAAACAAAATGACAACAGTTCATTCAACAAAAGGTCATCCTATGAAAAAACGAACGGCATTGCTTGCCGCCATCGCCCTGCTGGCTGCGGGTCTGAATTCACCGGGCCAAAAAAATCCGGCGTCGCCCTCCGACACGACGGCGCCGGTGGCCGCTACGGAAACCGAGGCGGAAAACGATCAGCCGCAACCTTCACCTGTAGCCCCGGAAACGCGCGCGCTACCCGCGCCTGCCGCCCCCGCCCCGCCTGTAGCCGCACCGACCGCGCCAGTTCCCCCCAAACCGGTGAAACTAGCCCAACCGCCGCCGCCCCCCGCGGAGCCGGGCATGGAGAACGAAGCCGAAGAGCCGTTCGCCGCTGGCCTCGTGGATGAGGAGCGTGATTTGGACCTTCCCAAAGCAATTAAGCGGTATCAAGCGGAGTTGGCCAAATTCGATGAACAGCGAGCCCGAGCCGCCCAATCCGTTTTCCGCTTGGGTGAGTGTTACCGCAAGTTGGGAAAAACGAAGGCCGCCCAAGCCCAGTACGAACGGATCTTACGGGACTTTTCCGATCAGAAGGCTTTGGCGCAAGCCAGCCTGCGCCAGGTGCCGCAGTTGGCGCCCGTCGCTATCCAACTGAGAAAACCCAGGCCCCGCGTCAACGTGAATACCGATACCTTCCACCCTGCGGCGCCCATGAAAAACCTGGAAGCCAATTGGGAGCGCGCCGATAAGTTGGCTGATGAAGCCGCGATGGATGAAGTGGAGGAAAACGCGGATCAGGATATTCCCGCGCTCAAGAAATCCCGCGATTTGGCGGAGCTAAACGCGAAATTCGAGGTGCAGCCCCAACCCGCTCTGCGCCAGCTCCAGCAACAAATGAAAAAATTACAGGAGCAATTGGATACGTTACGACAATCGAAAACACTCTTCAAATTGCCCTCGGAAGCGCAGCAACAATTGGAGGATGCGCGGACGGAAATGGAACTGGCAAAAGTCAACGTTCGTAACGCGGCCAAGCAAGCCAAGGAAGCGAGTAAAATCATGGACGCCATCAAGAACTCGCAGCCGCTCTATCTGCCTCCTCCCGCGGATGCCGATCCCAAATACGCTGAAATTAGAAATCAGATCATCCAACTCAGCACCGCCAGCCCGTCCAAAACCGATGAAGCTTTGCGTAAACGGCTCGAGGAATTGGAGGAAAACCTGCGACAGTACGTGGAGGGCATATATCGCCCCACCGTCGCCTCGAGCATCAAGTTTGCCGCCGAACAGTATGACAAAGCCTTGCGAGAAGCGGACGAGACCCGGGCTCGATACGAGGAGCTTAAAAAAACACTCGAAAAACAGGTCTTGGCACTAAAACGTGCCCAACCCAAATCTGTCCCCGTGGAAACAGCCGAACCCGAAGACCCCACCCAATAACGGGTCGCTGACCGGCGGCTGGCATGAACTCAACCGATTCAGCCCCCCCATTGATCCGCTGCTTCGTGGCCCTGCCGCTTCCTGAGGCGGTGAAACTCGCGCTGTCGCACTTTGGGCGGCGCATTCAAGCCGACTGCGGAAGTTCAGGCGTGCGGTGGGTGGCGGCGGAGCGGTTGCATCTAACCTTGCGTTTCTTTGGCCAGGTGGCGGAAACGCAGCTTTCTGAAGTCACCGCCGCATTGGCATCCATCGCGGCGGTGACTCGGTCATTCACGTTGCAAACCAAAGCGTTGGGATGTTTTCCAGAGGTCCGTTATCCGAAAGTGATCTGGCTCGGTCTGGCGGGAAATTTGCCGGCTTTGCTTCATGTTCAAAGCGTCGTGGCGGGCAAAACCAAGGTTTGGGGGGACGCTCCGGTTGAACCTGTCTTCCACCCACATTTGACGCTGGGACGCGTGAAAATCACACGCGCACGTGAGTTAGACGCCTTGCGGGCCGGGTTGGACCGGCCACCTTCACTGGAATCCTTGGCTTGGACGGTGCGGCACCTCGAATTCATTCAAAGTGTGTTATCGCCATCCGGTCCGGCCTATCGGCGGTTGGCGCGGATTTCGTTCGCGGGCACGGATTAATTCGATTCGGTTCAAGCGTTCCGCCTGGTTCAAAACCGTATTGACGAGTTGCTTGCGAGTGCTAGGATTCCATGCGCAGCTCAATGAACGAGCAGTTGACGGTGTCAGTAAGACAGATAGTCCAGCATGGTGTGAGTGTGGCTTTTCGCGGTCCTGCCTGTGCAGTATCCACGCGTGCTTGTTCGTGGGCGCATTTCTTCATTCTTCGTCATGAATCCAGCTAAATTATTTGTGGGCAACATTTCCTATCAAACCGCCGAAAACGACTTGCGCGATTATTTTGCGGCCGCGGGTGCGGTGGTTTCGTGCAACCTGATGCTGGACAAGTTTTCAGGCAAGTCGCGCGGATTCGCTTTTGTGGAATATGGCACGGCCGAAGAAGCCGCTAAAGCGATCGAAATGTTCCATGAAAAAGATTTTCAAGGACGCGCGTTAGCCGTCAATGTGGCGCGGCCGCGTGAAGAACGCGGCCCCAGCAATGGACCGCGCCGCTCGGCGGGTGAGTATGGCGCCCGCGCCTGAGGGTAGACCCCGCAATTGGGGCTATGACGAAGACCTTATAGGGATGGCGCTTCCATCCAAGCCATGGCGGAAAACGCCGGGCCTGCGTGGTCTAAAAAATGCTATTAATAGGGAAATAAGGGTTTGACACCCCGAGATAGGAACTTTAGCTTGAATCGAAGTTATGGCTGAGAATACACCTGACAGTACGCCTGGCATACCCGCAGCTCCCGGTCCCATCGTGCCTCCGAAACCTCCGGAGGCTGCGAAGGTGCAGCCGAAGAAGGAAACGGTGCGGATTAACCTCCCGCCAAAACCCACGGCTTCGCCTACGATTAAACTGCCCGCGCCGCATGCCGCCTCGAGTTCCGCGGCGGCGAGCACCCAGACGCCCGCGCCACCTCAGCCGCCCGCTAACGCGCCCGCGGCGCATGGCGCAACTCGTGCCGCGGTAGCGGCGCCTGCGGCGCCCACGAATACCCGGAGCGCGGCTCCAGTGGCATCGTCGTCATCGGCTAAAGCCGGCGTTGGCACGGTAGACTACATCCTGTCGATCACCGCCGCGTTGGCTGCCCTGGCCGCGCTGGTCAGTGTGTTCATGCTTACCGGGAAGTTTAATTAATTCCCGCAAACCTCTTTAAATGCCCTGGCGGATATAATGCCGCCAGGGTATTATTTTTGGAATTATGGCAGCGTTGAATGTTTTGCAGATTACGGAGGCGAATTTTTCCAGCGAAGTTCTGAAAGCGGAAGCGCCCGTATTGCTCGATTTTTGGGCGGAATGGTGCGGCCCGTGCAAGGCGGTAGCTCCGGTCATCGATGAATTGGCCAGTGAATTGGACGGCCGCGTCAAGTTCGGCAAAGTTAATGTCGATGATCAAGGCGCCTTGGCCAGCCAGTTCGGCATTCGCGCCATTCCCACGATTTTGATTTTCAAAGGCGGTCAAGTTATGGAACAGGTCATGGGCGTGCGCAGTAAGCGTGATCTGAAAACGAATCTCGAAAGATACCTGGCCTAGCTATCGTTTGGCGGATCGAAGCCGGTGCCGGAGGCCGGCTAAGTGGGAGAGGCTGGGGGTTGGAACTCGGGCGTGATTATGTCACTTCTACTCACACCACGGCAGCTCAGATACCGTTCGGAGCTCTATACCCAATTCGGTTCCTTGACGGCGGCGGGGGTGTCCTTGCTCCAGGCCTGCGACATGCTCATTCGCAACCCGCCCGCGCGCGCTTTTCGCCAGCCCCTGCGACGGTTGCTGGATTATTTGACCCAGGGTTTTACTTTTTCCGAATCGCTCTCCCGGCTGCCCGGCTGGCTGCCGGATTTTGATATCGCCCTAATTCGGGCCGGAGAAACGAGCGGTCGATTGGAGGCCTGTTTTAAAATCCTCGCGAATTACTACGAAGAGCGCGCCCAGTTGCTGCGCCAGATGATCGCCGACCTGGCTTACCCTTTTTTCATCGTTCACTTCGCCATCCTCATCACGCCTTTTCCCCAACTATTTCTGACGGGCAATCTACAGGCCTATTTGACGCAAGTTTTGGGCATACTCGTACCCGTCTACGCCCTGGTTTTTTTGATCTTGCTGGCCTGCCAAGGGCGCCACGGAGAAAGCTGGCGGGCCTTGATTGAGCGCGTGGGACGCCTGATCCCCATATTAGGAACCGCCCGTAAAGAATTGGCGCTCGCCCGGTTATCCATGGCGCTCGAATCGTTGATCAGTGCCGGGGTATCGATCATCGAGGCTTGGCAAATGGCGGCGGCCGCCAGCGGTTCTCCGGCTCTGCGCCGCGCGATTGCCGCGTGGCCGCCCAAATTGCAAGCGGGACGCATGCCTTCGGAAGCGGTCCGCGACTGCTCGGAGTTTCCCGAAGTTTTCGCGAGTCTGTATGCCACCGGTGAGCTCAGCGGCAAGTTGGATGAAACCCTCAAGCGCTTGCATACTTTATTGCAAGACAACGCCAGTCGGAAGCTGCGCGCGCTGGCACAATGGATTCCCCGCCTCATTTATATCGCCATCTGTCTGGCTATCGGTTGGCGGGTTCTTAGTTTTTGGAGCGGCTATTTTGGCGATATCGACAAAATTCTCAAACTGTAATCTTGCGCGGCTCATTCGGGCCCGATTTCGCCGTTCCACCTCGGCGATCCACTGGGATAAAAACCAAACGCCGGTCGGGGAATTTCTCCCGGACCGGCGTTTGGCTAAGAAATGGCGAACGCGACGGGTTATTTCGAACCCATGCCAACGCTTTGAATGTTCTGGAACAGCTTGCCTTCGGTTTTGATGCTTGGGGCAATGATGATCTCGGTTTCCTGAAACTCGCGGATCGAGCTGGCGCCCACATTGCCCATGCAGGTTTTGATGGCGCCCACGAGATTTTGCGAACCATCGTCCACTGTGGCGGGACCGAACAAAATTTGCTCAAGCGAACCGGTGATACCCACTTTAATGCGGGTGCCGCGCGGCAAGTTGGCGTGAGGCGTGGCCATACCCCAGTGGTTGCCGCATCCCGGCGCTTCCTTGGCGCGGGCAAAGGCGCTGCCGATCATGACGGCATCCGAGCCGCAGGCCAGGGCTTTGCACACATCGCCACCCTTGCTCATGCCGCCATCGGTAATGATGGGGACGTATTTGCCGGTTTTTTTGTGATACGCATCGCGCGCGGCGGCGCAATCCACCGTGGCGGTGACTTGCGGAACGCCCAGGCCCAGCACTCCGCGACTGGTGCAAGCGGCGCCCGGACCGACCCCGATCAGCACGCCCGCCACTCCGCAGGTCATGAGTTCGAGGGTGACATCGTAAGTAACGGCGTTGCCGATGATGACGGGCATGTTGACATCCCGGGTGAAGGCTGGCAAATCGAGGGATTTGTACTCGGTGGAAATATGCCGGACGGTGGAAACGGTGGATTGCACCACAAAAACATCGGCGCCCGCTTCTTGGGCGATCGCCGCAAAGCGCTCCGCTTTTTGGGGAATTGAACTGACGGCTGCCAGCACGCCCGCCTTTTTCAATTGGCTGACCCGCAGGCTGATCAATTCCTCTTTGACGGGTTCAGTATAAAGCTTTTGGATCAGCGCCGTGACCTTGGCGGAAGACGGCTCATTGACGATTTTCTCGAGAATTTCGTCGGGGTTTTCATAACGGGTCTGCACGCCTTCCAGGTTGATAACGCCCAAACCGCCCAAGCGGCCCATTTCGATGCAAAAGCGCACGTCCGTCACCCCATCCATGGCGCTCGCCAAGATGGGGATTTTGAGCGTGATGCTGGAGCCATCCTTTTTAGGGATGGAGAAACAGGTATCTGTCTCATTCGGGTTAATGCTAATATCGCCTGGCACGAGGGCTATTTCGTCGAACCCATACGTGACACGCGCCTTGCGGTTGCGGCCAATCCACATTCCCATAAATCAATTCGGTTTAAAAGTTGCCCTACAGCGCCTTCGGAACAAATTCCTCCCCTGCCGTATGGGCGATCAAAATTCGATCCGGTCATTCGTAACCCCACATTGGGGGCAACGCGAACGCTCCACATCGGAATCGTCCGTATAAACAAACGCGCATTTTTCACAGCGAAAAATGCGGTCTTCACTCGGAGCCGGCTCGAAACGCTTGCGCAGCATCTCCGAGTATAGAGCAAGGATCGAAAGCGCCGCAAGCATCAAAACCAAGTAAGCCAGGATTAGCGAATCAGGCGACATAAGAGGTGTCTGGGGTCATTTGGCCGCCACCGGGGGAAGCGTGCCCCAACGCACGACCAAGGTCCCCCAAGTCAAGGGCGCGTCTTCCTTTTGGTCGCTGCGTTTGAACCGGATTTGTTTGGCCTCGCGCACCGCGTAGCGATCGGCTTCACTAATGCCGGATTCATTCCAGAGCCCGGTTTCCCGCACCAAGCCATCAGGGTCCACCCAGAGTTGAATAACCGTCGAATTGGAGGCTGGCTCGCCCCAAGGCCAGGTTGGCCAGGCCGGCATATAAACCACCGGACGCGAACGGAGGCCGCCTTCGATGGTGGCGGCCGAAACCGCCGTCAAGGTTGCTTCGGGAATCAAAGTCTCCAGCCAGCGCGGTTGCGGCTTATTGGCAATTGGCGGGAACGCCGTGACCGGTGAGGGAATGGGAAAGGCGGCGCTCGTTGCGGATAGGGGGGCGTTGATGGCGAACAATGGCTGGGCATCAGCCCAATAACTCACCAGGTTCCTCTGCTGTGGCAGGTTACTCCAGGCGGAACCTGAAAAATTGTGCGGATTTGGTAAAGCAAAGAGCGTTGGGTCCAACGCCGCCAATTCGGGCGCTAATTCCGACGGAGTCCCGGAATCCAGCACGAGCGAAGCGTCGGAGATCCTCGGAGTGGCGGGTCGGGGAAGCGGGGCGCGCTCTGACAGCCAAAAAATCAGGATGATTTGGAGCGCGAGTACGCTTATAGCCGTCCAAACCCATCGGCGGCGGGACCAAGCAATGGCATCAAGCGCGGGCGTCCCATTCATGGCATGGACTGGGCATTGGGCGCCGGGCGGGAAGGCAGTAACACGTTGCGCACCCCAGCGCTGACGGCCAATTTGTTCACTCGGTAAAACGCCTCAACCTGCACGGCTTTATCGGCCTGAATAACCAAGGTTAAGTCTTTGTGCCGATTAACTTCCGCCCTTAACCGCGCCGCCAACTCAGGTTCTTGGATCACCTGGCTCTCAAAAAAAAGCCGTCCATTTTTGTCCATGGAAACCACCGCCAAAGGCCCGGCCACACCCGGCACCGGCCGGTCCAGGTCTTCCGGCAGTTGAATGCGAATGCCAGGCCGGAACACCAGGTTCGAATTCAGCAATAAAAAAAGCACGAGCAGAAAGAGTACGCCCGCAAACGGAGCGGCTTCCAACTGGCCGCGAAATATTTTGGCGTTGCGCGGGAATTTCATGACCCCTTGGGATTATTCTCGGTGACGATGTTCAGGATTTCCGTCGCGGCTTTTTCCATATCCAGGACGATGGCGTTGACCCGGCTGACAAGGTAGTTGTAGCCGGCGTAACAGGGAATCGCCACCGCCAATCCTAAGGCGGTGCAAACCAAAGCCTCCCATACGCCGCCGGACAAATCGGCCACATTCGGGTAGGCGGCTTGATTGAGCGTGCGGAACACCCGGATAAACCCCAATACCGTGCCGAGCAATCCCATAAGAGGGGTGATTTGAGCGATGGTGGCCAGTAAATTGAGTTTTTCCTCCAACCTGGGCACTTCGAGCAGCCCCGCCTCCTCCAGCGCCTCGCGCACGCCTTCACGCCCGCGTTCACGGCTCAATATGGCGGTTTTGACCAATCGCGCCACCGGCCCGGGCGTGGCTTCGCAAATGGAGATGGCCTCCACAATATTATCGCGGCGCACCACGTTTTTGACGCCGTTGATAAACTCATTGGAGTTGATCTGCGCCCGGTGATAATGGAGAAAACGCTCCATGAACACCACGACTGCCACCGCGCTGGCGAGCAGCAGCAGCCACATCATTGGCCCGCCATGCTTAAGTAAAATCGGCACCATCATTTCCCTGTTATAATCTTGGGGAGGGCAATCCGCAAGCGCAGCGAAAGGTCCGGCATCGGGTTTCATCCCATCGGGCGGGCGCGTTCCGGAAAACCCCGCAGGCTGCTTGGGGCAAGGATTCAAAAACTCCGGCTTGTCGGCGTAATGGATCAGGCCGGAATTGAAAAGCAGGGCGGCCGCTAGTTCGTGGGCGGCGGTGGTGGTGCGGGTATACATATGTCCAAGCTGGCACCCCAGCCGCGTAAAAATGAGCTGCGGCATCCCTGTTATGAACGGAATGCGATAGCGCTTTGTTCAAGCGCTCGGGTTTGGCCGCCTCTCATACGGGTCAATCCGAAGGATACCCTACTTTTTCTGACGGCCCTTTGGCGGACCGGCGTCGTCGCTCTCTCGGTCAGAGGCCGCTGGGGCAGCTTTCCTCGCTCGCGCCTTGCCGGACAACCAAATGGTTCGGCATAAAGTGTATTCTATCCTACGGGTAGATCAGTAGGGCGCCAATTCGACCACACAGGCTTCCAGCGCTTTGGCGCACGATGGGCTCACGCCGTCGCGCATCAGTGTTTCACCCGTCCAGGCGCGGCCTTCCTGGGCGATGGCTTTGCGTCCAGGCGCGGGGTTGAGCTCGCGCACCACGTATTTGCGGGCCGGGTCCAGACCTTGCGGTCGCACGGGGAGTGCCTGGCCGTCTTTGATCTGAAAGGCGAACACGACCGCCCGGGTGCGATCCTCGGACACGTAATTCAACGCCCCACGCAAGGCGTTGTGCGGACGCTCCAATCGGTAGAGGTTTCCTTGCTGGGTCACTTCGCGAATCTGTTTATAGGCTTTGATGGCACCCGCGCAGATGGCTTTATCTTCGGCGGACAGTTTGGTCAGATCCAGGTCCATGCCAAAACGCGCGCTCATGGCCACCGTGCAGGCGAAATGCAGAGGCCGATTGCCCCAATGCGTAACGTGGCTGGCAATGGCCATCGGCGGGAAGAAATAGGAATAATCCCATTGCATGGCCACGCGGGTAACTGGGTCCGTGTTATCGCTGGGCCAGAATTCGTGGAAAAACTTCAGCGCCCCATAGTCGACTCGGCCGCCACCGCCCGAGCAAAGCATTAGCTCCGTCTTAGGAAATGCTTTAGCCGTCTTCTCCATCAAGGCATAAAGCGCGCGCGTATAATCGATCCACAAATGCGATTGGCGATCCGGCGCCAGATAGGGCGAACCCGGTTGAGTCAGGTAGCGGTTGCAGTCCCACTTCGCATAGCTGACGCCCGGAACGCCCAGGGTGTTTTGGATCACGCTCCATGCAAACTCCCGCACCTCGGGGCGGGTCAAATCGAGCGTGAGCTGAGTGCGCTGCAATTCCAGTTCGCGCTTGGGTTGCCGGATGACCCAGTCGGGATGCTGATCGAAGAGTTCGCTCTTGGGGTTGACCATTTCCGGCTCGATCCAGATGCCGAACCGCAGTCCGCGCTGAATGGCTTCAGCGGCCAGCGGCGCGAGCCCATTGGGTAGGCGTTGGCGATTCGGCGCCCAATCACCCAAGCCAGCTTGGTCATTAATTCGCGGATATTTGTTGCCGAACCAGCCATCGTCCAACAGGAATAGCTCCGTGCCGATGTCTTTGGCCGGATCGTACAAACCCACGATGCGTTTAAAGTCGAAATCGAACCCGGTCGCTTCCCAGTTATTCAACAGCACGGCGCGGGGTTCATGTCCGTCGCGCAGCCCGAACTCGCGCGCCCAAGCGTGCAATTTCCGGCTCATATCGCCCAAGCCGTGATCGCTCCAAGCCCAGAGCATGGGCGGCGTGGCGAATACTTCGCCCGGTTTTAAATGATAGGCCGAAGCGAAAGGATTCACTCCGCACAACGCGCGGACCCGCTCGCTTTGGTAATCGAAAGCGCATTGAAAACTGCCCGACCACGCAAGGGAACCCGCCAGCACGCGCCCGCTGTTTTCCAGCGGCGGGCCGTCCAGCGAGAGCACAAAGGAAGGATTGCCGAATTGGTGGGCGCGCACGCCGATCTTGGAATCCAAAATTTTGGTGCCGGGAGTCAGTCGCTCGATCGTGGGTTTCATCTCCGCCGCCCAATCGCCCGAGAAATGCGTCAGGTAAAGATTTTGCGGCGTTAGTAACAACGCGGCGGAGGCCATGCGCTCTAGTGTGACCGGCGCGGATTCCTGATGTTGGATTTCGACCCATTGTTCGATGACGTCACAGTCACGATACGCGCGGAAACAGAGGCTCGCTTCGAAGGGATACTCCGGATCGCGCAGTTGGATGCGGGTTAACTCGCGATTGGGCGTTTCGTTAGTCCGAGTCGTGCCCACATAGCGCAGGGACGTGGAGGTATTGCCATCCGCGTGGCGGGCTTGCAGCGCGGGCTCCCAAATATAGCCATCGCCCGCTTGAGGATAGCCTTCCTCGGCTCGTTGCGGTTGGTCGTTTCCCGGCGCGCCGCCTAGCGCTCGTTGGTATAGCCGCCCGTCGTCGCCCACTTGAAAACGAAGCGTAAAGTTCTTGGTTTGTAGATTCATGATTTCATAGGGAGGCAAAGCCGTCGGGATTGGGGCCCCCTCATTCATGACCATTTCCGCGCCCGCCCAATCGGCATGATCATGGCTGGCGCCATCTCCGCCATCCACCGCCCGCAAGCTTAATACCCGGACTCCCGCGAGCTCCACTTCCACGGGTTTCGCGGGCTGCCCTCCCTTCATGATCCCGCTCCGCCAGAGTTCTTTGCCATCGCCTATGACAATAAATTCCACGCTCCCTTGCGTTCCCGCGCTGTCATCCACGCCCACTTGCGCCAAAAAGCGCTGGGCTTGGCCCGCCAGGTTAACCCGGAAATTGCTGGCGGCGTGGGTGCCAACCCCGTATGCATAGGGCTTGCCCGCAATGCGGAGGGGCGTGCCGTTGATGCCGGAATTGGCCTTGGGCGCGCTCCAGCCGGCGGTCATTTGCTGGAGATCCAGCGACGAGAGCTGCACGCTCCCCGCAAGCAGAGCTGGAACGCATAGAAGCCCGGCCGTCAGCATCCCTTTCACGAGTAGAAACTTCATACCGCCAATAATCGCAAACAACGGGTAAACCTGTCGCGCAAAATCTGAACCAGGCCTTACTTCGAGACCCTATAGACAAAGCGGCTTTTCTGTAGCATGCTGCGTTTTAATGAATAGTGTCAAAATCACCCCGGATATCATCCGATCGATGAAAACGGACCGGCGGGGAGTGCCGTCGTTGACCGTTTATGACTACCCCATGACCCGGCTATTCGATGAAGCTGGCATTCCGCTCCTGTTAGTGGGCGATTCGCTCGGAATGGTAGTGCTGGGCTATCCGGATACCACGCATGTGACGATGGAAGAGATGGAACATCACGTCCGGGCGGCGGCGCGCGCCAAGCCTCTGGGGTTACTGGCCGCCGACCTGCCATATCGCGCTTACGAGGATGAGGCTCAGGCCGTGGCTAACGCCAAACGATTGCGGATTGCGGGAGCCGAGGCCGTGAAAGCCGAAGGTGGACGCGCCATCATTAACCAAGTGCGCGCCATCATCGCCGCTGGCATACCCTATATCGGCCACTTGGGCATGTTGCCGCAGAACGTGGTCGTCGAAGGCAAGTACCGGATTAAAGGCAAAATTGAGGAAGAACGCGCCGCGCTGTTGGCGGACGCCAAAGCACTGGCTGATGCCGGTGCGTTTGCGATCGTTTTGGAATTGATCACGCCAGCCGTCGCCGTTGAAATCAGCCGTTCCATTCCCATCCCCACCCTGGGCATTGGCTCGGGACCGGATTGCGACGGGCAAATACTTGTTACCCATGATTTGGTTGGGGCCTTCCCGTGGTTCACTCCGCGTTTCATCAAGCCGCGCTTGGCAACGGGCGCGCAAACGCGCGAAACCGCCCGCCAGTGGGCGCTCGAGGTGGAGCAACACACCCTTAAAATGCCCTGAAAACTCCTGGCGCGGCCCGCTTTCTTCCCGATGGCGGCGGCTTGACAAAGCTCCGGCGGTCCGGCATGGGAACAGGATAAATGCTTGATCCCGTTCAAATCCAGCTCCAGCCGTTGGGGAAAACGTTCACGCTTGCCCGCGGGGCCGCGCTCGCCGATCTCCTGTTTTCACAAGGGGTCGAGTTTCCCTGTGGTGGGCGCGGACGCTGCCGGGGCTGCCGCGTGCGCGTGCGCGCGGGTTTGCTGCCCCCAACCCCGGAGGATGAACGGCTTCTAAGTGCAGCCGAACTCACTCAGGGCTGGCGGCTGGGTTGCCGCGCGGTGGCGGCGGGCGATCTCACCTTGGAACTGGCGCAATGGGAAACCGCCATTTTAAGCGATGATGCCCCGTTTGAGTTCACTCCCCAGGCAGGGTGGGGCATGGCTATCGATCTAGGCACCACGACCGTGGTGGCGCAATTGCTCGATTTACGCACGGGACAGGTGCGCGGTGTGAAAACCGCGCTCAACGCGCAAGCTCGCCACGGCGCGGATATCATGAGCCGGGTGCAATTTGGGCTGGCTCCCGAGGGTTTGCGCGCGCTGACTCGCTTGATTCGCGAACAGTTGGGCGCAATGGTTGAGGAGCTTGTCACCGCCGCGGGCTTGCCTGAAACGGAATTGGCTTCGGTCGTGGTCGTGGGCAACACCGTCATGCACCATCTCTTTGGCGGCCTGGATCCGAAACCGCTGGCCTATTATCCCTTCGAACCGGAGCGGGACGGCTGGTTGGAATTCGGCGCTCAGGAGCTGGGTTGGCGTCACTGTCCGAAGGCCAAAGTGCGTTTCTTGCCCTGCCTCGGCGGTTTTGTGGGGAGTGATATTTTGTCGGGAATTTTGGCCACCGGCATGCATCGCAGCCGCCAGTTGGAAGTCTTGCTCGATCTCGGCACGAATGGCGAAATTGTCGTGGGCAACGCCGAAAAGCTGCTTTGCGCATCGACCGCCGCCGGACCGGCTTTTGAAGGCGCGCGCATTTCGATGGGGATGCGCGCGGCGTCCGGCGCGATTGCCGAGGTGACGGTAGGCGCCGGCAAACCGCGTTGCCGGGTGTTGGGAGGCGCGGACCCGAGGGGCATTTGCGGCAGCGGGCTGGTGGACGCCGTGGCGGCGGGCTTGGAGTTGGGCGAGGTCCTCGGTTCCGGCCGACTGGCCCGGAAGCATGAGCCGTGGATACTCCTGCCGCCCGTGCAGCTGACGCAATCCGATGTGCGCGAATTGCAGTTGGCCAAAGGCGCCATTGCCGCGGGTTTGCGCGTGCTGCTGGAACGGTGGGGCGCGCAAATTGCGGACGTGCGAAAAGTGCATTTGGCGGGTGCTTTCGGCAATTATATCCGACGCTCCAGCGCCCGTCGAATTGGCCTGTTGGCCTTCGAACCCGAGCTCGTATTTCCCGCCGGTAACACCGCGTTGCGGGGCGCCAAAATAGCCTTGTTCCAAGCGGGTGATGGGCGCTGCGAAGAAATTCGGAAACGCTGCCGGCAAGTGCCCCTGGGCGCGGACGCGCATTTCCAGGATCTCTACTGCGAGGCGATGGCTTTTCCAGAAGCGGGATCCCGCTAATGTCCCGGCCGCCCTTCGGCTAGCGCGGGCATTCGGGCTATAAATCCAGTGAGGTTTTGTAAATGCACCCCCTGGCTGCGCCTGCCATGGTAGTGGTGGATACCGTGTGACTCAATTCGTGGTCTGGTGTAAAGCGGAGGCTGTCGCCAGGCCACTAACCATAGGATGCGTTATGTTTGCCATGTTTGGTTTTATTGAACTGTTTGTCGGCCTGTTGTTGCTGCCCCTTATCTTGCTAGGCACCATTTTTTGGATCTGGATGTTGGTCGATTGCGCGATCAAGGAGAAAGGCACAAGCAATGATAAATTGGTCTGGATTCTAATCATTCTCTTCACGCATCTCCTGGGCGCAATCCTGTACTACTTTGCTCGCCGCCCGCAACGCATCCAGGAATTCGGCGCTTAGTTTGCGAGTATTACGGCCGAGACATTTGGATAGAACACCCTTCCGGTCGGCTCTTTGGCAGCCCGGCGGCGTTGCCCACTCGGTCAGCGGCCGCTGGGGGCAGCTTTCCTCGTTCGCGTCTGGCCGGACAGCCAAATATCGGTCCATGAATTATATGCTATCCTACGATCTTGGCGGTACATCCGTTAGGGGTGAGATCGCGGTCGGGCCGTGAACACTGTCAGAACGCGACGACGTTGCGCGGCCGCGAATAATTGTGGGACAGCCCGAGGCGTTTATTCTCATGCTCCACAGGAGCATCGGCGAACTGAGGCTAATGTCCGGTTCGACGAATCGATATTTGAAGCGCTACTGGGCAAGCCGAGAAGCGCTTTTCGATTTTTTGCCTGGCGCCGGCCGTTTCTTCGCCGGTTTTGTCCGGGTTTTTGGCTTGGCCTTTGCTTGAACCTTTTTAGCCGCGCGGGGCGTTGGTTTCACGGTCCCTCGTTTTTGGGGAAGCGCGGGCGTTGCGGTGGATGGGCTGGCCAGCTCGATGCCGAACACGTCGCCCAACTCGGCGTCCGATAAACCGGGCACACTCGTCGGCGCGCCGGTTTGTTGAGTCGCTTCGGCCACGGATACGGCGCTGACCAATTCTTCGGGATTCACCCCGCGCAACTGAAAGAGGAGATGCGGCGCTTCATCCAGACGCGCGCCTACGCCGTAAAGCGCGGCGGCCACATGTTTGCACATGTCCGCCCAATCCGGGCAGGAGCAATCCAAATCGATTTGACTGGGGCTGGGAAAGAGGCCGTTTTTTTGGTTTGTCACCACCCGCATGACGCCCTCGGAAAGGCGGCCTTGTAGCAGCTCGATCAGCGAATCGATTTTGCCCGCGCACTCCGTTTTGATGCATTTCCAAATATCCGGCGCAAGGGGTTTGATCTGGATGGTGATTCGATAAAGTTCGGACCCGCTGACGATGGCCGTCACCTTGCCTTCGGCGATTTGGAGGTCGACGACCGATCCATTGCGGATGTAGGTCCGGCCGCGCGGCAGGCGGTTTGCAAAATCGCTGTATGCCTCCAGGTTGTCGCACCAGGCTTTGCCCCAAAATGTCGTCGCAATGGCCCGGCTTTTCAGATTAACGGGGGACACGGTTTTTCCGCCTTTGGCCATCTTGGCCACTTGGCGAGCGGCATTGGCCCGGCGCTGAGCCACTGGCACATAGGGACGCCATCCAAAATTCCAGCTCATAGAATTGCAGTGATATTATGAGAAAAAATTATTATATCGACTCGACACCTTATCCATCCACCGAAGCCGCGTTTATATCCAGGGCGACAAATTGCAGCAACTCCGAATTCGACATTTCGGTTAAGAGACGTTCCCCACCCTCTCCGAGGATTTCCTCGGCCAGGGCGGTTTTGCTCGAGATCAAGCCGTGAATCTTCTCCTCGACGGTGCCGCGGCAGATGAATTTATGCACCATCACATTGCGTTTTTGTCCGATGCGGAACGCGCGATCCGTGGCCTGGTTTTCCACGGCGGGATTCCACCATCGGTCAAAATGGATCACATGGGAGGCGGCGGTCAGATTCAGCCCCGTGCCGCCGGCTTTGAGCGAGAGCATGAAGAAAGGCGGTCCATCGTCGCTTTGGAATCGGTCCACCAGTTCCTTGCGGCGGTTCACCGGCGTATCGCCGGTGAGCACCAGGCCTTCCTTGCCAAACAGGGAAGCCAGATAACGCGCCAGCGGACCCGCGATTTCTTTATATTGAGAAAAGACGAGCGCTTTCTCCTGTCGCGCCGCGATTTCTTCCGCGAGTTCGCGTAGGCGCAGGAATTTACCGCTAGCCTCGGGTTTGTAATCGCCTTCGCCAAGCCATTGCGATGGGTGGTTGCAAATTTGTTTGAAGCGGGTGAGGAATCCCAGAATGATCCCCCGGCGTTGAATGCCCGCCGTTTTATCCGAGGCCAGCTGTTCGGCCAAATCTTTGACCGATTGCTGGTATAACGCCGCTTGCTGACGGCTCAAGGGGCAAAAGGCGGCCAGCTCGGTTTTATCGGGCAAATCCGCAATAATGCGCTTGTCGGTTTTAAGTCGGCGGAGGATGTACGGGCGGACCAAGCGGCGCAACGGAGCAAAAGTGTTGGGCGCCGAGTTAGATCCCCGCTTAACGAAATCATGAAATTCCCGCGCGCTGCCGAGCAATCCCGGACACAGGAAATGGAAAAGCGACCAGAGGTCCGCCAGACGGTTTTCGATGGGCGTGCCGCTCAAAGCAATCCGGCTGGCCGCGGGGATTTCTTTGACCGCGCGCGTTTGGCGGGCGGACGGATTTTTTATCGCTTGCGCTTCATCCAGGATGAGCAGATTCCAGGTGATCTCTTTCAACCATGGCTGGCGGGCGGCTAAGGTGTAGCTGGTGATCAATAAATCCTGGCTGGCCAGAATTTGGGCCGGATGCTCCGCAAGTTTGGCGATCGCCTCCGCGGGCGTTTCCGAGGGGTGGGCATAAAAGACGGCTAACGAGGGGGCGAATTTGCGGATCTCGGACCTCCAATTGGCAATGAGCGAGGCGGGGACAATAAGCAGGCTTGCGCGGGCCGCGCCATCCGCCACCGCCCGCCGTTTCAACGCAAGCAATAAGGCTATCACTTGGATGGTTTTGCCCAAGCCCATGTCATCCGCCAAGCAAGCCCCCAGCCCTAGTTTGCGCATAAACCAGAGCCAATGCACCCCGTGCCGTTGGTAGGGCCGCAATTGAGCCTGCAAGCCGGGGCCGGGATCCGATTGGGAATCCTCGCCCGGATGGCTCATCTCCTCGAGCGCCTTTTGCAGGGTGGCGCCGGCCGCGATTTGCGACCATTCCGTCCGGGTGTCCGGCTCACCGCCCGCCGTTTTCTCCCGGGGATCATAGCCCGAAAGCAGCCGCAAACCTTGCAGCAAAGAGACGCCATCCTGCCCGGCTTCCGAGGCCACCTTTCGCCAGTGGACAAGGACCGCTTGAAGTTGCTCCTTATCGATCTCCACCCATTTCCCCTTGAGCAACGCCAGCCCGCTGGTAGAAGCAAGGATGGCGGCTTGTTCCGCCTCACTCAACGGCTCGCCATCGAGGGTCATGGCGATATCGAAATCCAAAAGGCCGTCTCGGCCGAGTTGCCCCGTGATTTGCTCGCCAATCCGCACGCTGACCTTGGGGCGAGGGGGATGGCCGGCTTGCCACCAATTGGGGATGCGAACCGTGACTCCGCTTTGTTCGAAGAGCGGGATGTGTTTTAAAAAAGCGAAGGCTTGGGCGGGCAGCCAGGCCTGGGGATGAAAGATCGCCCGGGAATCGAGCCATTCGCGCGCGAGCGCGCTTTTTTCGGCCGCCCGCTGCACGGGTGATAACAAGGCGGCCAGCGCGGCGCGGTTCTTGGCGCCCGCGTATTCCTCCAGGGCCCGACCCAGTGGCAAGTGCTGCACTTGGCCTTGGTCCGAAATCCGGTGGGAGTAGGTGGCCAGAAACGCAAATGGATGCTGGGGGTCGCGCTTGTTTTCGGCCAGATGAAAGGTCACGCGCCCAACCGCATTCCAAACCGGATTACACTGCCGCAAGTAAGCGGGGGCTCCGCCGGGAGTGGCGGCGATTTTAGCCTGAAGCTGAGCCGCGAGCTCATCCCAAATCCGGTCGAGAATTTCAACCGACAGGTATTCCAGTCCTTTCATGGGCGGAGCGGCCTCCATCAGCTCCTCCCATTCCTGAATCGTGGGGTGAGGGATGGCCGCCAGTCCCGTCTCCGCGGGCGTCTGGCAGAGCGCGGTAAAAAAGCGCCGCGACAGGCCGCGCCAATACGCCACCGACGGTGGCAGCGGGGTTTGTAGGCAGGCGGAACCTAATAATTCGAGTCCCCGAATCGTGGACTCTTGGAAAGCGGACTCCAGTCGCTGAGCTTCCGCCGCCGATAGTTTGGGCTCCGCAGTCTCATCCGCTTCGACATAGAGGTGGCCAGTTGGCGATAAGGCTAAGGCAAGGGACATCTCGGTTTTGAGAAAATAGCGTTCGCTCCGCTTCGTATGCCGCGCGACCCGCGGTAAGCCGCCCCGCCCAGTGGAGGGGGGTGGTGGATTATTTCTTGCCTAGGATCTTATCCAATTCCGCGTTGCGGGGATGGCCGTTAGCCAGCCCTTTGCTGTAATGATAATTCGCCAGCGCGATATAGGGCGGATTTTGCGTGGCGTAAATCACGGCCAGGTTGACGTGCGCGCTGGCGTAGTCGGGCGCCAACTGGATGGCTTTGCGTAGCGCGACTTCCGCCGCTTCACGCTGACCTTTTTGGCTTAGGGTGATGCCCAGATAATTTTGCGTCTCGGGGTTTTTCGGATCCAGCCGGGCGGCCTTGCTGAGGGTGTCGAGCGCTTCGTCGAATTTGTTTTGGAGAAATTTCAACTTGCCCATAAGGTTCAGGTTGAAGGTGTCTTCAGACTCGAGCTCGAGCGCCTTTTTCAACGTTTTTTCCGCCGCATCCAAATGGTCTTGCTGCATTTGGGTGACGGCCAAGTTACCGAGGGTACTGATGTTATTCTCGTCGAGGAGCAGTACCCGTTGATAAGCTTTTTCCGCCGCGTCGAAATGTCCTTCGTTGTAGGCTTTCCGCGCTTCGGCGATCTCGGCGGCCGACCCGGCGGGTTCTTCCTTGGAAACCTTGGCTTTTTTGCCTTCAACCGGTTTGGCGGGAGGCGCCTTGGCGGTATCCGTGCTGGCGGCGGCGGTCAAAACCGGCGCCGGCGCGCTAAATAAAGCAAGCTCCTCGGCCGTATAGGGAACTTTTTTGGCTTCCAGCACATCCAACCGGCTTTGCAAGGAGCGCACTTGCGCTTGGAGAGCGTCGGCGCCGGTGTCGACACCCGTTTTGGCCGCTTTTTTGTCTTTACTCTTTTTCAGCGCTTGCTCGGATTCCGCCAATTTTTTGGCCAGCTCATCCCGCTCTTCCTGCAGTCGCTTGATTTGTTTGGTCTCGTTCTTGGCGGCTTTCTTTTCCGCGATCGCTTCGGCGGAATTAGCCTTTTGCGCGACCTTCAACTGGGCTTGCAAGGATTCCACCTGTTTCTGGAGCGTCTCGGTGGCAGCCTTGGAATCGGTGGCGATCGTCACCGGCGCGGGCTTGGATTCGGCGCCGCGCAATCGGGTTTGAAGCAATTCCTTTTCTTGCTTTAACGCCGCGATCGTTTGCTTTTGCTCCTCAAGGGTCCGATTTGCTTCAGCCAGGGATTTCTTGGCCGCCTCCGCCTCGGAGGCGTCGAGTTTTTTGGCCACCTTGGTCTTCTCCTGATCCAGGGAAATTTTCAACAGCTCGTTCTCTTTTTGCAGGCCGCGAATTTTTTCTTCGGCTTTGGCGACTTCCCGTGGATCGACCGTGGCGGGTTGAGCGGAAAGCGCCTCCCGCAACTTGGCTTCGAGCACCGTTTTTTCGGAATTTAATCGCTGCACCTCGTCGGTCAACGATTTGACCTTGGAATCATCTTGAAGGGGGGCGGCGGGCGTGCTTTTTTCCACTTTTTCGACCAACGTGTTGACCGTCGTGGTCGTCAGTGTATTCGTGGCGGGCAAGGCGGCGGGTTGGGGTCCGAATTGCGACAGCTTATCCGCCACATAGTTGAGGCGGAACTGCAGGACTTTCTGGTTGAAATCGGGGTAGGTGACGCTAATGGTTTTCAATCCCGCTTGCACCGACTGGTACATTTCATAGGCCTCCCGCTTTTGGCCCGATCGATTCAGATCATCGGCTTGCAGCAGGAGATTGTAAATGCGCACATATTGGTCATCTGGCCCTTCAACCGCCCAGGCTTGCGGTCCAGAGGCCGTGGCCAGCAGCAATCCAGTCAAGATAAAGCGTTTCATGTGCCCACATGTTAGCCAGAATCCAACCAGACTGCCAAGGGAATTGATGTTCGGGTATCCCGTTCTTTGCTCTAGTTCAGACGGGTTCGGTGGTTTCGACTGGCCAGCTATAGTTTGCGCCGTAACCGCCGGCTGGAATGCCATCGAATACCGGCGTGGAATGCTGAGCCCAAACCCGGTGAATGCAATCGATTAATTTCACCATGTCAAAAGGTTTGGAAATGTAGGCCAGGGCTCCAGCGCTGGCCGCCTCGTGCAAATCTTCTTCCGCGCAGTTTGCCGAACACATGATAACCGGAATTTGAGCTAAATCCTGATTACTCTTTAGCCGACGGCAAAGCTCAAACCCGTTCATGTCGGGCAAGTCGACATCCAGCAAAAACAACCCCACCCCTTGAGTCCCCGCTCGTTTCAAGGCGGAGGCCCCATCCGCCGCCATGATGACGCCATATCCATTTCGCCGCAATACAGTAGCTATGGTATAGCGAATATCCGACCGGTCATCCACCACCAAAATGTCAGTTCCTTGAATCATGAGAGAGTTGCGATTTAGGCGCAGGGTGACCGGTGGCCTGGTAAAAGGGTACCCGGTCCTTCCACCAACGGGGTCGTAACCTGTGAATCCAACGACACCACCGGACATCCTGTGCATAAATCGCTTGCTATAAAGAGCTTTACTAAAGACCCCCATCCTTTATCCGGGCTTAACCGCCCGCTGTATCCGCACACGGTCTTTCCCTTATATTCGTAAAAAGGGGTGAGTTCTTTCAGAGAAAATTAAAAAAACAGCTAAGGATGAAGAAACCTGTGGTAGGGAAACCTATTGAGGCAGCTTGTGGGTTGGCATTTCTGAAACGTTCAATTTTTGACGGACCAACTCTAAATGGTTGATGGCGAAAGGACTCTGCGGGTCGTGTTGCCGCAAGTAATTTAGATGGAAGGCGGCGGCGGGCCAATTTTCTTCTTTTTCAGCCTTGAGGGTCTCTTGTTCATGCCAGCGCGCGAAATCTTTTTCGTTGGTGGAAAATTCCTCCGGATACTTGGTCTTCATGGCCAGCCAGGTTTCCTGGAGTTTTAAACGCCGAATCTCCGGCGCTTGCTGATCATTGGCTTGCTGCGAAGTCCAGGAACTCCCTGATAACAGATAGGCGATGCTTTGCCAGTCCGATATGGGGCGGGTATCTCGAGGGTAATTAAGATCCCAAAAGCCTCCAGATGATTCCCTAAATAAAGCGTCCACCATTATGTGATATGGATCGAGGATAAAGCGACCATGGCTTAGATCATCCGGGAAAGTGACTGGTGGAGCTAGAGGCTCCCCGGTTTCTGCATTCCAAAGTCGGGCTTTTCGATCTAGGCTTACCGTAAGCAGCCAACGCCCATTAGGAGAAAAGGCAACATCACGGACTTGATGGCTATGCGGGAGTGGCGGAGTTAGCGGCCGGCCAGTCTTGACTTCCCAAATGCGGGCCGTGAAATCTTCGCTACCAGTTGCGATTTTGGAATTGTCCGGGCTGAAGGCGGCTTTTAGCACGCCATCGCGATGCCGCAACGGAGGACCATTGGTATGGTGGGTTTCAACATCAAAAAGCTGGGCGTAACTCTCCAGCAGTTCTTCATTCGCTAAACAAATTAGCATTTGTTTTTGGTTATCGCTAAATACAAAATACTTGACATCAATCGGATATACAAGTGTAGAGAACAGTGTTTTTCCGTTAATTGGATTAACGATGAATAGGTTTCGTCCCGCAGCCACATAGAGTTGGGTATCATTTTGGCTGAACGATACATGCATGATCTCCGCTCGATAAGCAACGGGTTCACCGATTGTTTTAGCTGATTCGATATCGAACACTTGAAGATTAGTCTTCTGATATACAAAGGCAGCCAATGTTTTTGAGGAAAGGAAAACTTGGCCTATGGGCGACGGGTTCAGAATGCTTTTGGGGAGCGTATTAGTATACGTGTCCCAGACTAGCAGACGATGATCAGAATTTGTATGCGAGACGGCCAACAGCCATCGGCCATTGCGGCTCAACTGAAAACTGCTGGTAACTAACGAAGCCTCGATGGGTATATTACGAATTGAACGTGTGCGCGCATTGTTAATTTCAACGTTGAGAGGCTGCGCCAAAACCGATTGAGCGCCATCTGAGGATCGACAAATTGGGCCCGCGCTAAAAGGCTGAGCACTGCCTGAGAAATCCCATATCCGCACCGTTCCATCGCTGCATCCGATAACGATCTGATTTCCTTCTTTGTTGAAGGCCGCGTCCGAAGTGCGATCGCTGTTTTTTAGGAGACTGTTCTCCGCGAGGGGTTGGTGTGTAATCGCGTCCCAAATGCGCGCCGTGCCATCGATGCTGGCGGTTAAGAGATATCGTTCATCAGGACTGAATTCGACTTTGGTAACACCATCACCGTGGTTCATAGCGGGGAACACTTCCTGACCATCCGATAGATTCCAAACGTGCGCTTGGCGATCGAAACCCGATGTGGCCAGGTATTTCCCATTACGGCTAAAGGAGGCGTACAGCACCCAACTTTCATGCTTAAAAGAGTGCAACTGATGGTAAGGTGGCGCATTAATCCAAACTCGTGCGGTGCCATCGCTACTGGCGGTGGCAATAAAGCGTTGATCGGGAGAAAAGCAAGCCATGCGCAGATCGCCTGTATGCCCTTTAAGCTCGGCTAGCCTATGAGCGTGAGTGTCCCAAACATAGGCGGCATTATCCCTCGTACCGGTGATTATTCTGGTTCCATCCGGGCTGAATTGCGCCCAATTAACCCAATTGGAATGTAGTAAAACCTGAGTTCTTTCCCCTGTGGCGACCTCCCAGATACACGCCGAGTTATTGGCACCCGCTGAAATCACATATTTACCATCCGGGCTTAGGTCAGCCATCACCGGATATTGGTTTCTGGCCAAGACGGGGGGCAGGAATTGGCCGCTGGCAATATCCATGAATTGCACGGATTTTAAGCCCATCGTGGCAAGGATATATTTGCCATTCGGATGAAATCTGACCGTGCTTACGGCTGAAGTGTTAAAACCCATTTGCACGAGTTTTGGACAACGGGCAAGTGTGGAAAGGCAACGCTGGCGATTATCCACTTCGCCGTTTTCCAATCCCTCAGTGAGTTTTAAGGCGGTAGAAAACGAGGCCAAAGCCGAAGGCATTA
>DBTJ01000199.1:0-35773 GCA_002306985.1 Verrucomicrobia bacterium UBA1319
CGGAACGGAAACGTCGCGTCGATAATCGAACCGTCCCCAACGTATTTTTTGGGGTTATTCCCTTCGGATATTCCAACAATATTATGGGGGTTATGCCCTTCCAAAATCCCCGGGATGATTGGGGGACATCCCCTCCGGAAATCCCAATGGAATAATTGGGGGCCTTCCCTTCGGAAATCCCAACGGGATTTCATCCTTTAGCCCAGGGTTGCGCCGGGAGGCGCTACCCTGGGGGTATCCGCGCACAAACGGCCCCCAACCCCGCAGGGGTTGCATCCAAGGCGCGGGCGTTGGCCATGACGAGCAAAATTGAAACGCGTTGGCGCGGACGCATCCCCCCATCCCGAAGGGATGGCAGCCGGGAGCCGGGGGGGGGAGCGAAGCGACACCCTAAGAATCCCTGGAAAAAGATTAGCCCCTCGATTCCGGGGAGGAAAAGAGGGGCTATGGTGTGTGTGTGTATATCGGGCTTGGTTCCCGATTCTGTCTGGTTATGGGCAAAGGTAAGATGGGCATCTTATCACGCCACAACCAAAGCGATGTTAAAATGTTTTTCTTTCCAGCTAACTATTCCATTCATCAAGGAAAATGACCTTGGGGATTAACCGCGCCGCACCTTTGGCGCCCATTTTGGTTGTTAGCCGATGATCGGAACGAGCCAAGATTTTTCCCGTGATGGAATCTCTGTCCCCACGCGCAAAAAGCCGTCTCGATTTCATCATGTCAGGATCTTTTCTCGCTGCCATAAGTTTGCTCCCCCCTTTGGTTAAAAAACAAAAAGGCACAATCGGTATCTTCTCCCCTTCCAACCTAAGGTTGAAGGTAAATAATACCGATTGTGCCTTCGACTGACGGGTCGTTATCCCGCCCGGCAAGGCGATCCGTGGCCATCTATCCACTCCCGGACCCCGCAAATAGACTATCGTCTAAACGAGCAAAAAGTTAAATTAAATTTTCCAACTTTTTACGCAAATCCCCCAACTCTTTGGATTTAAAGGAGCCCCGGCTTTTTTCGAGTACCGCGATGGTTTCCCGAATGGCGTCCAAGAGCAAGAGCGGCCGCGAGGAATCGAGCAACTGCTTGGCTACTTCCGGGTCTTGTTGTTGAACAAAAGCTTCCGTAAACATTTTAAGGTCCATCAGCGCCGCCATGATGTTTTGCAGCGTAAGCTTCAAAAAAGCCTGCCAGGGCATGTCGGCGTTGGAAAAAGAGGAACTGCGCATGACCAGTTCGATCTGCTCCAATTCCTCGCACCAAGTTTTTACCCGCTGGCGGTTGTTATGAATGGCGCGGCTGGCGCGGCAAAAATCAACCGCTTTGCGCACTTGGGCAACCAACTCCTCCGGATCCAAGGGTTTGATTAAATAGGCCAAGACGGGCAAATTAACGGCATCCACGGCGGATCGAATGGTGGGGTGGCCTGTGGCCAGAATCACGGGCATGCTCCCGGCCAACTGGGGGATCTGGCGAATGAGCTCCATGTTGACGTTGCCGGGCATATCCAAATCGGAGATCAAGACGTCAAACTGCTCATTGCCCAACTTGGCAATGGCGGCCGTACCGTCGGGCACGCAAACGCACTCGTACCCATGCAGGTCCAGAAGCCCGGCGGTCGCCTTCAAAAAGGAGGGCTCATCATCGGCAACCAAAACCCGGCCTCGACTAGTAAAATTCACAGGCGTCATCTGGATTTAATATCACATCCAGCCCCCCTGGTACTCAAGTCAAAAGGCGGCGCAACTTCAAGTGAGGGCTGGTGTTTTAAGGAGAGGACATTATATTGGAATAGTGAGCGCGATGATTCGTATCATACTAGCAATCGGCGGCGGGCTGGCCCTGGCAGGCGCCGCCCAAGCGGAGACCGGCGATGCGATTATGCAATCCTACATGAGCATTGTGGATCGCAATGCGTTTGCGTTGAGACCGCCGCCGCCGCCGCCGCCCGATCCCAGCACCTCGGCGCCCCCGGCACAAATTGTTAATGTCGTTTTCACGGCCATCTCGAACGTGAACGGCAACAAAAAGGCCTATTTCAAGATTCCAGGCGATAAGCCTAATGTTTTCACCTACCCGGCGTTACGCGAAGGGGAGCAAGAAGGCTCCCTTAAAGTGCTGGAAGGAGGCATCGACGAAAAAACGGGCGTGGTCCGAATTCTCAACGCGGGGGTGCCGGCCACCTTATCCTTTGATGCCAACGGTAATAAAGACATTGGCACGACAGCCAAACCCGCCGGCCCGCCGGGAGCTCCGGTTGCGCCGGGTATGATGCCACCGGGAATTCCCCGCCCGGCCGGAGCCCCCTTGCCCACCATCCCAGGCGCGACGGCGATTCCGACGCGCACCGTGCGCACACAGCAACCGCAACCCACGCCGCAAGAGAACACGGCCTCCTATGTCTCCTCGCAATTGAACATTGAGATTCACCGCGCCGCGAACGCGCAAAGCATTGCCACGGGGGATTATCCGCCTCTACCGCCCACCGATTTCGACACGGAACACTAACGTTTTCGACGGGACTGGGAAGCCGGCGGGGTTTGGTTCCTGACCGCCAAAAGCAGACCCATCAAGGTTAGCTTTTGTTCGACGCAGCCAATTTCGGTGATTTTCGCGGCAATCAATTCCGCGTAGCCACCAGTGGCTACGACCGGCAGACGCGGGGCGCGCAATTCTTTTTTTAGCTCGGCAATGAGCGTCCGAATCATGCCGCGATACCCATGAACCGCGCCGATGGTCATGGCGTCTTGGGTGTTCTTGCCGATGCAGGTCGGGATTTCGCGGATTTCGATCGCGGGCAAAAGCGCCGTTTTCTCATGCAGATAGCTAGTCATCGCCGACAGGCCGGGCGTAATGATACCGCCCACGTAATCCCCTTTGGCATTAACGATATCGAAGGTGACGGCCGTGCCAAAATCGACCGCCAAGGCGGGCGCTCCATAAAAATGGCAAACGGCTATGGCGTTCGCCAGCCGATCCGGTCCGATGGATTTCGGGTGGGGATAGTCGATCCCGATCTCCGTGACGGTTCGCTCGGTTAACTCGAAAGTCTCCCGCCCCCACAAATCCGAAACCGCCTTCTCCAACCATGGCGTCGCCGGCGGCACGACACTACAACAAGCCACCATTTCAGGGGTAATTCCCCGGCAGTAATCGGCGAGCAGTGTTTTGCCTTCCCGCCGTAACCAGGCCCCGGTTGGCACATGCGTTAGCCGGACGATCCGATCGCCGTGAGCCAAACCTAAATGCGTGTGGGTATTACCAATATCCGCCAGCAGGACTGGCCCGGCGGACGGATTTTTATGGCTGGCTTTTGCGCTCATTTAATAACCGTAACATCGCCTCCCAAAATTCGCTCGATCCGGCCGTGCTGGGTTCGCAAAAGCAATACGCCTTCATCATCGATCGCTTCGACACGGCCTTGAATAATTCTGTCCCCCACCTTGATCGTCACCTGGCCCCCCAAGGTGCCGCATTGGCGATACCATTCCTCGGTCAGGGCCGTAAAGTGGCCGCCGCGAATCGCCAAATACACCTGGTCGAGTTCCCGCAAAATGGCCACCGCCAGCGAAGCTCGATTAACCAGCGCGCGCGTTTCGATACGCAAGGAAGTGGCGAGCGGCTTCAATTCCGCCGGATAATCGCGCGCTTCCAAATTAACCCCCACGCCTATGCCCAACAAGAGGTAGTTGATATGGTCCAATTCGGCGTTCATTTCGATCAAAATCCCCGCGACTTTCCGCCCGCGTATGAGCACGTCATTGGGCCATTTGATTTCCGGCTGGACGCCGGCCGTCTCCCGCAACGCCCGGCACAGGGCCACCGCCGCCGCGATGACAAACCGGGTGGCGGCCGAGGGGCGCATATCGGGCCGCAGCAGGACCGTAAACCACAAACCTTTGCCCGGCGGCGAATGCCAGCGCCGCCCCAACCGCCCCCGGCCCCGGGTTTGCGATTCGGCAAACACCACCATCCCCTCTTTCACCCCGTCGCGCGCCAATTTATCCACAATATCGCTCGTCGAGGTGGTTTCCTGAAAAACCGCGATTTCACGCCCGACCACCAGCGGTCCGGTCAACTGAGCCATCAAATCGTCGGCGTGCAACAAATCCGGGGCGCTAATCAAGCGGTAACCGCGATGCGGACCGGCCTCGATCTCATAACCGAGGGCGCGGAGCTCCTCCATGTGCGACCAGACCGCCGCCCGGCTGATGCCCAGTTGATGCGCCAAATCGCCGCCCGAGATGCCCCCCGGTTTGCGGATTGCCGATAAAATGCGGGTATCGATGGTTTCGGACATGATAAGAGAGCCTCGGAGCACCCGTTAAATAAAGTCCAAGGCGATATCGACCGCTTTGGCCGAATGGGTGAGCGCGCCCACGGAAATAAAATCGACCCCCGTCTCGGCGAGCTCGCGAATCGTATGCAGATTCACCCCACCGCTGGCTTCCGTCGAAGCGCGCCCCCCCACGATGGCGATCGCCGCGCGCAATTGGGCCGGTTTCATGTTATCCAGCAAAATGATGTCCGCCTTGGCTTCGACGGCCTGGGCCACCTGCTCCAGAGTGTCCGCTTCCACTTCCACTTTGAGTTTAGGGAATTTGAGCCGCGAGCGCTGGACGGCGGCGGCGATCGCATTGGGTTTTTCGGCCTTCAGGGCCGCCAGATGATTATCTTTGATCAAGATCATATCATACAACCCGACCCGATGGTTTTTCCCACCCCCGCAGGTGACCGCGTATTTCTCCAAAAGCCGCCAGCCCGGGGTGGTTTTGCGCGTATCCAGAATTTTGGCCTGAGTGCCCGCGATGGCTTTTACGTATTGGGCCGTCAAGGTGGCGATCCCGGACATGCGCTGGGCAAAATTCAAAGCGGTGCGTTCCGCGGTCAAAACTCCCTGGGCGGGCCCGGAAATGTGTAATAACACTTGGCCTGGAGCGGTCGTCTGGCCATCCCGCGTCCGCGGTTCGACTTGAATTCGGTCATCCACGAGCTTAAAAACGGCTTCCGCCAGGGACAACCCTGCCGGCACTAACGCCTCGCGCGCCACCATGTTGGCCTGAATCACGGCGGTCTCGGGCACCGTCGCCTGAGTGGTCGCATCGTACGCCCCCACATCCTCATCCAACGCCACGCGCGCCAAGCGGCGTGCTTCCGCTAACAATGCTGCATTCATATCTATATCCTCGGCAAGCGTTTTGCCCGCCAAGAAGCATCAACATGCCCCGCCCGCGTCGCAAGATGAAGCAAATTCCGTTGTTTTTTGCAGCCTGCGCCCCCATCTTATCCGGGGCCATGGTCACTTACCGTTTCATCCTATCGGAAAACCAAGTCATTCAAATCACGGTGGATCGGCAGCGGCGGCCGGATGCCCCGCCAACGGACATGCCCCACGCGGATTGGACCCGATTGCCGTTCCATCAATGCGACCATTGTCCGCTGCCATGTTCCGACTGGGCCTATTGTCCAGCGGCGTTGGACCTGGAGCAAATCGTCGCGCAGTTCGGCGACCTCCTGTCCTTCGACCGAGCGCGGGTGGAAGTGATCGCCCCAGAGCGTACTTACCTCAAAGAGTGTGACTTGCAAACGGCTTTGCGCTTGCTTTTGGGACTAGTCATGGCGACTAGCCCTTGCCCCGTCCTGAGCCAATTCCGAGGGCTGGCTGCCTCCCACCTCCCGTTCGCCACGCTCGAGGAAACGTTGTTCCGAACGGCCGGGGCCTATCTCCTAAAACAGTACTTTCTACATCAAGCGGGAAAACCGGCGGACATGGATTTGAAAGGCCTGGACGCCTTCTACCAAGAATTGCAACGGGTGAATCGCTGTTTTAAGCGCCGGCTGGATTCGGCGGCCGCCAAAGACGCGAATTTAAACGCCATCGGCTCATTGCTATATATCTCCATGGTAGTAAGTTGCAGCATCGAAGAACAATTAACCGAATTACGGGAAACGTTTTGCCCCAAGGGATAGTTTGACTTGGTCTGAGCGTAAACGTAACCTATTTAACATGATTGCCGCTGAATCAAAAATGGCGGATTTGGCTACCGCCTCCGAACCTCCCACGGGTCTCAAAATCTCCTGGCGGGAAATCGTGGAGGTAGCGTCCCCGTTTTTAGAGCAAGTTGCCCGCAAGCTGGAAGCTCAAGTTGACCAATTTGAGCCGATGGTGGCTCCGTATGCGCATTACGCGCTGACCAATCAAGGCAAACAATTGCGCCCAGCCTTGGTGGCCTTAAGCGGTGGCGCGGCGGGCAAGGCCTCGGAGGACTTGGTAAGTCTCGCGGTCATTATCGAAATGGTCCATTTAGCGACCCTGGTGCATGACGACATCATGGATTCCGCCGAATTGCGCCGCCGCCGCCCCACCCTGGCGGCCAACTGGGGCAATGAAATCTCCGTACTGCTTGGCGACTGCCTCTTCGCCCACGCCATCAGTTTAGCGGCGGGGTTTCCCACGACCGAAGTCTGCCGTATGGTGGCCTCCGCCACCAACACCGTTTGTTCCGGCGAAATATTGCAGACACAATTTCGATTTAATTTTGAACTTTCCCGCCCGGATTATTTCAAAGTAGTGGGAATGAAAACCGCCGCCCTCTTCGCTTTGTCTTGCGATTTGGGCGCGGGCTTGGCTGGCGCGCAGGGAAATTCACGCACCGCCTTGCGCAATTATGGCTGGGCATTAGGGACCGCTTATCAGGTGTACGACGATTGCTTGGATCTTTTCGGCTCGGAAGCGGCGGTAGGGAAGTCTTTGGGGACCGACCTCGCTCATGGCAAACTTACGCTGCCGTTGCTCGTCGTGTTGGAGCGGGCGAATGAAACGGATAAGTCGCTCTTGAAGAGTATGATAACCCCTCAGGAACGGGTTGATTTACCCCGGGTGATGCACTTGTTGGACAAGTACGACGCCTTGGGCGAATCCCGCCGGGTGCTGCACGAATATGTGGACTCCGCGCGCGGCAACCTGCGCCATGTCCCGGAAAACGGGAGTCGCACCGCTTTAATGGCGTTAGCCGACTATTTGGCGCGACAAACCGACGCCATCGGGGTTCAATCCTAGTCTTTCGAAGACGCGGATTTTCATTTCGATTTCGGAAGCACAACAGGACTGATGATCACTGAGATGGCCACCGCCGATTCACGGGAGACGCCGCCTAGCCCAGATCCACTGGATGATCGCCGGCTGGTATCCTTGGCCCGCGATGGCGATTTGAGCGCGTATGACGAACTGATACGACGTTATCAGGAGCGGATCTACGCCACGATCTACCACATGACCTCTAATCATGAGGACGCCAACGATCTGGCCCAGGAATCCTTCATCAAAGCCTTTCAGGCCCTCCCCTCGTTTAAGGGCGATTCAAGCTTTTTCACCTGGGTCTACCGCATTGCGGTCAATAAAACGATCAATTTCCTCAAGCAACGCAAAAACCGCAACATGCTTAGCCTTAATGATCTAGATGTTAACGCCGAACATGATCCCGATTTAGTCGAATTCGTTTCCCACAATACCCCTCGCCGAGATGTCAATTTATCCGAGTTACAGGAGAAATTGAACGTTGCCCTACAAAAGCTGTCTGAAGATCATAGGTTAGTGATCACACTGCACGACATTCAGGGGCTATCCCATGAAGAAATCAGCAAGATCATGGGATGCAATGTCGGCACCGTGCGGTCCAGGTTGTTCTACGCCCGGCAACAGATGCAAGGTTTGATGGCGGACTATTTACGGTAAAACATGAATCCTGAACTAGAACAATTCGAATCGGTCCGGCGACTGCTAGCGCTCAAACGCCATGAGCAGCCCCCGCCGGGCTATTTTGACGGTTTTTCCGTCAAAATCGTGGCCCGAATCCAGGCTGAACAAGCGGCTTTGGCCGTGCCTTGGTGGCAACGCTGGCTGTGCTTTCTCGAAGATCGTCCGCTCTTGGCGGGCGCTTCCGGAGTGGCTTGCTGCGGGATGCTCCTTTGCGGGCTGAGCCTGTTCCAAATATTGTCGGACGCCACGTTGCTCGCCGCGAATTCTTCGGAATTGTTGGACGGCTCCGGCCAACCGGTCAACCCCACTCATCCCATGCTCTCTTCCTTATGGGGATCGCCGATGGCAGCCTCAGCGTTGACCTCCAGCGCCAATGGAACTTACAATAACGAGTCCACCAGCCTGGATTACCAAATGCCGAGCCTTAAAGCATTGGCTATGCCCGTGAACTTCCAATACCCCTGAGCGGCGGTTACCGATATAAGCCATTGCTAAAAAACAATATTCGCATTAACCAATCAGGCGATACAACCCGTATTGGCAGGGGGCAAGCAAGTCTTTTAGTCGGGTTCGACAAGTGAAAAAGCTGGCCGGGGCTTTGCGGGCTCGGTTTGGTGGACGCCATTGCCCCCTCTACTCCACCCGCAGCATCTTGAAGCCAGTCTTTCCTCCACTTAGCGAGGCGTCACTTGCGTGAAGTAAGCGACCATCCCGCTATTCCTTCCTCACCGTACTTCTATACCTTACTTAATAGTACCCCCCCCATGTGCTCGTAAACGCACACTTGCTTGTTTAAAAGCAATTCGATAGCCTTTAAACAACCAATTGGATGTAGACCAAACCGTCCATACAAAGAACATAGCAAAAAGAAGTATGTATACCCAGAACAACCCAGAACCAACTCCACAAACGATTCGCAAACGACCCGGATTCACACTTATTGAACTGTTGGTCGTCATCGCGATCATCGCCATTCTCGCCGGCATGTTGCTGCCCGCCCTCGCCAAGGCTAAAACCAAGGCTCAGGGTATTCTGTGCATGAACAACGGGTCGCAGATGATTAAAGCGCTCATCTTGTACTCCCAAGATTTTATGGATATTCTACCCCCTAACTATGATAATTCTGGCGATCTCGCTGATGGTCATGGTTGGGTTCTTGGCAACGCGGGAATGGATGGTACGACAGCAGGAGCGCAAGCCTTCAACCCTGATTACTTGTTGAATGAAAAAAAGTGTCTACTTGCGCCGTATCTTGGGAAAAACATCGCCGTCTTTAAATGTCCGGCTGACACCAGAATGGGAAAATATCAAGGCACGGATATCAATAAAAAGGGCACCACAGTCCCTGCGGTTCGCACTATTTCCATGAGCCAAGCGGTTGGCACCGATCCTAATAAAGCTGGCTGCAAGTCGCCGGTTGTCGGCCCCTGGTTGGACGGAACTCACAACTACAGCCAATCCAAGTGCTACTCCTATGGCAGCATGAATTCATTTCTTCGTCCAGGACCGGCAAATACTTTTGTTTTCGTAGACGAAGACGCCAAGAGCCTTAATGATGGTGGTTTTGGAACAGTTGGGCCATTGAATCCGTTCGTATATAAAATGGTCGACTGGCCTGGAACCTATCATAACGGAGCCTGCGGCTTTGCGTTTGCCGATGGGCATTCCGAAATTCATAAGTGGGTTGATTCCCGGACTTTCATTCCTAAAAATGTCACCGAACCCCAGTCGGCGACTCACAAAGACAGCAAGGATATCTATTGGATGGGCACTCACGCTTCGGCGTTGAGGTAGTCATTATTTTCGGGGGTTACGTTGTGGGCCGCGCCCTTCGCAAGGGGGGCGCGGCTTTCTTTATGGGCGATTGACAACCCGCGGCGGGTTGTGGAGACTTTTGCGTCATGTCGAAATCAGGTTTAGGACGGGGTTTGGGTGCGCTTTTGGGCGGAGCCGCAGGGGCCGCTTCCACGGCAACCGGCATCGCCGGAGTGCCCACCGCCGGAGCGGTGGCCAAGGATCAAGTCCGCCGGGTGCCCATCCAGCGGGTGCATCCCAGCGCCTTGCAGCCACGCAAGCTATTCACCGAAGAGTCGCTGCAAGAGCTGGCGGATTCGATTCGCGAGCAAGGCATCCTGCAACCGCTGGTGGTGCGCCCCCACGGCAACGATTTCGAGCTCATCGCCGGCGAGCGCCGCTGGCGGGCCGCGCAGAAACTCTCGCTCACCGAGGTGCCCATCCTGGTGCGCGAGGTCGATGACGCGACCGCGCTGGAGCTGATGCTGGTGGAGAATTTGCAGCGCGAGGATCTTAACCCGATGGATGAAGCGCAGGGTTACGATCAACTCATGGCCCAATTCCAATTGCGCCAGGAAGACGTCGCCGCGAAAGTGGGAAAAAATCGCGCCACGGTCGCCAACGCCCTGCGCTTGCTCAAGCTACCACCGCAAGCCCAAGCCTATCTGCGTAACGGGCAAATCTCGAACGGGCACGCCAAAGTTATCCTGGGCTTGGCTCGACCCGAGGAGCAAATCCTGGCCGCCGAAACCGTAATTCGCGAGAATTTAAGCGTGCGCGCCACGGAGGAGTTGGTCACCCGCTGGCAAAGCCGGGGACTCTCGGAAGATTCGAGCGCGCCGCAACCGCGCGCCACCGCCGGCGGCGTCAAAGACGCCCATGCGGCGGACTTGGAGAATCAATTGCGGCAGCGCTTCACCACCCGCGTGCAACTGCGTTACCGCCGCGGCAAAGGGTCCATCCAGATTTTTTTCAACGACGATGACGAATTGGGCCGTCTGCTCGATTGCTGCGGCGTGAAAGTCGATTAGCGGCCCGATTTGATGCTTGCGCCGAACCGGAAAAATTCGGATGCTTGATTCCCTAATTTTTATTACGCATTATGATTAACACACCTGAATCAAGGGAGAACTGCGCGCGTCAGTTGCTGGCCGCCGCCAATCGCGTGGGAACGCTGCACGCGTTCATCGGGCTCGACGGTTTCGTGGACGAGATCATCCACGTCGTCGATAAACGCATCGATGGGGATAATTTTGTGCGGGTGCCGTCGATCGCCAAGCTCGGAGCCCGCATTTCCGCCGCGTCCGGCCAAAGCACGAATATCGAAATCGTCACCAAGATCATGAAATTGGGCGGCAACGGGCCCATCATGGCCAACGCCTTGGGCGCTTTGGGTGTGAAAATCACTTACCTCGGCTCCCTCGGTTATCCGAACCGCCACGCCGTATTCGACGAATTCGCCCAGCGCGCGGAAGTCTACACCATCGGCGAACCGGGCCATACCGACGCCTTGGAGTTCGAAGACGGCAAGATCATGCTCGGCAAGATGGTGCAGCTCAAAGACGTCAATTGGGCCAATATTGAATCCCGGTTCGGTCGCGACAAATTCGTGACCAAATTCACCGGCAGCCAATTGGTCGGCTTCGTGAACTGGACCATGCTACCAGCCATGAGCGACATCTGGGATGTGATTCTCAAAGAGATTTGTCCCCAGATGAAGGGCCCGCGCAATAAGGTGTTCTTCGATTTGGCGGACCCGGAAAAGAAATCGCAAGCGGACATCCGCCGGGCGCTCGACCTGATCGTCAAATTCCAGACTTACTTCGACGCCATCCTCGGGTTGAACGAAAAAGAGGCGTATGAAATCGGCGAAGTCCTCGGCTTGCCCACCCAGGATCACACCCCGGAGGGTTTGGCGAAACTGTTGGGCGAGATTCAAACCCGGATTCCCATCGACACCGTGGTCGTGCATCCGGTGTCCTACGCGCTGGCCGCCAGCAAAGGCGTCGTCTCCGTCGTCAAAGGGCCGTTCTGCCCGAATCCGATGATCACCACCGGCGCGGGCGACCATTTCAATTCCGGCTTCTGCCTGGGCAAATTGCTGGGTCTGGACAACGTGTCCGCGCTGTTGACAGGGGTCAGCACGAGTGGATATTACGTGCGAACGGCCAAGAGCCCGAGCGTCCAGGAACTGGCGGGGCTTTTGCGCGATTGGCCCAAAGAATAGCCCATGACATTGCCCGTAATCCAGTACGGCGACCCGGTTTTAAGAAAGAAGGGCGCCCGCGTGGAGCAAATCACTCCCGCAATCCAACAATTGATCGCCGACATGTTTGAAACCATGGAGGCGGCCAGCGGAGTCGGCCTGGCAGCCCAACAGGTGGGCCAGGCCCTGCAACTGCTGGTGGTGGACGTGCGGGAGGCCAAAGACCGGCCTTCCACGCTCTTCCTCGGCGGCCAGCCCGCGGACGTGGCCGAATTCATGCCGCTGGCGTTGCTGAATCCGCAGATCACCCCCCTCGGCGCGCCGGTGGCCGGCCCCGAGGGCTGCCTGAGCTTCCCGGAGTTGTACGCCGACGTGTCGCGCCCGGAATCCATCGAGGTGAAGGCCCTGGGTAAAGACGGCCAACCGCTGGAGTTCCGTTGCGGCGGGCTGCTGGCCCGGGCCATCCAGCACGAGCTGGATCATTTAAATGGCATTCTGTTCATCGACCGAATGGGGTTGGAAGACCGCCTGGATCTCAAGCCCAAGCTCGACCAACTGCAATTCGAAACCAAAGCGTCATTAGCCAAGAAAGCGAAAAAATCATGAGCGAC
This sequence comes from Verrucomicrobia bacterium UBA1319, assembly GCA_002306985.1. Classification (GTDB taxonomy): domain Bacteria; phylum Verrucomicrobiota; class Verrucomicrobiia; order Limisphaerales; family UBA1319; genus UBA1319. The sequence goes on from DBTJ01000199.1 coordinate 12,366, forward strand.
CCGCGTTACCGCCAGCTGGCGCAAGTATTAATCGGTTATTCGACCGCCTTGCAAAAGGGCGAACGCGTCCTGCTCGATCTGATCGAGGTTCCCGACGAGTTTTCCGTGGAATTGATCCGCGCCACCCGGGAAGCGGGCGCCGTGCCGGTGGTGGAAGTCCGCCACGGGCGTATCAACCGCGAATTGCAGCGGGGCACCAATCCCGCGCACGCCACGCTCACGCGCGAGCTCGAGCTCAACCGCATAAAAAAGATGCAGGCTTACATCGCGGTGCGCGGCAGCCAAAACGCGAACGAGAATTCGGACGTGCCCGGCGAGCAGCAAGCGCTGTACGCCAAAATCATGCGCCCGGTCTTAAACCACCGCGTGAACAAAACCCGCTGGGTGGTCCTGCGCTGGCCCACACCCTCCATGGCGCAAGCGGCCAACCTGAGCACGGAAGCTTTCGAGGACTTTTATTTCAAGGTTTGCACCCTGGATTACCGCCAACTGGCCAAGGCCATGCTGCCGCTGGAAAAACGCATGAAAACCGCGGACGCCGTGCGCCTCAAAGGCCCCGGCACCGACCTGCGTTTCAGCATCAAAGGCATCGGCTCCAAATCCTGCAACGGTCGCCTGAACATTCCCGATGGCGAGGTGTTTTCCTGCCCCATCAAGGATTCCGTCGAAGGCGTCATCCAGTTCAACACCCCCACGCTGTACTCGGGCACCCGGTTCGAGAACATCAAACTCGAGTTCAAGCATGGCAAGATCGTCGACGCCACGGGCAGCAACCCAAAACGATTGAACGAAATCTTGGATACCGACGCGGGCTCGCGGTACATCGGCGAGTTTTCGCTGGGATTCAATCCTTACATTCTGAACCCGATGTGCGACATTCTCTTCGACGAAAAAATCGCCGGTTCGCTGCATTTCACCCCCGGCCAGGCCTACGAGATCGCCGATAACGGCAACCGCTCGGCGGTACACTGGGACATGGTGCTGATCCAGCGCCCCGATTGGGGTGGCGGCGAGGTGTGGTTCGATGGTGAATTGATCCGCAAAGACGGCCAATTCCTGCCCAAAGACCTGCGCCCGCTCAATCCCGAGAATTTCAAGTGAAGTGCATTGTCACGGCGGGACCCACCTATGAACCGGTGGATGAGGTCCGTCGGCTGACCAATTTCTCGACGGGCCGGCTGGGCGTGTTGCTGGCTAACCACTTGGCCGGTTTAGGCCATGACACCACGCTGTTGTTGGGCCACTACGCCACCGTGCGCGCGGCCGTTCCGAAGGTGCGCGTCCGCGAATTCACCACCACGCAAAATTTGGCCGACCAGTTGCGCGAGCTGGGTTCAGATGCCTGCGCCGCCATTTTCCACGCCGCGGCGGTCAGCGATTTTAGCGTCTCGAAAATCTGGCGGCGGCAGGCGGATGGCACGCTGGCCGAAGTAAACGCCCGCAAAATCCCGACTCAGGATGGCGCGCTCCTAGCCGAACTGAGCCCTACCCCTAAGATTATCGCGCGCCTGCGCGCCTGGCACCCCGCCAGCCTGCTCGTGGGCTGGAAATACGAACTGGATGGCGGGCGGCCGGAGGTTATCGCCAAAGGCCTGAAACAAATCCAGACTTGCGCCACCAACGCTTGCGTCGTGAATGGCCGCGCCTACGGCCCCGGATTCGGTATCGTTTCCGGTGATGGCCAGTGCGCTCACTGCGACGACCCCGCCAGTTTGTGCGCGGCCCTAAGCTTCTGGCTGCCCGCCCAATAGACCCGCCGAAGCGGCTTTCCCGGTGGTTTTTCCTTTTCGCTTGACCGTGCCCGGTCGGTTTCGCAGATTGCCATCCATCGGTCATCGGTGGCATCCCAAAACCAACCCCTTCCCCATTTTGGCGAAGGCCAACTCCAGCGTCCCGGCGACCGAATATGCCAGCCCTGAACCTGAGTGAAATATATGAATCGGATATTGCTTGTGAGCTTGACGTGCCTCGCGGCGGCTTGGATCGCCCGCGCGGATAACCAGGAATCGTTCACTCCGCTGAAATCAACGCTGAAATTCCGGGAAGACCACACCTTTAAAATTGTGGCTTTCGGCGACGTTCATTGGAACGGTTTTGCGGACAAGGATAAACAAACCCTCAAGGCTATGGACACCATCCTGGAGGAGGAAAAGCCGGATTTCGTCATTTACACCGGTGATAACAGCCTGAGCGACCATTTGGATAAAGTGCGCGAGGGCTACCTGCAAATGACCGAACCCGTGGTCCGCCGCGGCATTCCCTGGGCTTCGACCCTGGGCAACCATGACGCCGAGTGGGGCGGGATCAGCCGCAAAGCCGCCCACGCTTGCACGGTGGGCCTGCCGGGAAGCCTCTCCCGCATGGGGCCGGAGGAGATTCACGGCTACAGCAATTTCATTTTGCCCGTCATGGATAAGGACGGCCAACGGCCCGCCGCCTTGCTTTACGTGCTGGACTCCAACGCCTACTTCAAGGATGGCGTTTACGATTGCTACGATTGGATTCGCGAGGACCAAGTCCAATGGTATCGCAAGGCTTCGGCCTTTTACAAAGCCGCCAACCAAGGCCAACCGGTGCCATCCTACGCCTTTTTCCACATCCCGCTGCCGGAATTTAACCTGGCGTTTCACAAAGGCACCGTGGTCGGCGTCAAGCAAGAGAGCGTGTGCGACTCCGAAATCAACGGCGGCATGTGGGCGGCCATGCTCGAGGAGCGCGACCTTAAGGGCGTCTTCTGCGGCCACGACCACGTCAACGATTTCATCGCGGGCTATAACGGCGTCTGGCTGGGGTACGTGCGGGGCATCAGTTACCACACCTATGGCAAAGAGGGGTTCGCCAAAGGCTCGCGCGTGATTCAACTCAAGGAAGGCGCCGCCGCCTTCGACACCTGGCTGCGCTTGGAAGACAAGCAAGCCATCCAACGCCTTCACTGCGAATAGCGCCCGACGCGGGTTATTCGTCGATCAAGGCGCGCATCGCGTCGAACAGGCTTTTGCCGCTGGCGGGAGCGACGGGTTGGGTCGATTTCGCGTCGACCCACTCGACTAATTCCTCGGGCAATTCCTTCAGAAACGGCGATGGATGACAGGGCGTGGTCTGCCCGTATTTGCGCCGGGCTAGGCAATGGCTGATGGAGAGCGCTTTCATGGCGCGGGTGATGGCGACATAGAAGAGCCGCCGCTCCTCATCAAGCGTGCCTTCTTCCTTGGAGCGGGTATGCGGTAGCAAGCCATCCTCCAAGCCCACGATTTGGACATGGGGAAACTCGAGTCCCTTGCAGCTGTGCATCGTGATCAACGTCACGCCGCTGCCCTCGGTCTCGCGCTCGCTGGGACGGTCGTTGTCGAGGCTGACCTTTTCCAAGAACGTCTGCAACCGCTCCACCGGCGCGCCCGGGCCGGAGCTTTCACCGTCCATGGTGGCTAACAGTTCCTTGATATTCAGGATGCGGCTCTCGGCGGCTTCCGGCGTCTTTTCGGTCCGCCGCACCTCGCCCGTGTAAGCGATGTCCGCCAGGAACCGTTCGGCCCAGACTTTAAGCGATGGCAGCGCGCCCTGGACGAGCGGTTCGCGAGTTTGCTCGATCCATTGCAGGAACTCGCCGATGGCTTCCCGGGTTTTAGGGGCGAAGCTATCCCGCACGTCGGTGTGTTGCATCACCGTGTAAACCGGGCAATTCCGCGCCTGGCTAGCGGTTACCAGGCGCTCCATGGTCAGATCGCTCAAGCCGCGCGCCGGCAAATTGGCGATGCGCAGCAAGCTGATATCGTCGCGCGGGTTCAGCAGCATTTTCAGGTACGCCAGCACGTCCTTGATTTCCCGGCGGTCGAAATAACTTTGACCGCCCACCAGACGGTACCGCACGGAGGCTTGGCGCAAGGCCGTCTCAAGCGGGCGGGACTGCATGTTCGTGCGAAACAAAATGGCCTGGTGCTCCCAAGGCACCAACCGCATCATGCGGTCGCATTCGATGTTCTCCACCACGGCTTTGGCCTCCAACTCCTCGTTGGCGTGCGCGTAGAGCAGAATCTTGCCGCCCGCCCCTTTTTGCGACCACAGTTGTTTCACCCGCCGGCGCGCGTTGTGTTTGATCACCGCGTTGGCCGCGTTCAGGATCGTGTTGGTCGAGCGGTAGTTTTGCTCCAGTTTGATGATCTTGACCTCCGGGTAATACTTTTCCAGGTCGAGCAGGTTGGCAATCTCCGCCCCGCGCCAACCGTAGATGCTTTGGTCATCGTCGCCCACCACGCAAAAGTTGCGGTGCTTTTCCGTGAGCAGATGCACCAGCCGGAATTGCGAACTGTTGGTGTCCTGGTACTCATCCACCATCACGTACTGGTATTGCTGACGGCAGGCCTCCAAGACTTCGGGAAATTCCTCCAGCAACCGGAGCGTGAGCAGGATCAAATCGTCGAAATCAACCGCGTTGCACGCGCGCAGGGCGCTGTCGTACCGGGACTTCATATGCTCGGCCAGCGCGGCGACGTTCGGACTGTCGAAGCGCATGCCCGGCCCGGCGTTCTTAAACCGGCTAACCAACGCCAGCACCTCGCGCGGATCGGCTTTGGCGCCTTTATCCGAGATTTGGCTGAGGATTTTTTTCACCACGCTCAACTGGTCGGACTCGTCGTAAATGACGAAATTGGTTTTGTACCCCAGGCGCTCGATGTGTTTACGCAGAATCCGCACGCACAGGGAATGGAAGGTCGAAATGGTGAAACCCGGCTTCGGTTCGCCCTCTTTTTTGGCGGCGCCGCGCGGGATCAATTGCGCCACGCGCTCGCGCATCTCCCGCGCCGCTTTGTTGGTGAAGGTCACCCCCAAAATATGCTCCGGCGCGATGCCTTGGCGCACCATATAGGCGATGCGAAAGGTGATCACCCGCGTCTTGCCCGTTCCGGCGCCGGCCAAAATAAGGACCGGACCGTGAATGGTTTCCACCGCCTCTCGCTGTTGAGGATTGAGCGTGCTCAGATCGAACATGAGGGGCCAAAGTCTAGACCCTAACTGGGGTTTGGCAAGGAGAGTCCCGCGCCGAAAATCAGGTCCACGGCACGATCCGGCTATCGAGCTGAAATACCTGGCCGGAAACGTTTTCCAACCGCGCCAAAAAGGCGGCAAAGCGCGCTACTTCAGCCACGGAATTAATTCGGCCCAAAACATTTGCGTTGGCGAATGCGCGCAGTTGAGCGGCCGGCAGGGTGGCGGTCATACCCGTGGGCAACACCCCCGGCAAAAGGACATTGCTGCGAACATTGTGGGGCCCCCCTTCCCGCGCGAGGGCGGCGGATAGCCCCAGCAGGCCGGCCTTGGCGGCGGCATAGTTCCCCTGCCCCGCCGCGCCTTGGCGACCAGAGTACGAGCCGATATGGATTAAATGCCCGCGCTGCCGGCGAATCATCTCGGGCAACACCGCCCGGGCGCATAAAAAAGCGCCTTTCAAATTCACGGAAAGGACTCTATCCCACGCCGCTTCCTCCATCCGGCTAAGCAATTGGTCGGCGGCGAGGCCCGCGTTATTGATCAACACATCCACGCCCCCCCAAGTGGCCAGGATTTCATCTCGCACCCGATGCACGGCTTCGGCTGAATCCACCGCCATAGCGCAAGACATTAGATGGGAATTGGATACAGAAATCGGATGGCGATGAAACGAGGCGGCCACCCGCCAGCCTTCCGCGAGGAAAGCCGTCACTAATCCCTGCCCCAGCCCGCCGGCGGCGCCCGTAATCCACACCACCGGCGGCGTTGTTTCGTTGTCCGAGGACATGGCAAAGTGATAGTGCGATTCTCCGGCCAGGGCGAGCCTCTTTTACCCCCATCGGCTGGCCAAACGGATCAAGCGCCCGCCGGCCGGCCGGCTAACCAAGGCAGCGAGGCATCCAGCTCGGCCGAAATCGGCGGTACGACCCAGCGGCCGCCCACCATCGACGCCGAGACCGGGCCTTGATGGTGAATGGCTTTTTCGTACACGGAAGTTTTGCCCCCGGGGTAAGGGATGGCGATCAAATCCGCATAAGCCCCGGCGGAAAGCTGCCCGAGGCGGCCTTTCAAACCGAGGGCTTGCGCTCCATTTACGGTGGCCAGACGCAAAATATGTTCCGCCGAAACCGTGCTATCCCAGGAGGCGAACATTTGCATCTCGGTGAACATATTCAGCCCGGACGTTCCATTAGGCCCGCTTTCCATGGAAGCCATGCTATCCGTGCCCAGGCAGATATTGACCTTGGCGCCCGTCAAGGCGCGGTGCGGAAAACAGCCATGCTTGAAATACCGGTGGCTGCGCGGGCAATGCGCGACACTGGCGCCGCGCCGGCCCAGGATTTCCGCGTCATCCAGCCACAAGTAATTCATATGCACCGCCAGCATGGATTCATGGATGAGACCCGCTTGGTCGAAAACGCGCAACGGAGAGCCATGGCCGCAATCGGCCATATCGCGCTGGTTGCGCAACCACTCGTGCAAAGCGCCGGTGGCGTACATATACATTTGGAATTCGGGCTCGGATTCCGAAATATGGGAGGCTAGCCGCCAACCGTGGCGGGCCGCCAATTCTTGGCAGGCGGCCAGCAATTCGGGCGTGGTCGAATAGGGGGCGTGCGGGGAAAGGCCAAACCACCAACCGGGATTGACTCCCCCCGCCATCATGGGCTGAGGCCAGCGGTTGGGCTGCGCGCCCTGCCCGCCCAAGCGCTCGAAGGGAACGCGGCGCAAAAAGTTTTGCAAAACTTCCGCGGGCGCAACCGGGGTCGCCCGGGGGCTGAGCACTTCTAAAAAGGAAAACAACCGCAACGGCAGGTGGGGCAACACCCGGGGCAGTATTTCGGGAAACGACTCGATATCCGCCACGGTCGTCGTGCCGGTTTGGGCGAGCATTAGCGCCCCTTCCAGCCAGGACTTCGCGAATTGCTCGAGGGAAGTTTCGCTTTTGTAGCCGATGAGCAGTTTGATCCAGTCCGGGAAAGACGAAGGCGGGAGTATTTTATCCCCCATGCCCGAGTAATCGAGATGACAGTGGGAATTGACCAAACCCGGCAAGAGAATAACGTCCCCCAAGTCAATCGCGTCCCTTGGGGAGCCCAATTCCTCCCAAGTACCCACACGAATGACTTTGCCTTGATCCAGTGCCACAGCGCCATTTTCGATGGGCGGCTGCGACACTGGCAACACGATGCGCGCGCGGAGAATCAAGCCGGCGTTTCGGACGCCGCTTCCGCATCCTTTTCCAACCGCTCTTGCTTGCCCTTGGCGCCTTCGGTGTGTTTACGAGCTTTGTACTTGCTTTGCCGGGTCCGGATCTGTTGCTCGAGCTTTTTCACGACCAGATCGATCGCCGAATAGAGATCCTTCTCCGAGTCCTCCGCGAACAAATCCGGGCCGGGAACGCTTAAACGCACGGAGCAGGAAAACTGGCGTTCGGGCGCCCGATTATGGTCTTGCTCGAGCGTCACCCGGGCATCGACCGCCTGATGATCGAAATGATCCAACTTGTCCAACTTCTCTTGGATGTGGGTTTCGATCGCTTTGGTTAGGGATAGGTTATGTGTGGTGAGGACTAATTTCATAAGTATAAACCAAGGTGGAGTTTAGGTGCGAATCCACGATTTGCCATTGGGAAACCCGGCTGATCAACGAACGTTGACGCAGTGTTGGGATACTTAAAGAGAAGCCAGCCCCAACTGGCTTGACGACCGCGATTGTATATATGCGTGCCACTGGTAACACTGCTTCCCCGTATTCCACCGCTAATATACACCATTTTGGGAATCGCACAAAAAATAAAACACGCGCAACTCTTAGCGCGTGACCCACTTGCGATGCGCGGGAAAGACCTCGCGCAGGGCCTGCGACAAGCGGTCTTGCAACCCTTGCAATTCCGCGTAAACCGCCGCGTTGGCGGCTTTGGGCTGCGCGGTTTCGGCGGGGTTTACCCGCACAAACGCGGCCGTGATTTCCTGAATGCCCACCGACTCCCCTTGTTGCCGTCGCCAGCACCACAAGGCCTGGAGCGCCGCGCCATAGGCCGCGCCTTCGCTGACTTTGAGCGTGACGACTTCGGCGTTGAAAACATCCGCCATGATCTGCCGCCAGACCTTGGACTTGGCGCCGCCGCCCGTGGCGCGAATCTGCGTGGGTTTGACCCCCAGTTCCGCCAGTCGGCGCAAACCGTAATTCATGCCCATCGTCGCTCCTTCCATGGCGGCCCGGGCCAGATTGCCCGGGGCGCAGGTTTTCTGGTTCACCCCCAGGTACACGCCCGTGCCGTCGGGGACGTTCGGCGTGCGCTCGCCTTCCAAATAGGGCAGCAACACCACGCCACCGGAACCGGCCGGGGTCTTGGCGATGGTGGCATCCAACGTTTTCACATCCCAGCCGAAACAATTCCGCGCCATCTCGGTGGCCACGGTCACATTCATCGTGCAGAGCAACGGCAGCCAACGATTGGTGGAATCGCAAAACGCCGCGATCTCCCCTTGCGGGTCCACCACCGGCTGCTCCGCGCAAGCGTAGATCGTGCCGCTCGTGCCGAAGCTGGCCGTGATAACCCCGGCGGCCGTATTGCCCGTGCCAATGGCGCCCATCATGTTATCACCCCCGCCCGCGCTCACAACAACGTCCGTGCCCAAGCCCAATTCCTTGGCCGTAGCGGCTTGCAAAACACCGGCCGGTTGCTCGCTCGAAATCAATTCCGGCAATTTCCCTCCCAAACTCGCGTCGATCGCCTGGAGCACCGGCTCCGACCACTTGCGCTTGCGCACATCCAGCAGCGCGGTGCCGCTGGCGTCGCCATATTCCATCACGCAACGGCCGGTGAGCCAGAAATTCAAATAATCATGGGGCAGCAGCACCGTCGCCAAGCGTTTGAAATTCGCGGGTTCGTGCTTTTTAAGCCATAGAATTTTGGAGGCGGTGAAGCCGGGCAGCACGGCGTTGCCCAAGGCCTTGAGGGTGGATTTCAAGCCTCCCAGCCGGGCGGTGATCTCTTCGCACTCGGCGGCCGTCGAAGTATCGCACCACAATTTGGCCGGACGGATCACTTCACCCCGCTTATCCAGGGGCACGAAACCGTGTTGCTGACCGCTGACACCGATCGCTTTGACCTCGGCGGGCGAAGCCTTGGCCGCTTTCAGCGCTTCGCGGATGGCTTGCGCCGCCGCCTGGCGCCAATCTTGGGGATGTTGTTCCTTGGCGCCCGGAGGCAACTGGGGAATCAACTCGTAACCCTGGGCGGCGGACGATAAAACCTTGCCATTCTTCGCGTCCACCACCAAAACCTTGGTGGATTGGGTGCCACTATCCACGCCGATAATAAGTGTTCTCATGATCCGTATTACTCGTTGTTGCTGACGGGCTAAGAATGGCGAACCCCCGCGTGTGTGTCCAACTTTTCTTTGCGAAAAACACCGGTGCCACCGGTTGATGCGCACCGCGAAGCCAAGCTTGAACTGGGCTTGCGAAACGGGCCTCGTTATCGTAAAAGTTGCTTCATCGCAGTGCGCTTCACAAAAGGGACGAGCATAGCTATTGCCCGAGTGGCGAGCGCGCCTATTTTAATGAGCAAGTATTCCTATTATTCAATCGGCTTGATCAGCGCATCCCTGATCGCCCTGGAAATCGTTTGGACGCGGATTTTAGCGGCCGAGTTTTTTCACACCTTTGCCTTTCTTATTGTCTCGCTGGCGATCTTGGGGCTGAGCTTCGGCTCGCTTTCGCTGCGCCTGTTCAAGCGTGCCAATACCGTCGGTTTCACGGGTTGGTTTGGCGGTTTAGCCGTTTTTTTCGCCCTCGCCTCTCCGGTGCTCGTGCTTTCGCTGGGGCTGCATTTTAACGAATTATTCACGGCTCGCTTGAACCTCGTAAAACTGGCGGGAGCCATCCTCCTTTTATGGGCTCCGTTTTATTGCGCCGGAGTGGTCATCGCCCGGTGGTTTAAAATGGCCGGGCCCGATTTTCCCAAACTATACGCGTGCGATCTGGCGGGAGCTTCGCTGGGGGCGATCGCGGCGGTGGGACTCATGAATCTCCTCAGCGTACCGCACGCGGCCTTGTTGCTCGTCATCCCACTCATCGCGGGCGTCCTTTTGCTGCCAGGTAGAATTAAATACCTGAGCGTGATCGGCCTCGCCGCCCTCGTCGGCTTGCTGGTTTGCCCCTGGAACCTCTATTTGCCGAAGCGAGCCGAACGCGCGCCCATTAAATATCGCCACTGGGATTCCATGGGGCTCATCAAAGTGTACGCGGATAACCCCCAAGCTTTCGGCATCAACATCGACCACGCCGCCAACACCCCGGTGATTCGGTTCGACGGGAATTGGAGCAATGCCATCCCCTTCGCCATCAACTTGAAAAATTTAATCCGGCGATCACCCGGTTGCCGCTTTTTGTCCGTGGGCGCCGGCGGCGGCGGCGACGTGCTGCAAGCGCTGATGCATGGGGCCGCGGACGTGTGCGCGGTCGAGGTCATGCCGGAAATAAACCGGCTGCTGCGGACGGGCGAACTGCGCGAATTCTCGGGCGACATCTACCACGATCCCCGGGTGAAAGTGTTCACCGAAGACGCGCGGTTATTCGCCCGCAACCACCGGAATCGCTTCGACCTAATCTTTTCGCTCAGTTCCAACACCTTTGCCGCCCTGGGTTCCGGGGCGTTCGCCCTGGCCGAGAATTTCTTGTTTACCAAAGAGGCGTTCATGGATTACTACCGCGCCCTCTCGGACCGGGGAATCCTGGTCATGGAACATCAGTTCTACATACCCCGCGTCTGTTCCTCCGCCATCGAGGCGCTGGAGGCCTTGGGTGTGTCCCCCGCTGAGGAGCACATCGCGGTCTATGATTTGCCCGCCATGCGACGCAAAATGATCGTCGTCGCCAAGGAAAAACTGGATCGCGCGTTTCTGGATACCGTCTTTGTCCCGCTGACCGCGAAGAATTTTGACCAGATTCATCTGCTCTACCCTTGCGCGGAGGCGCTCAAAACCAACACCATTAATCAAATCGCGCAAACCGGCTGGCGGCGGGCGCAAAACCAATCCCTCATCGACCTGTCCCCGACCACGGACGACCGCCCCTTTACGGCCCAATTGGGGCTGATGAAAAATGTCCGCGGCCAGGATTTATCGAAGTTGACGGGTTTTGAATATAACGGTTTTCCGATCGCCAAACTCATCCTGCTCACCGTGCTGGTCCTGACCATCCTGCTATCGCTGCCGATTCATTTGCTGCCGTATCGGGGAACCGGCGCTAAACTCAACGGCCACGCGTGGTTTTACTTCTTTGCGATCGGCGCCGGTTTTATCAGCATCGAGGTGATTTTGATTCAGCGTTACACGCTGAGCCTGGGAGCCTCGGCCTACAGTTTCGCCGCCGTTCTGCTTGGCCTGTTGATCGCCGGGGGCGCGGGCAGCCGAAAAGCCATGACGTTCCAACCGCGCACCCTCTTCGGCATGATTATCCTGCTGCTCGGATTGGAGATCGTGGGGTTTCGTCCCTGCGCGCTGGCCGGCAGTTTTATGCCCTTTCCGGTCCGGTTTTTGATGACGATGGTCTTCACCATGCCCATCGGGTTTTTCATGGGCATGCCCTTCGCTTTAGGCGCGGCGAAAGTGGGGGATTTAATCGACTGGGGATTCGCGGTCAACGGCGCCGCCAGTGTCATCGGCTCGTGCCTCGCCCTGCTGATCGCGTTCAATTACGGATACACGGCGGCGCTCATTTTTGCGGGGTTCCTCTATTGGGCGGCGTTCCTGGCGTACCCGAAATCCGGCGTGAACTTCGCCCCGGTCGGCGCAAAAGACGCCCCCTCGCCAGCCCCCAAGCCCCTGACGAATTAACGCGTCGCTGGCCGGCGGCAGGCTGGTAAAACACACCAGGGGAATAATCCGTCTTCCCATTAGGCTCGCCTGAGCGAGCGTCTGGACGCTCTTCCCCGAAGCTGGCTCCCGCGGCTTGGCAAATTGCGCCCCGCCTTCAAGCAAACCCCATGTCGCAGCAAAACGGATATCGCCAGGCAAACCGCAACCACGCCGCTACACCTCGCAGATGCGAACCATTTTTTCGAGGGTTTCCAGCGGATTGCGCGTAGGGGTGTATTCGTGGGAAAGGTAGCCTTGGTAGCCGGTGTCGGCGATGGCTTGGCAAATGGCGGCGTAATTGAGTTCCTGGGTGTCGTCGAACTCATGGCGGCCCGGGTTGCCGGCGGTGTGGAAATGGCCGATGTACTGAATATTATCGCGAATCGTGCGAATGACATCTCCCTCCATGATTTGCATATGGTAGATGTCGTAGAGCAGTTTAACCCGGGAGGAATCGACTTGTTGGCAGAGTTTCACGCCCCAGGCGGTGTGATCGCACATGTAACCGGGGTGATTGACCTTGCTATTGAGAAGTTCCAGGCAAAGGGTCACTTTTTTCTCTTCCGCGAAACCTTTGACGCGCTTGAAAAACTCCACGCTGGCAGCCAACCCCTCCTCGTCGGTGATGCCTTTGCGGCCGCCGGAGAGGACGATCACATTGGGCGCGCCCGCCTCGGCCGCAGTCTGGATAGCCGCGCGCATTTTGATTTCGATATCGGCGTGGTTGCGCTGATCGTTTACGCCATATTGAATGCCGCTGCCGCCGGGCACCATGGTGGGCAGCAAGCCATATTGCTTGAGGGTGGCGCTGGGAGCAATTAAATCGATGCCATACAGCCCGAGCCGGGCGGTCTCACGGCACATGCCGTCCAATTCCAGTTTAAGGCCGGAGAATACGCCACCACACACCGCCTGTTTTAAGCGGCCTTTGCGGGGAATGATGGCGGGAGCGTTCTGGGCCGGCAACCGGCTAACGGCGGCTAAAACGCCGCCCACGGCTAAAGCCGCCAGAAATCGCCGCCGACGAATAGTGAAAGGCTTCGGGGTAATCATGGGAAAAATATAGCATCGGACGCCTAGGCGCGTCCATCGACATTTTTCCCGCCACCGCAAAAACCGAAGGCGAAGGCCTCCGGGGGACTCGCCAGCCAATTTAAGCTCGCCGACGGTCGCAAAACCGGCCGCGCCGTGGTGGGCGCAGCCCAGTTGAATACTCAGGATTCCGCCTTATTTTTTCTTGGTAACCGCTGTCTTGGCGGCTACGGCTTCCAATTTCTTCTTGGTGACCGCATTAGCCTTGGTTGATTTTTGCGAGGTTTTTTTCTGCACCGCTTTCGGAGATTTGTCGCCCATAATGTTTTTGATTTTTTTCTAAACTTCGTTAAGAAGCACCCGCTAATTCTGTGAGTACGATTATCAACATACACACATCCTGAGGTTTGTAAACTGTCGCTTCGAGAAAAACGCGAAATAACGGCCTTTTTTTGAATGGCCTCCCCTGGAACCGGCGGACCGGCGGGTCGCAACCGCGTCGGCAGGGCCTAAAATCAGCCTAATCCAGCCTCCGCTCTCCCACCGCCGGGCGCTTTGAAATCATGGCTGACAGCTCCCGTCCGGTTCCGCATAATCCGGGAATGCGAATCATTGGCGGCCTCGCGGCCGGAACGATCTTGAAAGCGCCGAAGGGATACGACGTGCGGCCCACGCCGGACTTGGTGCGCCAAGCCTTGTTTAACAGCCTGGGGGAGCGGGTGGCGGGCGCGCGCGTGCTGGAATTATTCGGCGGCACGGGAGCGTTGAGCCTCGAATCCCTCAGCCGGGGCGCCACCCACGCGCTGTGCGTCGAGTTAAGTCATCGTCACGGCGAGTTCATCAAACAAAACCTGGCCGTCGCGAAACTCCCGTCCAGCAGCTTCGACGTGCGCATCCAGGACGTCTTTTCCGCCCTGCCCCAATTGGCGGCGGCGGGTAAGGAATTCGATCTGATCCTCGCCGATCCACCGTATGGGGAGAAGAATTTGGGCCGCCGTTCGACCTCCTTCGCCCAGCGTTTGCTGGACGATCCTGATTTACCGCGCCTGCTCACGTCGGAGGGCCGGTTCGTCCTAGGCCACACCAAGCGCGACACGCTGGAGGTCGTGGCTCCCTGGGAGGAAGCCAAGCTGCTCAAGCACGGGGATTCCGTCATGCGCTTTTTCCGGCTTCACTCCTGCGGATAGAGCAGCACGCGGTCGTGAACGATCAGGAGCAGGTCGTTGCGCTTATCGCCCGTCACCTCGGCGACGCAGGCTTCCCGGGGCTCAAACCCTTCGCTCGCCCGGCGACTGCGAAAGGTGCGCTCCTCGAAAACCCGCCAGCGATTGATCGGCACCAACTTGCCGGAAGCCTCGAAGGACACGAGGTCGACGTAGTTCTTGGCGGTTTCCAGGAACACCAGGTCTTTGGGCCCGCTCGGGTTGAACGCCCCGGCCACCACATCGTGCAAATAGCCATCCTTCACCGGCGTTTCGTAACCGTCCAATTCCTTGAGTTCCCATACCTCGCCTTGAAAAGACATCCAGGCCACGGAATTGAGACCGATGAACGCGAGCGAACCGTTCGTACCGCCCAAAGCCACGGGCTGCAACCCCGCGTAATCGGTGGCGGGCAAGGGCAAATTCTTCACGATTTTCCACACTCCAGCCGCATCCCGCTCGCACACGGAAAGCGCCTTGCGCTCGGCATCCAGGAGGAACAGGGCCCCCACGCCGCCCGCCGCCGATCCCTTGGGCACCAGGGCGGCGCCCGTGATTTTGGAACTGCTGCCGGCGCCGTTGATCTGTTCTTTGACTTTTAAATTCCACACGACTTTCGAGGGGGCGGAGGCGTTCACCTCGCTCTGGAGCGTCACGGCGCGCACAAAATTCTTCTGCCCGAGCACCAACTCCGGCTTCCCGTCGCCGTCCACGTCGCACTTGGCCAGCCAGGGTTGGTCGGCGTTGCCGCCGGGCGGGGTGACATCGTTTTCCTCGAAATTGCCGCCCGCCACTTGCTTGAGGATCTTAATTTTTTCGAAGGGAACGAGCACCACCAAATCGTTCAAGCCATCTTGGTCGACATCCATGAGGGTGAGGGACGTCGGATTGGATTTGAACGAGTCCGCCAATTTTACGCTCTTGGCGAGGCCATTGGGCCGGTGGATTTGGAGATTGCGCTTGCCGTCTTGATCGACAATCACCGCCAGGCACGGCGGGGCGTCCGTTTCCAAGATGCCGGCGGCCATCGCCAGGGGCTTACCGTCCACCGGCAGGATTTTCGGGAACGGCAGCTTGCCGTTTTCATACCGCGTCACGCCGATTTGCCGCTCGTCCCCGCTGAGGAGAAACACTTCGTTATGCCCATCCTTGTCCCAATCCGCCGCCGCGATCTCCCCCACCCCGGTGAGCGTCGAGAAACTACGCGAGGCGTCCAAGGCCCCGTTTTCCTTTTGCCGGAACAGGGTGATCTGCCCCCCATCGGGCTCGGACACGAGCAGATCGGCGCGTTGATCGCCATCGATATCCGCCCATAGGACCCCGCGTTTGACTTTGCCGGTCTTGGTCAACGGCATGACTTGAAACTGGCCGGCGCGCAACTCATTAACCAAGGACGCCGCCGCCGCCGCGCTGAAACTCGACAGTTGCGCCCGTCCGCTTTGCAGGGCGATGGTGACGATTTCCGTCTTGTGATCCCCGTTTAAATCCTCGGCTAAATAGGATCGCGAAGGCGCCAGGGCGAAATAGATCTCCGGCTCGAGCTGCCCCTCCTGGTTTTGCAGCCGGAACCGGAAGGGGTGGTTGTTCTCCCAATTCACCAGCAGCAAATCATCCTTGCCGTCGCCGTTGATATCTAGGACTTGGATTGCTTTGACCGCGCCCGAATAGGGCAACCGTTCCGGCTCCGCCAATTCGTGGTCCTTTTTCTGAGCCAGGAAATAGCAGCAATTCTCGCCGAGCAAGATCAAATCCCGCAAGCCGTCGCCATTCAAATCGCCCGCCGCCAAAGCGTCCATGCCGGGGGCGCCATCTTCGATGGCCCATTTCTTGGGCGCGCTCCAACCGTTGGTGCCCTGGTTATACTGGACGATCAGTTCCTTGGGGTCGCCGTAATAGGCCAAATCCGGCCGGCCATCCCCATTTAAATCCTTCACGACCAGGCTAGTAATGTGCTTCTCCGACGCGATGGATTTGATATGGAAACGGGCGTCGGGCGGCAGATCGTTCAGTTCCCGCTTGAGGGCGGATTTATCGACGGCGTTGGTTTTGCCCGTCTGATTATAGAGAATATTGATCTTCGAGCGGTCGTTGTTCACCACGACCACATCGTTCAATCCGTCGCCGTCGATATCCGCCACCCGCAGATGGCTGATACCGCTATCAATCGGGAAAATCTCCGGGCCGGTGAACCCCATAGCCGCCGTCGCCGGGGCGTCCTTGCCGCAAACCCCCGCCGTAGCGCCGAGCAGAATTACCCCGCTCATTAGAAAACCGCGATAGCCCGCCAGGCATTTTTCCAGTAGTATCGTCATAAGCGTCTTCCTATTACCGATGACATCCTAACGGGCGCCCGCCGACGGGACAATAAATAACCACGCCCCAATTCGGGCGCCAAGCCACCCCGGGCGCGGCCTAATCCACCGCCTCGAAGGCAAAACCCTTTAAGTATTCGGTCTCGGCGATGGCGGGAATAATCGGGTGATCGGGCGACTGGCTGTAAGCCGCCACCCGCCGGATGCGGCGATGCGCGTCCACCGAAGCGTCGATGATCGTTTCCAGGAATTTGACGGCATCCACGTGATGCGAGCAGCAGAAAGTGGCGAGCGTGCCGCCGGGCTTCAAAAGCTTCAACGCGCGCAGATGGATTTCCTTGTAGCCGCGCATGGCGTCCCCGACCGCCTGACGGTTGCGGGTGAAGGAGGGGGGATCGAGAATGATTACGTCGAAACGCGGCACCGGTTTCTCGTGCGGACGCGCGGCGGTCTCGTTTTTGAGCCAGTCGAACGCGTTGGTGTTGACGAATTCGCAGAGTTTTTCCAAGCCGTTGGTTTGGGCGTTGCGCGCCGCGGCGGCCAGCGCCTCCTGGCTCTGATCCAAGGCGACTACGCTCGCCGCGCCCGCCCGGGCGGCGTGCAAAGCGAAACCGCCCTGGAACGCGAAACAATCCAGCACCCGCGCGCCCGGGCAAAACTCGGAAACGCGTTGCTGATTCACTTGCTGATCCAGATACAGGCCGGTCTTATGCCCGGCGAGCAAATCCGCCACGAACCGCAAACCATTCATGCGCACCCAGACTTCGCTGGCGGAAATGACCGATTCATCGTCAGCGGGCTTGGGTAGCGCGCCTTCCATCAATCCATTGATTTCCGGCAACCCCTCGAACCGCCGGGAAGCGGCGTCGTTGCGCTCCACGATTGCCTTGGGCGAAAAAATCTTGCGCAACGCGGCGAGGATCACCGGCTTCAAGCGGTCCATGCCGAGCGCGGAGGTTTGCAGCACCAGGACGTCTTCGTACTTGTCCACGATCAAGCCGCTTAAAAAATCACTTTCGGCATTGACCACGCGGAAGGTGGTGGCCTTTGGCATATGCCGGGTGCGCACGGCCAGGGCGGCGCGGATGCGCGTCTCGAAAAAGGCCTCGTCCAACGCCACGCGCTCCGGGGCGATCATTCGCACGTTGATCTTGGACTTGGAGTTATAGAGGCCAACGCCTAAAAACCGCTGGCGGTGGTCTTTCACCTGCACCACCATGCCATCTTCGACGGGCCGGGTTAATTTGAGCACCGAGCCCGCGTACACCCAAGGATGCCCCGCAATGACCCGATCCGCCTCGCCGGGCCGAAGTATCACCGTCGCCAACTGAACCGTATTTGTTTCCATGATATCTTGATCCCCGCCAAAACCACGCTGGCGGGCAGGCGTCCGGCGTCGAGACGCCAGGGGAACACTATACGGGCAACCGCCTTATGGCGTCACTGAAATTGTGCCAGCCGAAACCCGAGCGTCATTAGGACGGCAAACCATATGGCGACGCCGGTGCGAGCAACCGTGAACGCTGGGCAACAAAGGCGCGGCGAAACGAGTATGCGTAATCAATAGCGACCCCATGAATGAAAACGAGACGGAAGGGTTGGCCCAACGGAATCGAGCCTGCGGCCAAACGTGGAGATAACTCGGCAACCAGCAGTGGATAGCGTTGCCTGATAATAATTTATGCCGACAATTGTGGTTTTGAGCAACCGCGCCTCACCCAGCCAAAAGACGGCGGCAATCTCGGCTTCGCCTCGGGCGGCAACCCCGGTAAACTCAGCCCGGTTCCGGACCGGCATTCGAACCGCTTGCCAGTCAACCGAGAACCATGCGTTGAGCTAGCCGCCAGGTAGTGGTTTCCGGGCTTGGAAAACGCGCGGCGCTTGAACGGCTCTTTCGCGTCGCCCGAGTCGCTCGCCGAGAGGGGAGGCTCGGACGATCCGGGGCGTTAACCCGCCAGCGAGTGACGTGTTCGCCGCCGGAGAGGAGGGTGGATAATTGATCCATCGTTACGATTTGCGCAGGAAGGTTATTCATAGGTCAGAACTCATAGTCACGCCAAAATCGCCCCCGGGTCATACGCCCGCGGGGCTCACGGTGGATCACTTTCGGTTTGAATCAACCGAAAGAGTTCCATCCGCTCGTAAGGGTTGAAGGGGACGCTGAACTGGCCGTTGGTGGTGATCACGTCCTGCCAATTGGGAGGCGACAAGCTGGTGGCGCGCTGGAGTTGTCCGGCCGGCCAGGAGATCACCAGGTTGCCACCCATTTTCTCGAATCGCAACTTCGGCCCCGGTTCAACCGTGTATAGAACTTCATTGGTGACACCGGCAACATCGGTGAAAGTGAGGACGCGATTGGCGTCCGAAGACAGGGTCGCAAAGGGAATGCCCGCTTTGCTCACGATGTAAGAACGGCCGGCTTCCAAATCGCCCACCACGTAGGTCACCTGTTGAGTCGGCGTTTCGGATTGCGCCCCCCATTGCCGAATGAATTGGTTTGCGTTGGTCCAAGCCCGGGGGTTGATGAGCACCGCGCCTTCCGAGGGGCGCCCCCACAAACTGCGCGCAATGACGGTGGAAGTCGTGCCAATTTCCGCCGCCGTGAGGGCTAACGTTGAACCCACGGTCGAGGCGGTGGTGGTGGCGCCTTTCTCTTCCGGATCGAAAATCCGGCCGTCCGCGTCCTCAAAGATAGTCGAACTGCGCGAATCGACTTGGATTCGCAACACCCATTGGTTGGAGATGTACGTCACCGGCCGATCATACATGCTCCCGAGAGTTTTAACGGTCACCCCAACCGGAATATCGTTGCCGTCCAATCGATTGCGATATCCCCGTCGAAAACTTAAATTGGTGCCATTGTCGTAAAAAACGTTGGTCGCAAAAACATTGTCGTCGCTGTCGGCCAGGTTGAGGCCGTCGAGCTGATTGTGTTGAATTCGGTTATTTACGAAGCGATTGCGCTTCGGTCGAGCATCGTCATCCGGTTCCGGCAGGTCGCTGCTTTTATACAAATAGAGGCCGTACAGCGCGTTCGATTCGCAGAGGTTGTTTTCAATCAAGTTATCGGCGCTGCCTAAGTCCAAGCGCAAACCCGCCTCCGCATTTCGCGCGAGGAGATTGCCCCGAACGACACATCGCCAACCGCCGGTGATCACGATCCCCGTGGTGCCGTTGTCCAGGCTCTGGTTATTCTCCACCACGCAATCGTTCGAACTGCGATGCAGAATGATTCCGTTCTGGCCGTTGGCGCGCGATACGTTGTCGCGAATGATCAAGTGATCGCAACGCTTGGAAGCAATAATGCCATCCCAGCCGTTGTCGTGGACTTGATTCTTTTCGATCACCAAGTAATCCGAGTCATCGTGCGGGTCCAAGCCGTAGCCGGCGTTGTGGTCGACTTCGTTATTCGCCCAATGCCCGCCATAATGGCCATAAGTGTACACCCCAAAATAATTATGATGTATCCGACTGTTGAGAATGTCTCCGTAAACGTTGACAAAGTCGAAAATGCTGAGGGTGGGATCGGGATGGGCGCCGATCACTTTCCACGTCAGACCGTAGGATTCCGAGCCATTGTAGCCCAGGTAACCGATCTCGCTGTCGATGATATCCATGCGCGACTCTTGCGCGGTTACGCCATCAGCCGCCAAACTGGACCGCACCCCAAGGTAAGCCCGGCCGAACGTTTCATATTCGGTATCGGGCCCGTTTGCGGCGTCATCCCAAGAAGTAACCGTCGTGCCCTGGAGGTGTAGGGAGCCCCAATCGGCGCTGATACAAACGAAACCGTTGGTGGTGTTATTGCTTTGCAGCCGCAATTCGTTCACGTCACCGCCAAGGCTTACCCCATGTAGGAGCAATTGCGCGCCTTGTTGCAAGATCAAGTTCGCCCGCAAATGCCAAACTCCGGGAGCGGTCTGCTCCAGAGGCACCAGGACCTGGGCCACCTTGATGTCGCTTAACGTAACCGTACCAGGACCGTTCACATACAGCCGGTTCGAGGATTGCGACCACCGAAAGTCCACCGCCATGGCCGGGTGTAGACCGAACATGAGCGCGATAAGCGCCAGCGCGCCGAGGCGCCCGGTTTGGCCCCAGCCGCCGCCCCACCGAAGTTGCCGCCGCCCTCTGGACCCCGCGCGTTTGGATTGGGTTATCACTAGATTATGGAGTGCTGACCGAGTAAGCCACGACGGCCGTGGTCCCAGGTATGGCCGCAAAGGAAATATATCCCTGAGCGTCCGCCGTTACCGTCGTTAGTAAGATGGCGTTCTGGTAGACATTGTAGGTCACACCCGCCTGCAGATCGCCGACCGTATAATTGATCGGAATCGAATCCGAAGCCGCCTGAGCCACCCAGGCTTTGTTAAAAGCGCCACCGGTATTCCAAACGGAGGGATTAACAAGCACGCTGCTCCCGAAACCGGGGGTGACCAGGAAATTGCGCGTCACCACACTGTTGGTGCTGGTCCCAATTTGCGCCGAGGTCACCGAGAGGGACGAGCCCGCGCTATCGGCGAAGGTGGTCACATCGCTGGGGGCGAAATCGAAGATCGCGCCCTGATTATCGAGCAAAGTGGCCGTGCTGAACTGGTCGAGCTGCAACGCCAACGCCGGTTGGTTGCGAATCAATAGCGTGACGAAATTCGTAGCCGAGCCATCCAGCAAGACCCGGGTATTGGCGGGCAACACATTGCCCATCACCAAATTGTTCGTGGCGCTTTCGAACCGCAGCGTCGTGACGCCCCCGGAGAAGGTGTTGCCCGCGAAGGTATTCGTGTCGGCGTTTTGCAGATGAATGGCCTCCAGCGTGTAATCGTGCACATAATTATTGGTGAACGTGTTGGCGCCGCACCGCCCGCTGGACACCCCGCCCTCATCATCCTGCTCCGGTTGGTCACTGCCTTCATACAGGTAGAATCCATATTGTTGCAGAAAACCGAATTCGTTGCCTTCAATCCAATTGTAATCGGAGCCAACGCTTAGCCGTATGCCGGCGTTGGAGTTGCTCAAGCAAATATTATTGCGAATCAGCGTCCGGTCGCAGGCGAAGATGGCGATGCCGGAATCCGCGTTGCCAAAACTCGTGTTATTCTCCACCACCCAGTCATTGCAGGAACGGTGCAGCATGAGGCCATTGCCGTGGGGGTGCACCAAATCCAACCCGTTGTTCCAGGACACATTATTGCGCATCACCCCATGATCGCACCGTTTGGAGGCAATGATGCCGTGCCACCCGTTATGATGGACATTATTGTTCTCGATCGCCAAGTAGTCGGAATCATCATGGGGATCGAAACCGTAGGCGACATTGTTGTCCACTTCGTTATTCTTCCATTGACCGCCATATTGGCCGTAACTGTACACCCCAAAAAAGTTGTGATGAATACGACTATTAAGTATGTCGCCGTAGACATTGACCAAATCGAAGATCGTATTGGTGGAGCCCACGGGCAAATAAACGGCCGTCGTATCCACCACTTTCCAGACTAACCCGTAGGCCTCGGTGTCATGCGAGCCCAAATAGCAAATCTCGCTACTGATGACATCCATGCGCGACTCGCGCGCGGTCACCCCGTTCGGGTCGAGCGAAGAGCGGGCGCGCACGTAGGCGCGACCATAGGTATCCGTCTCCAGGTCCGGTCCGTTGGCGGCGTTATCCCAGGACATGATCTTGGTATTGCGAATATCCAACCAACCCCAATCGGCTCGCAGCTCGATAATCGCGTTGGCATCCGTGGTGTTGTCGCTCTTGAGGCGCAATTCACTGACGTCTCCCCCGATGGCCGGCCCATAAAGTTTGAGTTGCGCATTCGATTGGATAAACATATTGGCGCCCAAGTACCACACCCCGGCCGAGGGGTCCACGAGCGTGAGCGGCGCGCTGGGGAGGGCCGCCTTGATTTGCGATAAAGTGGCGCTCCCGGGGCCCACCACGTAGAGGCGCTGGCTCGAATTGGCCCACCGTAGACTGGCGGTCGCCGGAGTGACCACCGTGACACTGACCGGCGCGCTGGTAGCCGTGTTGCCCAACGTATTCGAGGCGATCGCCGAAACCTGATACAGACCCGCGAGCGACGGCGTCCAATTGTAGGCGTAGGGCGCGGTGCCGTCGGTGGCGACCAGCGTGGCGTTCACATAAAATCGGACGGTGACATTGGAAGTGCCCGCGTTCGTGACGGTGGCATTGAGCGGAACTTTTGCGCCGGGCAAATAGTAGGCGTTTTGCGCCGGCGAACCGAGTTGCACGGCAAAGGAGGAGGAAGCCGAAATGGTCACATTGACCGGCGCGCTGGTGGCGTAGTTCCCCAGATCGTTCATGGCGACGGCCGATAACTGGTAAAGACCGGCGGCGGCGGGGGTCCAGTTAAAGCTGAACGGCGCGCTCGTATCGGCGGCCGTTAACGCACCGTTCACATAGAATCCCACCGCCACCACGGGACTGCCGGAGCTCGAAACCGAGGCGTTGACGGGAATGGTCGCGGTATCCGCATAGTTTGAGTCTGGGGCCGGTGAAGTGAGCTGAACCTCAAGCGTGACGGGCACGTTGGTGACCACGATGTAATTGTCGAGGGTCAGCGTATTAATCCCACCCGGACCGACGGCAGTAAGCGTCACCGAGTAGGTGCCGGCGGCCCCGTAAGTATGGCTGGGATTCACCGCCGAATTACCATTCCCGTCCCCAAAGGCCCAGGTGTAGCTATTCGCCCCACTGCTCAAATTAGCGAAGGTCACCGACAACGGCGCCACCCCAACGGTTGGCTGGCCAGTAAAACCCGCGATCACCGGCAGCGGCGGCGCGTTGGTGACCACGATGTAGTTGGTAAGCGTCAAAGCCCCCACCCCACCCGCACCCAACCCAGTAAGCGTCACCGAGTACGTACCCGCATTGCTGTACGTGACGCTGGGATTGAACGCCGTGCTGGTATTTCCATCGCCAAAGGCCCAAGTATAATTGGTTGCGCCGCTACTCAAATTGGTGAAGACCACGGTCAGCGGCACCA
>DBTJ01000199.1:36127-36637 GCA_002306985.1 Verrucomicrobia bacterium UBA1319
TCAAAGCACTCACCCCACCTGCTCCTGTGGCTGTTAACGTCACCGAGTATGCACCCGCGTTGCTGTACGTAGCGCTAGTATTCGCCGCCGTGCTGGTGTTCCCATCGCCAAAGGCCCAGGTGTAATTGGTTGCGCCACTGCTCAAATTGGTGAAGACCACGGTCAAAGGCACTACGCCAATCGTCGGCTGGCCAGTGAAACCTGCCACCACCGGCACATTGGTTACCACGATGTAGTTCGTTAACGTCACGGCATTCACCCCACCTGCGCCGGTCGCTGTTAGCGTAACGGAGTATGCACCCGCATTGCTGTACGTTACGCTGGGATTTGCTGCCGTACTCGTGTTCCCATCGCCAAAATCCCAGGTGTAATCAGTTGCCCCGCTACTCAAATTGGTGAAGGCCACGGTCAGCGGCACCACACCATTCGTCGGCAGACCCGCGAAACCTGCCACCACCGGCGGCGGCGGCACATTGGTAACGACGATGTAATTGGTAAGCGTCAAAGCAC
>DBTJ01000109.1:0-143 GCA_002306985.1 Verrucomicrobia bacterium UBA1319
ATTTCATCGAGTCCGCCATCAACCACTACACACTGACGAATGGAAAGGACAAACGCCTCTATGAAGCCGCTAAAAAATTGGCCGATTGCTGGGTGGCCAACCTGGGCCCAGGGAAACGGGAATGGTTCGACGGCCATCAGGAA
>DBTJ01000109.1:448-588 GCA_002306985.1 Verrucomicrobia bacterium UBA1319
TTCGTCAATGACATGGAAGGCCACGCTCGTGGAGATGCTTATGTAAAACTCGCCCGCTACCTGCTCGACGCCCGGCGAGGCGGCGACGAATACGATCAGAGCCATCTACCACCAATCCAGCAATACGAGGCGGTGGGGCA
>DBTJ01000109.1:847-1052 GCA_002306985.1 Verrucomicrobia bacterium UBA1319
CGGTGGGGCATGCCGTCCGCGCCGTTTATAATTACTCCGCCATGGCCGATGTGGCCGCCGAAACCGGGGATACCGACTATGCCAGCGCCGTCATGTCTCTTTGGCATAATTTGATCGACCAAAAATACTATGTCACGGGCGGCGTGGGCAGCGGCGAAACTTCCGAGGGTTTTGGCGGCAACTACTCGCTGCCCAACAACGCCTA
>DBTJ01000109.1:1294-14297 GCA_002306985.1 Verrucomicrobia bacterium UBA1319
ACTACTCGCTGCCCAACAACGCCTATTGCGAATCCTGCTCCAGCTGCGGCCTCATCTTTTTCCAATACAAACTCAACCTTGCCTATCACCACGCCAAGTACGCCGACCTATACGAGGAAACCCTGTACAACGCCCTCCTAGGCTCCACAGACCTCGAAGGGCTTAACTTCAACTACACTAATCCGCTGATCGGCGGACACCGCACGCCCTGGCATGTTTGCCCGTGTTGCGTCGGCAATATTCNNCCTCCGAAGGCTTCGGCCCGGATTACTCGTTGCGCAACGAGGCGTATTGCGAAGCGTGTTCGAGCTGCGGCGAAATTTTCTTCCAGTGGAAAATGAACCTCGCGTATCACGACGCGAAGTTTGCCGACCTTTATGAGGAGACGATGTATAACGCGTTGCTCGGCTCGACGGATCTGGACGGGAAAAATTTTTACTACGACAACCCGCTTGTCGAAAGCAATCCGCGTTATCCGTGGCACGTCTGCCCGTGTTGCGTCGGCAATATTCCGCGCACGTTGCTTATGATCCCTACTTGGACCTACGTCAAAGGCGCGGATGGTCTTTACGTTAATCTGTTCATTGGCGGCACCGTCAAAGTCGAGAATGTCGCCGGCACGGATATCGAGATGGTGCAGAAAACCGATTATCCGTGGAGCGGCACCGTCACGCTCACCGTGAATCCGAAAAACGCCAAGCACTTCACCTTGTATATACGCGTGCCGAACCGCGCCACCAGCAAACTGTATACCCCAACGCCGTTAGTAAGCGGTCTCAAATCCATGATCCTCAACGGCCGGCCACTGAATCCCAAAATCGAAAATGGCTACGCCCTTGTCACTCGGGAATGGCAGGCAGGCGATACCATCACCCTAGAGATACCGATGCAGGCCCAGCGGATCACGCCGGACCCAGTAATCGAAGCCACCCGGGGCCGAGTCGCCCTGCGCTATGGCCCGCTCATTTACAACGTCGAAAACGCCGATCAGCGCGACCTTAACCAATCGTTAGGCGCCGCCCCCCTGACGGCCAGTTGGCGGGGGGATTTACTTGGCGGGGTCATGGTCATCAAAGGAACTTGGGCTGACGGCAGCCCCATGCTAGCGATCCCGAACTACGCGCGGCTCAATCGGGCGGGCCAAGGCCAGACTGCGTCCGAAGCCACCCCGGCGGTGGATTACTCCGGCGGGGCCGCCGCTCGCGCCAACACCCCCCAAGCCAAACGCCCAGAAGGCCCGGGCCAATCAATAGTTTGGATTAAAAACTAAAGCCACCCCTGGGCGCCAGTTCCTCCGCCCCCGGCAAATCAATGGGGGAGTTGGATCAATTCGACCTCATACCCCTCGGGCGCTTCGATAAACGCGATGCGCGAGCCGGATTCCGTGGTGTGCGGACCATCGGAAAAACTCAGGCCCAGGCCCGTCAAATGGCGGCGGAATTGCTCCAGATCCTCGACTTGGAATGCCAGATGCGTTAAATCCGGCTGTACTTGCACCGACGGGCTGCCCGGCAAATGACAAAGCTCAATCAACTCCTCGCTCGCCGGCGCCTTGAGAAAAACCAACTGCGCGCCACGGGGCGATTGATGGCGGCTGACCTCAACCAAGCCCAGCACGCGGGTATAAAAATCGACGGTGCGGGCCATGTCGTTTACCCGGTAACGCGTATGCAACAAACGGCTTACAATGCTCATGTCTGTCAATATCGCCTGCTTCGGGCCAGATTCAAACGCAAACCATCGCGCGCGAACCAGCCGGGGGCGCAACAAAACGAATCCCCGGTTAGCCGGGAAAATTTCCGCTTCTTGACTTGGGGTGGTAGATAAACAAGACTAACGGGCTCGGTATAGAGGACCGATTTTGCCCTGGATTCGGGAGCCCCGAATTTCACCGCAAATCGTTCGATTGCCTTAAGAAATGGCCGATGACTGGGTTGCGTAGAGGCAGTGCCAAGGCCATGTTAGAAATCCGAGACCTCGGGAAATGATTGGTTAGATGACTATGGAAAACGAAAAGACGATTCAAAAAGAGGCGACTACGGCCGCAACGGCCCCGGCGGCCGAGTCCGCCAGTGACAGAAAGGAATCGCCCTTGACCGCGGATCAGCTCAAGGAACTGCAAACCCAAGCCGCCAAAGCGGGTGAGTATTGGGACCGGCTGTTGCGGCAGGCGGCCGAATTCGATAATTTCAAGAAACGCGCGGCGCGCGAGCGCTTGGACGCGATCAAATACGCCAACCAAGCGTTGCTCGATAAAATCGTACCCGTATTGGATCACTTCGAAGCGGCGTTGGCGGCGGCGGGCAGCGCGCAGGAAAACACGCTCGAATCCTTCAAGACCGGTATGGCCATGATTCAAAACCAGCTTAAAGCGGTGCTGGTCGAATCCGGGCTGGAAGAAATCGACGCCGTGAACAAGCCGTTCGACCCCAATTTCCACGAAGCCGTATCGCAAATGGAGTCGGCCGAAGTGCCTGAAGGCCATGTGCTTCAGCAACTCCGAAAAGGCTACAAAATCAAGGAGCGCTTGCTGCGCCCGGCCACGGTCGTAGTCGCCAAGAAACCAGCAGCTTGAGGTGTTATGGCTAAACGGGATTATTATGAAGTGTTAGGGGCGGAAAAAGGGGCCTCGGAAGAGGAATTAAAAAAGGCCTATCGCAAGTTAGCCGTTAAATACCACCCGGATAAAAACCCGGGCGATAAAACCGCCGAGGAAAAATTCAAAGAGCTGGGGGAAGCTTACGAAGTACTAAGCGATCCGCAGAAACGCAGCGCTTACGACCAGTACGGACACGCCGCGTTCGATCCCCGCACGCGCGCCAACAACGCCAGCCGGGGCAGTGGCAATTTCCACGATCCCTTCGACATCTTCCGCGAGGTCTTCGGCGGCGGGGGCGGCGGGGGCAGCATTTTCGACGACTTGTTCGGCGGCGGCGAATCGCGGGATCCCAGCGGCCCGCAACGGGGCTCCGACTTGCGATATGACATGGAGATTTCTTTCGTCGAAGCCGTAATGGGCTGCGAAAAGGAGGTCAGCCTGACCAAACTGGATATTTGCGAGGTTTGCCGGGGCACGGGCGCCGAATCCGGCTCCGGCCGCCGCACCTGCTCCACTTGCGGTGGACGCGGCCAAGTCGTCACTTCCCGGGGCATCTTTAGCATTGCGCAAACCTGCCCCCGGTGCGAAGGCGCTGGACAGGTCATTGAAAAACCGTGCAAGAACTGCCGCGGCGCCGGCCGCAAGGAACGCTCCTCCAAGATCAAGCTCAAGATTCCGGCGGGCGTGGATACCGGGGCCCGGTTGCGTTCCTCGCAAAACGGCGAAGCGGGGGTGCGCGGTGGCACTCCCGGGGATCTTTACGTCGTTTTGCACGTCAAGCCGCACGACATTTTCCAGCGCGAAGGCGACGACCTGCTTTGCGAAGTGCCGGTGAGCTTTGTGCAAGCGGCTTTGGGCGCTGAAGTGGAAGTCCCGACCCTGACGGGCAAGGCGCAGATCAAAATCCCCGCCGGCACCCAGCCCGCCACGATTTTCCGGCTCAAAGGTAAAGGCGTTAAAAACCTGCAGGGTTATGGGGTGGGCGATCTTCATGTGCGCGTGGTCGTCGAAGTCCCGACGCACCTGAACAGCGCGCAACGCGCGAAATTGCAGGAATTCGCCGAGCTTTGCGATGCGAGTGTGAATCCGATTGGCAAAAGCTTTTTTGAAAGAGCGAAAGAATTCTTCAGCTAGCGCC
Organism: Verrucomicrobia bacterium UBA1319; assembly: GCA_002306985.1. GTDB lineage: Bacteria > Verrucomicrobiota > Verrucomicrobiia > Limisphaerales > UBA1319 > UBA1319. The sequence continues at coordinate 5,032 of DBTJ01000109.1, forward strand.
GCACGGCTCGCGCGCGGGCTTCACTGAAGTGGATCGGCTATGCACCGTTTCATTTTACCACCGGACCAGACTCGGGGTGATACGCTCAGCCTCGAAGGGCCGGAGTGCAAACATGCCACTCAAGTATTGCGCATCCGCCCGGATGAGATCGTTGAAATCCTCAACGGTCAGGGCGAAACCATCCGGGCGCGGGTCCTTGAAACCAGCCGATCTCGGGTGAGTTTAAAGGCGATTTCACGCAACCAAGCCCTCCCCCTGCCCTACCGGCTCTCGCTGTTCATGGCGATTCCGAAAGGAAAAATCATGGACGCCATTGTGCAAAAGGCGACGGAACTGGGCACCAGCCGCATTCAGCCGCTCTTCACGGAACGGACCGAGGTTCACCTCGACTCCGAGCGTGGGGAAACTAAATGCGACAAATGGCAAACAGTCGTGCATGAAGCGATGAAACAATGCGGCTGCCCGTGGCAGCCCCAAGTGGATTTGCCCGCGCCCCTCGGCCGACTGCTGGCCTCGCCTAGCCCATTCGACCTGGCGGTGGTCGCTTCGCTGGAAAAGGATGCCCGGCATCCGCGCGAGGTAATGGGTGATTGGGTGAAGCAACCAGGCCAACCGCCGCGCAACCTAGCCCTTTGGATCGGCCCCGAAGGCGATTTTTCCCCGGCCGAATACGCCCAAATTAAAGCCTCGGGAGCGCGCCCCATAACACTGGGCCCCTTTGTGCTGCGGTGCGATACGGCCGCGGTCGCGGCGCTAGCCACTTTGCATTTCGAGCTACAAGCCCTTGGCCGGGCCTGACGCCGGCGTCAGGCGACGAATTCCAACTCGGGCAAGTGCTTGATCAGGCCCATTTCATACCCTCGCCGTAAAAACCGGCGAATCGACTCCCGGCCCTTGTCGCCATAATCGAGCGTCCAATGGTTCACGTACATCCCCACGAAACGGTCGGCTAACGAACGGTCCATGTCGCGCGCAAAATTCAACGCGTAATCCACCGCCGGCCCGCGATGATCGAGGCTATACTGGATACTGGCGGCCACGATATCGGAAATAATTTTGCGTTCCTCCGCCGGGATGCGTTTGTGGATCACGTTCCCCCCCAGCGGCAGCGGCAATCCCCCATTTTCCGTCCCCCACCACACTCCCAAATCGACGCACACTTGCAGCGCTTCGTTGGCGTAAGTCAATTGGCCCTCATGAATAATCAAACCCACATCCGCCTGACCTTCGCGCACGGCTTGAAAGATTTTATCGAAGGGAACCACGAGGTATTTGAAATCCGCCGCCGGTTTGCCCAGCCATAGCTGAAGCGCCAGAAAAGCGCTGGTAAGCAAACCGGGCACCGCGATGGTTTTGCGCGCGATCTCTTCGCGACTATATAATTCTTTGGCTACTAGCATCGGCCCGTAGCCATCTCCCATGCTAGCGCCGCTGGGCAACAAGGCATATTGGCCGCACACCGAAGCATACGCATGAATGCTGATGGCCGTGATGTCCAACTCGCCACGACCAGCCCGTTCATTTAACGTCTGAATATCTTCCAGGCGATGCTCGAACCCGTACCCATGCTCCGGAATTAAGTGCTTCGCCAATGCATAAAACATGAAGGCGTCATCCGGGTCAGGTGAGTGGCCGAGTGTCAACTTGCGTCTTTCCATGCGCCCAAAATAAGCGGAGCGGCAGACATTGTCACGAGTGGAGTAATGCCAGCTGGTGGTTCATAAATAGTCCCTGAAAAATTCTAAAGGCATGCTTCTTGCTTTACAGATTCAGTTACCATATTTATTGAGTCTTACACCCATGAGCTATATCAGGTCGTTTGTTACAAGGAGGAGACGAACCGCATCTTCGCTGTGTCTTCTAGTATCGTGTTTTGGCTTTTTAGCCTTTGCGAGCCAACTGCAAGGTCAATCATATGGCATTCTTCGCGAAGTCTTTACAGACATCGCCGGCGTCAATGTATCCGATCTGACCAGCGCCTCCAAATATCCCAATTCCCCGGATAGCACCAATCTTGTGACCGATTATTTCGAGTCACCGACCGACATCATGGAGCAGTACGGTCAGCGGATGCATGGGTATTTATTGCCGCCTCAGACGGGAAATTACACCTTTTGGATCGCCAGCGACGATGGGGGTGCCTTGTATCTGAGCAGCGATGAGACTCAGGCCAACATGAGCCTTATCGCCTATGTCAGTGGCTGGACTAGTTCAAGAGCGTGGACTACGGAGGCCAATCAGCAATCCGCCCCGATTTATCTTCAGGCGGGAAAACCCTACTATATCTGCGCGCTCATGAAGGAAGAAGGTGGCGGCGACAACCTGGCGGTGCGCTGGCTCATGCCGGATGGCACCGATCAAGCGCCGATGGTGGCCACGAACATGCTGCCCTGGGGATACGTATTTGCCGCGCCGGCGATCAGTGTCCAACCCCAAAACACCACCGCTGTGGAAGGCGGTTACGCCAACTTCTCGCTGGAATTGACCGCCGGCAGCGCGGCGAATTATCAATGGCGTAAAAACGGCGCGACCCTCGCCGGGGCCAACAGCCGCGCGCTCGTATATGGTCCGGTAACCATGGCCGACCAACTGGCCCAATTCGATTGTGTGGCCACCAACAACAAAGGCAGCGTCATCAGCGGCAAAGCCACCCTATCCGTCACCCCGGATGTAACCCCGCCTCAACTCAAGGAAATCATCAGCCAAGGAGCTACTAAGCTATGGGTGGTGTTTACCGAACCCGTGAGTTCGCCCAGCGCCACTTTGGCCGCTAACTACTCCATCAACGGCACGGTGGTTCAAAGCGCCCAATTCGGGAATAATAGTTCCACCATCGAATTGACCGTGAACGCCATGGACTACGGGAGCACCCATACCCTCCAAGTCAGCCAGGTTTGCGACGCGGCGAACACCCCCAACCCGGTGGCGGCCGGAACGGCCCTGAATTTTTTGGTGGCCCAATTGGCCCCCTCGGATGTGGGTGATGTCTCAAAAGGCACCGACACCTTTATCGGATTGGGACAGATCGATGCCACGGGGGCGGGGACGGGCTTTTCCGGCGCCGCCGATCAATTTCATTTCAGCTATGAACAACGGTCGGGAAATTTCGATGTCAAAATCCGGGTCGCCGCCTTCACCGCGCCCGACCCTTGGGCTGGGGCCGGGCTCATGGCTCGTGAAACCCTGGCTCAAGGGGCGCGCTTTGCGGCTGCCATCGCCACTCCCTCGGCCATTGGCTGCAATTTCCAATATCGCACGACAGCCAATGCCAACCCCGCCAGCGTGGGCAATTTTCCGGTCAACTATCCCATGACTTGGCTGAGGCTCGCGCGCTCAGGAAACCTTTTCACCGGTTATGGCAGTCTGGACGGCACAAACTGGACGGTTTTGGGGTCGACTACCCTGACATTGCCCGCGTCCATCGATGTGGGAACCGTTATTTACAGTCGCAGCGCCACCGGCCTGGCAGCCGCCGAATTCCGCGATTACGGCGCGCAGGAAGGGGGGACCATCAAGGCGTTCGTTCCTTCAGGCGAAACCCCGGGGCCTTCTTCAAGGAGAACGGGACTGGCCTTCTCCGAAATCATGTACCATCCCAAGGCTAGAGCCGATGGCAAAGCCGGCGAGTTTATCGAGTTATATAACGCTGATGTTATTACCCTGGATTTGTCAGGGTTCACCATCACGGGCGACGTGAATTATCAATTTCCCGACGGTCTCAAATTGGCGGCGGGGGGATATCTGGTCATCGCCCAGCAACCCGCCGACGCGCAGTCGATCTATGGCCTGAAATCCGCTCTGGGCCCCTATACCGGCAACTTGGCGAATGGTTCCGGCACGTTGCGTTTGCGCAACCCCGCTAAAGCCGTGCTGCTGGAAGCCGCATTTGGCAGTAATCCGCCCTGGCCGGCGGCGGCGGATGGAGCGGGCCACTCTTTAGTCTTAGCGGCGCCTTCCTTCGGTGAAGCCAACCCCAAAGCGTGGGCCGCCAGCAGCCGGATAGGCGGTTCGCCCGGGAGCATGGATCCCGCCTACGCCAATGCGTGGTCCGCCGTGCTGCTGAATGAATTCCTCGCCAACCCAGCCAGCGGCCAAGAAGGTTTTATTGAGCTCTACAATCACAGCAGTCAGGCGGTTGATATTTCGGGCTGTTACCTCAGCGATAACCCGGCCACGAATAAATTCAAAGTCCCCGCGCAAACGAGCCTTGAACCCAATGGTTTTATTGCGTTTAGCCAAGCAACCCTTGGGTTTGCCATGAAACCCGCCGGCGATACGATTTTCTTGGTGAACCCAGACCAAACGCGAGTGCTGGATGCGATTCGTTTTGAGGGGCAGGAGATGGGCGTATCCAGTGGACGATGTCCCAACGGGTCAACCGATATTCGCGCCTTGGCCGCCACCACCCCGGGCTCGGCGAATGGAATGTTCCGTTTAAATGACATTCTCATCAACGAACTCATGTTTCATCCCATCACGGAAAGCGGCGATGATGAGTACATTGAGCTTTATAACCAGGGTACGAGTGAAGTGGATCTCGGCGGCTGGAAGTTCACGGATGGGATTGATTTCACCATCCCGGCGAACACCAAACTGGGAGCGGGCGCCTACTTGGTGGTGGCTAAAAACGCCGCCCATTTAATTCCCAATTACAGCAATTTAAACTCCGTCAACACGATCGGCGACTACAACGGCAGCCTTTCCGACAGCAAAGAACGCGTCGTTCTATCGAAGCCCGCCCTGGCGGCAACCACCAATGAATTCGGCGCTTGGGTAACGAACACCTGCTTCAGCGCCGTGGATGAAGTGGTGTATGGCAGTGGTGGACGCTGGGGCAAATGGAGCGACGGCGGTGGCAGCAGCCTCGAATTGATAGATCCCCATTCCGACCACCACCAGCCGGCGAATTGGGCGGATAGCGATGAAACCGCCAAGTCCGCGTGGACCACCATCGAAACCACCGGCGTGCTGGACAACGGCAACGCCAATTACCCGCCCGATCAACTGCAAATGCATCTGCTGGGCGCGGGTGAATGCCTGGTCGACAATGTCGAAGTCATGCTGGCGGGCGGGGGGAACCGGATTGCCAACGGTGATTTTGAAAGCGGCCAAGGCGCTTGGTTCTTCCAAGGCAACCACCGCAAAACAAGCGTTGAAAGTTCCAGCGGCGTTGACGGGGGTAAGTGCCTGCATGTGCGAACCACGGGCCGCGGTGACACTGGAGCGAACCGCATTCGCATCGCCCTAAGCTCCGCCTTTTCGGCCGGTAATAACGTCACCATCCGCGCCCGAGTGCGCTGGCTTACCGGGTGGCCGGAATTTCTGCTCCGGTTGCGCGGCAACTGGCTCGAAGCCACCGGGCCCATGACGCCGCCCAAGAATTTAGGTACTCCGGGAGCTAAAAATAGTCGCGCCGTGGCGAACGCCGGCCCCGCGATTTGCGAAGTCTCACACAGCCCCGTATTGCCCGCCGCGAACCAAACCGCGGTGGTCACCGCCCGCGTGTCCGACCCGGACGGCGTCAACTCCGTCAAATTAATGTACCGCATCGATCCCGCGACCGCTTGGAACACCTTGACGATGCAAGACAATGGCGCCAGCGGCGATGCGGTGGCCGGAGACGGGATTTATTCCGCCACCATTCCGGCCAAAGCCGCCGGCACGCTCATCGCTTTCTACGTGACGGCCTCGGATTCGGCCACCAGCGCCACGACCACGCGATTTCCTTCGGATGCCCCCACCAGGGAATGTCTGATTCGCTGGGGCGAAACCCAGCCCGCGGGCAACCTGGGCGTATACCGGCTGTGGCAGACCAAGGCCAGCAGCGACACGTACTATTCGCGGGAGCCACTCGCCAACGATCCCCTGGACGCCACTTTTGTCTACGGCAACTCCCGGGTCATTTACAACATGAGCATGCGCGGCAAAGGCAGCCCGTTCCATGGTGGTAGTATCGGCTCGGATTATATTTTCGCCTTCCCCTCCGATGATCTTTTCCTAGGGGCGCAAGACATGGCCTTTGTCACCGTCGGCAATCTCGGCAGCGATGATGCCATGCAACGCGAGCAGGCCGCTTTCTGGATTTTGGAAAAAATGAACGCGCCCACGTTGCATCGGCGCTTTTGCCAATTCTATAACAATGGCAACCGCCAAGGCACAATCTACGAAGATACCGAAGAGCCGGATGGCGATTATAGCCAGGCGTGGACTCCTGAACATGGCAAAGGCGATTTACACAAAATCGAGGATTGGTTCGAATTCGACGATGCCGCGTCGGGTTTTAATAACATCGACGCGACGCTCCAAAAGTTCACCACCACCGGTGGAGCCATAAAACTTGCGCGTTATCGCTGGGATTGGCGGCGGCGCGCCATTCAGGACAGCGCCAACAACTACACCAACCTGTTCGCGCTAGTGGAAGCGGTCAATCGCGAGGATAGCGCCTACACCGCGCAAGTGGAAAACCTGGTTGACGTGGAAGAATGGATGCGCGTTTTTGCGGCGGAGCATGCCGTGGGGAATTGGGATTCTTACGGTTATAGCCGCGGCAAAAACATGTATGCTTATAAACCGCTCAATGGCCAATGGATATTGCTCCCATGGGATATTGATTTCGTGCTCGGCTCCGGCGGCGACAGCCCGTCCACCGATGTCTTTGGCGTCAACGACCCGGTGATCAGCCGCATGTACAACCATCCTCCCTTCCAACGCGCCTATTGGCGGGCGTTCCGAGATCTGGTCAATGGCCCGCTCAAGAGCGAAAACATCGGGCCCGTGCTGGATCAACGTTACCAAACTTTAATCGCCAACGGCATTTCACCCGTGGTTGCCCCCAACGAGATCAAAACCTGGGTTCAACAGCGCAAGACGTATCTGGAATCACGCCTCACGGCCTTGGATGCGCCGTTCGCCATCACCAGTAATAATGGCAACAATTTCAGCTCATCCCAAAGTTTTGTCACCCTGACTGGCACCGCGCCCATCGACGTGAAAACCATTGAAATCAATGGTGTGGCTTACCCGGTAACCTGGACCGGCCTAACGACCTGGACACTGGGATTTCCCTTAACTCAAGCCAGCAACTACTTGGCGCTGACCGGGCTCGATCTGCGCGGCAACCCGGTTTCTGGCGGCACGGATAGCCTCTCCATCACGTATACCGGGACTTCGCAAAACCCCGCCGACTACGTGGTTATCAATGAAATACAATATCATCCCCAGCCGTTGAAACCGGATACGGAATTCCTTGAAATCTTCAATCGCTCCACCGCCACCACGTTCGACCTGTCGAATTGGCGTGTGGATGGCGTCGATTTTACTTTCCCCAATGGCACCCTGCTCACCGCCAACGGCTTCCAGGTAGTCGTTAAAAACCGCGCGGCGTTCGCGCAAACTTACGGCACCGCGGTCATTCCCGCGGGTGAATATGCCGGCAGCCTGGATCACGGCGGCGAAACCCTCAAGCTGTTGCGCCCCACCGGCGGCACGAATGAGTATGAACTCATCAATTCCGTCCACTATAACGACAAGCTCCCTTGGCCGGAGTCGGCGGATGGACACGGCCCCTCGTTGCAATTGATCGATCCCGCGCAAGATAACGCGCGGGCTGGCAACTGGGCGGCGGCGGCCACCAACGCGACCCTGCTGGCCACTCCCGGCGCCGTCAATTCGGTCAAAGCCACGCTCGCCGCGTTTCCGAAGCTTTGGATCAATGAAGTGCTGCCGGAAAATCTCAATGGGCTCACCGACGCCAGCGGTAAAGCTGAACCATGGATTGAGCTCATTAACGCGGCCACCGATACGATCAGTCTCTCGGGATTGTACCTTTCCCAAACCGCCTCGAATCTGGCGCAATGGGCGTTCCCCGATAACGCCACCATCGCCCCTGGCCAGCACCTATTGATCTGGGCCGATGGCGAGCCCGCTCAAACCACGGCCACCGAGTTCCACGCCAATTTTCGGCTCGCGGCGGGCAATGGCTTCGTCGCGCTCTCTCGCCTCCAGCAAGGCGCGCCCGCCGCACTGGATTATTTAAAGTATGCGCAACTGCCGCCGGCGCGCAGTTACGGTTCCATCCCCGATGGCCAGCCCGAGACCCGGCGCATGATGCATTACCCCACTCCCGGAGCGGTCAACAACCCGGATGACATCCCTATCCAAGTGTTCGTTAATGAATGGATGGCCGCCAACACGGCGACGCTAGCCGATCCCGTGGATGACCGCTTTGACGACTGGTTTGAATTGTACAACGCCAGCACTCAAGCGGCCGATCTGTCGGGGTATTATCTTTCCGATGTGGTGACCAACGCCACGCAATGGCAAATTCCGGCTGGCACCGTGATTCCCGGCGGCGGATATCTTCTGATTTGGGCCGATGGCGATACGACCCAAAATGGCATTGGCAGCCTGCACGCCGGATTCAAACTCAACGGTTCGGGAGAATCGATCACCCTGTTCTCACCGGGCGGCGCCGTGATCGATTCCGTGGTTTTCGGCCCGCAAACCAACGATGTCAGCGAAGGCAGATATCCCAATGGCGGCGCGGCACCGTTCTATTTTATGCCAGTCCCCTCCCCCGGCTCCGCCAACTCGTTGGCGGCGGGTAACCATGTTCCCATCATCGCGGCTATTCCGGAACAGATCGCCACTGAAGGACAGGTATTCAGTTTCGCCGTCAGCGCCCGAGACGTGGATACGCCCGCGCAAACCCTGACTTTTAGCATCGATTCGGGCGCGCCCGCGGGCGCCGCCTTGGATCCGGTGACCGGGGTTTTCACTTGGACCCCATCCAGTTCGCAAGCGCCGGACACCAATCTAGTCGTCATCCGTGTAACAGATAACGGAACCCCGGCGCAAAGTGCGACCCGCGTGGCGCGCATCGTGGCCGTCAAACTCAACCATCCGCCGGTGTTTAACGCCGTGTCCGACCAGCAAATTATCGAGGGAAACCTATGGACAATCACTCTGGCGGCCTCCGATCAAGACTCAGGGCAAGCGTTGCGCTTCAGCCTGCTCACATCGCCTCCGCAAGGCCTGGCGCTGGACGCCGACACGGGGGTTTTGTCTTGGACCCCGGCGGAATCGCAAGGCCCGGGAGGCTATCAAATATCCGTCAAAGTTTCCGATAACGGGGTGCCCAGCCTCTCCGCCACCCAGTCCTTCACGATTTATGTATCCGAAGTAAACACCGCGCCCGAATTGGCGGCCGTGGCCGATCAAGTCACGCAGCAAGGGAGTACCTTAACCCTTACCCTGGCGGGCACCGG
>DBTJ01000109.1:14510-19345 GCA_002306985.1 Verrucomicrobia bacterium UBA1319
GGCGGATCAAGTCACGCAGCAAGGGAGTCCCTTACCCCTTCCCCTGGCGGGCACCGACGCGGATCTTCCCGCCAATACCTTGACCTATTCCATTGATGCCAACTCCCTCCCTGGCGCTACTTTGGACCCCGCCACCGGCGTGTTGGTTTGGACGCCCACGAACGACCAAATCCCCAGCACCAACCGAGTCACGGTGCGGGTCACCGACAATGCCACCCCCGCGTTGAGCGCGACCCGTACGTTCCAGGTGATCGCCATCAAGCCGCCGCCTTGGAAATACCTTACCACCACCGGCACGGCCACCGCCTCGCTGCTGTACGTTTACTTAGTCCAACCTGGCGAGGTGTATATCGACGACCTGAAGATTGTCGCCGGCAGTCAACCAGACACCGGCGCCAACACCGTTTCTGACGGCGACTTTGAAACCGCGTTGACCGGTCCCTGGACCGTGTCCGCCAACCACGCCGCCTCGGCGATCGTGACCAACGTGGCCCACTCCGGCAACCGCTGCCTCCACTTGGTCGCCACGACCGGAGGGACCAGCAAAGATTCGTCCGTATATCAAACCATTACGCCCGCGCTCACGGCCAATGACACTTACACGTTGAGCTTCTGGTACATGGCGGGAACCAACGATGTCGATCTTGTGATTCGCTTATCCGGATTTGGCATCTTGTCCAGCAACACCATCGTAGCCGCGCCCAACAATGCGCCTATGATCGCGGAAATCGCGGACCAGGAAATCGCGGAAAACGCGGCTTGGTCGTTGCAACTGTCCGCCACGGATGTCGATCTTGCTCAAAGTCTCAGCTTTAGCTTGACGGCGGGCGCTCCCAGCGGAATGAAAATTTCCACGGGCGGATTGGTCTCCTGGACGCCGTCTGAATCCCAAGGACCAGCCACGAATGCGGTCACCGTGAAAGTCACCGACAACGGCTCCCCCGCCCTAAGCGCCACCCGTACGTTCACCGTCGTGGTAAAGGAAGTCAATTCATCGCCCGGGTTGGCGGCGATTGACAACAAAACGATTCAGGAAGGAAGTCCGCTCTCCTTTGCCGCCTCGGCAACGGATTCGGATGTGCCCGTCCAAAACCTGACGTTCAGCTTGGATGCGGGCGCTCCCGCGGGAGCAAGCATCACCCCGGCGGGTGTGTTTAGCTGGACGCCAACCAAAGACCAAGGTCCGAACACCTATAAAATTACGGTTCGGGTAACCGATGGCGGAACCCCGGCCTTGAGCGATGCCAAATCGTTTTCCGTGGTCGTGACGGATTTGAATACCGCGCCGAGTTTGGAGGCGGTCGCTAACCAGGTCATTCCGGAAGGAACCGCCTGGAGCCTCACCCTCAAAGCTACGGACACCGATAATCCCGCGCAATCCATCACCTATAGTTTGGAGACCGGTCCGGTCGGAATGAAAATCTCCAGCGATGGGATATTGACCTGGACCCCCACCGAATCCCAAGGCCCTTCCACAAATGCGGTGACCGTAAAAATCACCGATAGCGGCTCGCCGGCTCTGAGCGCGACCCGCGGCTTTACGGTCACCGTCACGGAAGTAAATTCGGCCCCGAGCCTGGACGCCATTGCCAATCAGTCCGTCCGCCCAGGCAGCCAGCTTAGCTTGTCGCTTAAAGCCTCGGATGCGGACATTCCGGCCCAAACGCTGGCCTTTAGTTTGGACAGCGCCCCCACCGGCATGAGCGTGACGCGCGAGGGCGTTTTGACTTGGACGCCGGCCGCCTCACCCAGCGCTTCCACGAACCCGGTGACGGTGCGAGTGACCGACAACGGCACGCCGCCCCTGGCGGCCACGCGCGCCTTCGAAGTCGTGGTGCCAGCGGCTGTGTCGGCCCCGCGCATTGCTTCGATCCAGCGCCCAACGGCCAACGGGATCAAAATCACCTGGACCACCGAAACCGGAATCACTTACCGGCTCCAGTACAAACATCTGTTAACGGACAGCGAATGGACCGCGGTGGGCGAAATCACCGCGACGGGTTCCACGTCCTCCCTAACGGATACCCGCAGCCTAAGCGGGCAAAGTTATTACCGAGTCTTGGTCGCCCCATAGGCAAGCACGAACGGACGTATCCGTGCGGTTCGCGACGGCTGGTTTTGAACCTGGGCAGGGCAAACCTTATGTCCTTCCCGCACGGCGCGGCCGGTTTTTACCATGGGGGAATACCAACGCATGGGACGTTAAGTATCCCACGAATTCAAATTACCACAACCGCGCCTGGACAAAGTATCCGCACGCGGTATGGTTGGCTGGCAATTCAAACGTAATCTACGGCTCCCTTGCCTGGAGCCTTGGGGGAAGCTGAACCATGATCGACCAAACACTTCGCAATGATAATAGCATTGGCCAGCCCGGTTTTCGTTGCTTGGCCGCTTGGCTGGCGGCCCTATGGGTTGCTCTTGGCGCTGTGGATTGTTTGGGGCAAAGGCCCGCCCAGCCGCCCATATCCCAAACCCGCTATACCCCGGAGTCCCTCGGCTACGAACTTATCTGGGAGGACACTTTCGACGGCAACACCCTCGACCCGAAAAAATGGGAGGTCCGGGGAGTGGGGCCGCGGGCTTTGGGATTTGTGTCGCCAGAAGCGGTCAAAGTGGAGGGCGGTTTTTTAAAGCTTAGCGCCCTAAAGAAAGACAATCGCATGCTCATTGGAGCGGTGGGCACGCAAAACCATTTTAACGTCAAATACGGTTTCTTTGAATGTCGCGCCCAACTGCAAAAGTCGCCGGGGGTCTGGGCCGCCTTTTGGATTCAATCCCCCGATATCGCCAAAGGCGAAGATCCGGCCATTTATGGCGCGGAAATCGACATTCTGGAGTTTTTTAAAAAACTCGGCCCGGATATCGTCTCCCATAACGTACATTGGGCGTATGGCCCACATCAACAAACCACGCATGGAATGCAGAGCTATCTTCCGGGGGTCAGCGAAGGCTTTCATACGTTCGCACTGGAATGGACCCCTGAGAAATACGTGTTTTTTGTCGATGGCTACAAATTCTACGAAGTCACCACCGCCATTTCAAAGATCGAGGAATATTTAATCCTAAGCATGGAAATTCCTTCGGAAATGAAAGATTTAAAAAACACCGTGTTTCCCGATGTATTCACGGTCGATTACGTGAAAGTATACCGAAGAAAGTCGGGCGATCCCGCCGAAAAACCTCAATAAAGGCGTGTCCCCGCCGGGATTCCAGGGTTTTGGCCCGCCAGCGCTTTTACCGACAAAAAACGCCCCATGCCCTTGACGAAAAGGAGACTAGTCAGTAGATTGGTCGCCTTAAGTTTACGTAGCCGCGGATACCTCCTCCCGAGGCATGCCTGTGGCCGGGTTTCGCGGAACGACGAAGATCGCGAACGAGTTTCGTAAACTAGCTTACAGTTCATGGCGAGCACACGAGACATACGACGGCGCATCAAATCGGTAAAGACTACCGCCCAGATCACCAAGGCGATGCAGATGGTGGCTGCGTCGAAAATGCGCAAGGCGCAACAAGCCGCTTTGGCGGGTCGCCCCTACGCCGCCATGCTGCATAAGGTCCTGGCGGAAGTGACCGCTAGTGTCGTGGACTTCAGCGATCCCATTTTTGAGCCCCGCGAAGTCAAGCGCCGCGGTATCGTGCTCGTGACTACCGATAAAGGGCTGTGCGGCAGCTTGAACACGAATATCCTGCGGGAAGCGGCCAAATTCGATCCGGCTAGCACGGTATTCATCGCCGCGGGGCGCAAAGGCAGCCAATTCCTGGCGCGCACGAAGCGTCAGCTCGCGGCGGAGTTCTCCTATAAAGATATTCCGCAATTCTCCGAAGCCCGCGCCATCGTCAAATTCGCCACCGACCTATTCCTGCAAAGAGAAGTCGATCAAGTCGACGTTCTGTTTACCAATTTCATCAACACCTTGAGCCAAAAGCCTACCACGATCCGGATGCTGCCCGTCAAAGAGCTGCATGCGACAATCGCGGGCGTGGCTGGCGAAGAGCGGCACGAAGCGTTAGTCAAGGGAGCCGTCGAGTTTTTGTTTGAGCCGGACCCAGTCCAAGTCATGGGCGCCTTAGTGCCGCATCATTTGAATTTTAGCATGTACCATGTGCTGTTGGAGGCCAAGGCGAGCGAGCATAGCGCGCGCATGGTGGCCATGAAGAACGCCTCGGAAAACGCCAGTCAGCTCATCAAAGATTTAACGCTGGAATACAACAAGATACGTCAGGCGAGCATCACCAAGGAGATTCTTGAAATCTCCAGCGCCGCCTTAGCTATGGGGTAAAACACCCAGTGGATACAAGCACCTCAAGCAACCGGCGCCTAACGATATAACCCGATCGAATAACAAAGTGATATCCCGTGAATAAAGGCAAAATAGTTCAGATTATCGGACCGGTGGTGGACGTGGAGTTTCCCGGCGAATTGCCTGAAATCTACAACGCCCTCACCGTCACCTATGAGGTGCAAGGCGTTCCCACTACTCTCACCCTCGAGACTCAGCAGCACTTGGGCGACCATTGGGTGCGCGCGGTGGCCATGTCTACCACTGAAGGCTTGAAGCGCGGCATTGAAGTAATCGACTCGGGAGCTCCCATTTCCATGCCGGTTGGCGAAGGCGTCATGGGCCGCATTTTCAACGTGATCGGCGACCCTGTCGACGAACGTGGTGCGGTGGCTTTTGATAAGCGCTATCCCATTCACCGCCAAGCGCCTCCGTTGGTTGATCAAGCCACTTCACCGCAAGTTCTGATCACGGGTATCAAGGTTATCGATTTAATCTGCCCCTTCCTCAAAGGCGGCAAAGTGGGGGCCTTCGGCGGCGCCGGCGTCGGCA
>DBTJ01000045.1:0-16209 GCA_002306985.1 Verrucomicrobia bacterium UBA1319
CTCGGCCAGGGTCTTGAGAAAATCCTGGCGGTCCACATCGTCCAAGAAAATGTCCTCCCGCCGGTCGCCCCGGCTAAGCACATGATAAATGGCCCCCGGATATTCAACTCGCACCTTGCGTGGCATCGCGCAAACATGCCCATTTTGCCGGAAATGTCAAACCCAATACGAACCATACTATGAGTTGACCCGTTTTATAACCGCCGGATGCGGATGTTTTCGAGTGTGTTGTGATCGAGCGTGCGACCGTCAATGGTTGCCATGAACCAGACTCTACCAAGCCTTGAGTATGTAGTCTATACTAATGACTGATCAGCATCTCATCACACTACTTTGGGGTAGTTATCGTAGAGCCAAGATTATTGGTACTTTTATTTATTATGTTGTAATATTCGTTTGGAAGATTATCCTTTTTAGTTTTAACAAACACCACATCTTTAGGCAACCCCAGGAGAGTCAAATAATTTGTTGGCAGTGGTATTTTCATTGATTCCGCTTCCGTGGCGTTACAAAACTCAGCCACGTTAGAACTAATCCCCGATATTTGCAATAATATACATCCAGCATCAGACTCCCACCTAACCGCATACAAAGGTAATGGATATATTACATTATTACTATCATACTTATATTGCCGCAAAGTTGTTGGATTTCCAGACGCATATTGTGTTAATCCTATATTATACATTGCATTACTTGCAATAATACGACTTGCGTCCAACGTTAAACAATTGTTGCTTTGCGCCAAATTATCAGAAGCCGCGTCATTGCCAAGAAATGTATTGCAATGATATCTATAATCTCGAAACAGTATTAGTTTATTATCTTCCACACGAAACCCATACTTATTATTAATACTCATTGCTCCATCCCAAGAATTTGTTTTTGGCCGTATTGAAAGATATGTAATATCGTTAGTTGTAATCGGTTTTGGCAAATCCAAATTCCACCGATCCGCAATATTAACGGCTTGGCTCATCAGAACACTCAACGCGTATTGCTGAAACGCAACCGACTTAATCGGTATACAACCCCAGATTGAAACAAATACATTTGTCATATCTACTCATCAAATAACAGCTCATCAGACCCATATATTACTAGGTTATTTCTTCCTTCTTTCCAATTAGCGGTTGAAATGTAAAGTGGCCAACCCATAGTATGGTTCGTTGTTGGTCGCATGGCTTTGCTCTTATTGGCGGGTGTGGCCGGGGCCGGATTGGCTTTCATCCAGCGATGCAGGTTGGCGTTGGGGGTTTCCACCACCAGAGGAAAATGACTGCGCATGAGGCAGTAGGCATGCACCTCGAACCCGGTTTTCTGGCCGGCCTCGGCCAGGGTCTTGAGAAAATCCTGGCGGTCCACATCGTCCAAGAAAATGTCCTCCCGCCGGTCGCCCCGGCTAAGCACATGATAAATGGCCCCCGGATATTCAACTCGCACCTTGCGTGGCATCACGCAAACATGCCCATTTTTCCGGATATGTCAACCCCAATACGAACCATACTATGGGTTGACCCCTTTTGCGGGAACTTCATGGTTATTCATTGACCAAATCAGGATGATGAAGTTTTAACCACGAAATTACATCCTTTTTAAGTTCATGAGTAAACTCAATAAGCTCATGGGCTTCTTTCTTTGTAGCGCCGCCCACGTAATCATATTCCACGGTATTCCGTTTGATGCGGCATGTGTCCAAATATTCGGCATCGGCTTTCCTCTGGATTCCCAATATCAAGGGTAAAGCTTGGATCACTCGATAATGCTGTAGCGTTTTCTCCGGTCGAAATCCAGATGCGTTAAGTAGAATCGTGCAAAGCTTCAAAGCCGCATTATAAGCAATCCCAAATTGCCAATCGCTTGAAATATCCTGTCGGGCATCAGATAAATCGCGGTCCACGATGGCCAGCAAACCAGCAATCTCCTTTTGCGCTAGTGGCATGCGCCCGCAACCAGCCGTTGTCAGCCCATTGCGCCAAGCTCATGCTCGCCTCCTTTTACAAATAGCTTGGGGGTATGCAGCACCGATGTCAGAAAGTGGTCGTCCGCGTGTTTGCGTTCCCTGAACTCATCGGGTGAAAAAACATGGGGATTGATTTCGCGTCCCACTTGTTCCGACACACCAGACAAAAGGCGGACCACAGAACGAAGCCCGAGCGATCCGATGACTATCAAATCAATATCGCTTGCCGGAGTCGCTTCGCCTTTGGCTACCGAACCAAAAATGAAGGCCACCGCTATTTCATCGCTCTGTAGAGCTGAACTTAGAATTCCCACCAAACCGGAGGTTTTGAGCACCAAACCATGCAATTCCGAAAACACCGGATGTGCCGAATTAGCCCGATAATACACCCGGTTGCCATCCTTTCGGGGAATGACCAGACCCAGACGAGTAAGCCTACTCAGTTCCTGTTGCACCGTGCCCAATGATAATTTGGACTGGCGTACAATCTCCCGCAAATGTATCTCCTGCTGCCGATCCCCAAAAAGGAGCCGGAATATCTCCGCCTTGACGCGAGAAGAAACCAGTTCAACCAGCAACTTCATATCGTTTGTTTTTACCATACAATCGTATGGTTATGCCAGTCATATATTCAAATGCTGCCCTAGATAGCACAATGTCTGAACCGTTTTTCTGGAGGTTGTTTTTCCCGCACGGGTGCAGGGGCTTATCACTCGGAGGACGCATCTTTTTCTATCCGGGCGGCGACCGCGCAAGCGTGTTGCAAGAGCGGGCTTGGTCCGCGCTCGTTTGGTATGTGGGCGGCTTGAAAGTTCCTCGGGCGTTTCCTTGAAATGGTCATCGGTAACAAGTGTCAGACCGTCGGCGCCGGTCAAATGCCGCACAATCAACGTTTCGAGCCCCTTTTCGCCGACATCGGCATTCATAGTTTAGTTGTTGTTCCCCGTTAACATAACGCGCACTTTTCCCATTCCGATTTGTTGGTTAAATAATTTGTAGTCCTTTTCCTCAAATCGGATGCGGCCCGCTGGAATAGCTTCGCTGATGCGCAATTGAGCGGCAAACTCCTTAATCGCTTGCGGACTTGATCCACGGTTCAATTGCGCGGTTTTCCACTTTGCCACCGGAATGAGCGCCTCCGAGGCAAGGCTGTCCGCCTCTTTTTCACACGGGTCTTTTCCCTCATCATTCAAATCGTCATAAAACGCCTCCATTTCATCCGAATCCAGGTGCAGTGAAACATGGGCAAGTTCGTGAAACAGGGTGAACCAAAAATTGTCCAAGCGATCATACCGGAGTGTCAGCGCAATTACCGGTGAACCATCAGGCATACGAATGGCCGCACCATCGAGATGCGTCTTGGGCAAGTGGCGTTCATATACCAGATGAACGCCACTCTTGTTAAGAAACTCGCCGGCCAATTTTGGTCCGTCGCGCAAGTAACTCAATTGCGCCAGCGAACTCATAAAGGCAGCCGTTACGGTACCCTTTCGATAGGCGCGAAGTGTCTCCTTCGCAGCCAGCCCTATCACCCGGATGCGCCACGCGGCGAGCGCGTATTTATCATGTTCGCTTCCGCTGCGAATGTGTTGCCGATTAAAGGCCGGGGTAATAGTTGTTTCTCCCAGCGGAGCCATTAACTTAACGAAAAGATCCTCCAACTGGCTCTTAGCTTCCGCTAAAGTGCCAGTGAAGTCCTCAAACCATCCACGTTTGAGCATCTCCGCTATGGGGTAACGCTTGTATTCGGCCACTTCCCCTTCTGGTTTGAGCGTTGCCCCTGGTTTGCCAATCAAGACCGCCGCCGGAATGCCTAACCCTTTCACCAAATTGCGAATCATCGCCAAGCTTAAGCCGCGCTGGCCGGACAACACCTCGGATACCTTGCTAGGGCTGCCGATAAATGGAATCAAATCCTTGTTTTTAAGACCTTGCTGTTCCATGCGGAACTGGATGGCAGCCACTGGATCGGGCAAATCGATGGGGAAAGCTTCTTGTTCATACTGTTCGACCAGCATAGACAGCAATTCCAACTCGTCACCCTCCGGAGTGCCAGGTTGGGCGTTAAAAATCTCCTCGATGCGAGCCATAGCCTCGGCATGCTCAGCCTCGGTCTTTATTATCTTGGGTTTCATTAGGAGTTCTGAGCGTCGATTTGATCGTACTCTTTGTGCGTCCCGATAAACCGGATAAGAACGGTTTGGAAAGCATAGTTGATCTTCACCACCAGCCGGTGGTGATTGCCGCATATATTAAACACCACGCGTCCTTCCTTGAGAATGCTGGCGGCACCGTATTTTCCTTTTACATCCGCTGACGTTTTCCAGTCCGCATGCCGGGCTTCCGCGAACCAGGCTTTCAGTGCCTGCTCCGTGGCGGGATTCGCCGTCCAGTACTCCCGCAGAGTCTTGCGAGCGATTACGCGCATAATATTCCCACTTATCGTCCAACTGTCAACATGCTATTCCCATTTTGGGAACTTTTTTTGCCCCCTGCATATCAAGGCTTTGACGCTCGCTTCCACCGGTACCGCTCCTCGCAAAGTTACATGCCTGGGTTCAAAATTAAATGACGAGCACCCACTCACCTATCCTGCTTGTCCGCAGCCGCATCCATCACAACCAGCATCCGCAATTCCAGCATTTTTTAAGCTCGCGTTCTCCAACGGATTATGGCGGTAGCACTCAGGCTTTTAATCTTAAGAGTTTTAAATGTGGGCGGAGGGCCTTTTCCAAACGGTCCATATCATGGATGGCGGCGTCCTGAATGGCGGGCCATTGCTCTTCGGGCGAACGATAGCCGCCGCCGGTTTGGGTGTGGCGGATGCGGCAGGCGCGTTTGCCATCCAGGCGTTCCCAGCTTAAGAGTTCTCCAAATGCTGCATCGATTTCGGCTTTGCGCGCAAAGAGTTGATCGAAAATGGACTTGTTCTCTTCCTCAGCGTCCTTGCCGCGATCAATGTAAAGCTCGGCGGCACACTCGTCCTGCGTAACGGAATAAATGAGGTTAAGGCCCCGGGTGCCGGAACTCGCGCCCAGCCATGAATATTCGCCCGGGGTAATATGGGTGTGAAGCTTGTTGCCCCTGGCGGACCGTTCAATCAACTGCGTCCACCAGCGTTTTCGGATGCCGTAGCGCTCAGCGATTTCTTTCTTCGTCTGGCCGACATCCTTGGTCTCCTCTGACGGGCCGACGATTAGCGTAAACAAGGGTGCGGCAGGGGATTCCCCGATGCGCACGGCTTCCACCTTGACCATGTAAAAGGCGGCGCTGCTGCTCTCATTCAACCAGGCAATCGCGGCGACATGTTCCGGGCGCGGGTCCGAGACGATCCAAATGGCGGCCTTGGCCCCCATGCCCGTGAGGTAAGTGATCAACTTGCCGAGGTGGTCGTGGTTGCTCTTTTCTAGCTGGTTCTCGATGATGACCGTGCCGCCGCCTTCATCCTCCGCCACTAGATCGATGCTGAACGAACCGGTTGACTGCTCGCGGTCCACATTGACAAGGTTCAAGTCCAGCGCCGAGTTCAAGACATCGATGTTTTCCTGCAACCACTGGGTGAAATCATAAGCCTCGTGCTCCCATACTTGGCGTAAAGGAACGCGCTCAAGTTTTCCGATGAGTACGCTATTCATATCGATTTCGTTCTGTGGGGTTCACGGGCTTTTGATGAAATCTAGTCTTGCTTGGGTTGGCCAAGTTTCATTCGCGCCTTGACATATTCTCGTTCAAAACCAGGCGGTGTTGGTTTATAATCCTCTGAGTCTTTCTGCAACCCATACCCTTTGGGCTTGCCTCAATAAAACGGACAGTAAAATCGGTTCAATTAGTAGTTAGTTTATTTGGAGTTCGAAGTCAACCGGAGAACAGAATTTTAAAGTGCTGTGAGAACGCGGGGGATTTTAGAAGAATTCGAGGTTATCGAAGACCTCGGTTTGAGCCACTCGCCGGCTGGCAAAGTGGCGTCGGAAAACCCGTTCCCATTTGGGGGTGTTCCAGAAGCTTTCTCTGGCGGCGTTATCGTTGCCTTGGCGGCTCATGGAGGCGACCCGGCCGGCCTAGTCTAGCGCGTACCGGTAATCGGCGCTGGCAGGTTGAACCCCGCGATCGGAGTGAAAGAGCAGCCCTCGCGGGGGGAAGGCGATGGCGCACCGCCCTGTGGAGCGCGCTTAAGACCAGTTCCGTATCGATGCGCGGACCCATAGCCCAGTTTTTGCGGCGGTAAAGGTCCCGGATGCCCGCCAGGTAAAGCCAGCCAGTTCTGGACGGCTTCGCGTTTGAACGTTTCATCGAATTGGGCCCGCACTTTATCAGCGTTTTCTTTGCTGGTTTTCAAGTCGCACTAGAGCCCGATTCTCGGTCGACCACGAAGGCTGGTCAAAAAAGATCCCTTGCCATCGGCCGCGCGCGGTGGTCGGGTTTCCCCCCACGGGCGCCTTACAATTCGAGGCAGCGGAGGGTGTTGGCGGAGCGGAGGTAGAGGCGGCCGCCCGCGAACGCGGGGCTGGCGTAGCTCTCGGAGTCGTCGTCCGCGACGCGGAGGCGGGAGAGGATTTCGCATTGCGCGCCGCCGGCGCGGAGGAGGAGCAGTTCGCCGGAGGCGGTCACGGCCAGCACGCGGTCGGCGCTGGCGAAAAAGGAGACGTGTCCATCGAACGCGGGGTCGCGGCTAAACCAGAGGGAGTGGAGCGCGCCCGCCAGGTCCAGGCAATACAGGCCTTGGTGGCAGCCGAAGAGGCGGCGGCCCGCCACGATCGGGGTGACGGTGTCGGAGGCCAGGTCCGCGAACACGGCGACGGGCGGGTCGATGAGCCGGCCATCGGCGGCGAAATCGTACAGCCGGGCGCCATTGTTTTCGGTGGCCACGAGCAATTTGCCATCGACGGCCACCGGGGTGGGCACGTTGAAGTCGCCCGGGCGCGGCGGGCGCAAGGTCCACAGGCGCGCGCCGGTTTGCGGGTCCCAGCCGCCGAGGGATTTTTCATCGTAGCCCACGATCTGCCGCCGGCCGCCGAACGTGGCGCAGATGAAGGACGCGTAGGCGGCGGGCTGGCCCGGGGTTTTCCAGCGGGGCTCGCCGGTGCGGCGGTCCAGGGCGACGAGCGAGGCCGCGGGCCCGCCGGGGTTGACGATGAGCCAATCGCCGACGATCAGCGGGGTGGAGCAATAGCCCCATTTCGGGCGCGCGCCGCCCAGGTCTTTGACAAGGTGTTTTTTCCACACCACCGCGCCGTCGGCCAGGTTCACCCCGCGCAAATCCCCGAACGCGCCCAAGCAATACACCAGCCCTTGGTGGATCACGGGCGTGGCCCGGGGAAATTGGCCGTAATCGAGCGAGCCAGCGACGGGGTACGCCAGGCGCCAAATCAATTCGCCATCCTCGGCCCGCAAGCAACGGAACACGTCGTTTTCATCGGTCGGGTCGCGGTCCGCCACCAGCCCCCGGCCAGCGGCCACGGCCACGCCCGCCAGGCCGCCGTTCATCACGGGCTGGGACCACCGCACGCGCGCGACGGCGGGCAAGGTCTCCGGCAGCCCCGGCACCCGGCCATCGCGCTCGGCCCCGCGCCAGTCCGGCCAATCCCCGCCCGGAGCGGCGGCGGCGGCGGCCGGAGGCAACGGCACAAAACCATCCTTGCTTTCCAGGGCTTTAAGCATGTCGGGACGGGCTTTGAGGGCCAGCAAGGCGGCGCGGATGCGGGCCTGTTTTTCGGCGGGAATCGCGCCGCCGGCGAAGACCGTGATGAAGGGCACGGGCGCGGTTTCGCCGATGACTTTCAAATCCCCTTTCTTGAGGCTGCCGCACCCTTCCAACAAGGGGAGCGCGTAGCTGGAAATCAGGCCCACGGGGGGCGGTTCCAGGGAGCTATCGACGACATCGAGCGCCGCGCCGGCGCACGTGGCGCGCGTCTCGCAGGGGTCCGGCGGGGTAATGCCCGCCGCGCGCAAAGCGGCCAAGGCGGCGGCGTTTTTCTCATCCGCGTTGGGCGAGCCTAAAAAGAATTTGCGCCCGGCCAAATCGCCCAGCTTCGCGGCTTTATCCGAAGCTTTGACCACGAAGAAACCGGTCAGCGTCACGCGGCCGTCCTGGGCGGTGAGCCGGCACAAGGGCTGGCACTTAAACCCCGCCGGTCCGGCGTCATGCGTCACGACGGAATGTTTGCCGATGACCAGGATTTCCTGGTTCGGAGCTAATTTAGCCAGCGCACCGGCCAGATCTTCGGCAAACAGGAAGGTGGTGGGCTGGCCTAGCTCCGTCGCGAGGTAGGCGGCCAGTTTGGGATAATCGCGCTGGGCGTAACCTTTGACGCACGCGCAGGCCAACTCCTTGGCCAGCGGGTCCATGATCACCATGGCCAGCGGTTTGACGGCGGCTTCGGCCCGGGCCATCGGCGCGGCAAACCCGGCCCAGATGGCCAAAACCAGCAACCCGGCCGCGGCCCGGGCAAACCCGACGAGAACGTTTGAAGGAAACATAAGGCTTAGGTGGGGCGCCCGCCACGGGACGCCTGGGTTGAATCGATACCGCGCCGTCCGCTCAGCTCTTGGCGCCGAAAATGCGGATGGTATCCTTCGGGGCATCCAGCAGGAAATACTGCTTGGCATCCGCGCTGGCTTCCACCGTCATGCGCACGCAATCGCCGTTGGAATCCCGCACGACGCCGAGCAGGCCGAGATACTCGCCTTTCTTTGAAAACCGTTTAATGCAGGTGGGCGGGCCGGATTCGGCGGCGAGCAGCTCGCCGTTGGCCAGGAACCGGAGGTTTTTAGGCTCGCAGCACCCGCCGAATTGCTCGGGCTTGGTCATGCCGTGCGCGCCGAATTTGGAGAGGAGCTTGCCCTCGCGATCGCGGCATTCCACTTGATGGCGGGCGTTGTGGGGAATCCACAGATTGCCATCGCATACTTGGATATCCATCTGGTCGCAGCAACCATGCAGCTTCTCGACCACCAGTTTGGGATTCTGTAATTCCGTATCGTAGCGATAGACTTGGTACGTGTAATCTTTCGCCGAAGGCCCGGCGACGAAAAGGTCCCGCCCGGAAACCGCGATGCCGCTCACGGAGAGCGCGCGTTTCCGCAACGAGTCCTGGGTCTTTGTCAATTCGGCGTTATTCAAGCGGTTCTCCTGTTTGAGCATCGCCTTGATTTCATCGCCCACTTCGACTTTGGCTTGGGAGCCGGGCGTGCCCACGGAAGCCAGAATCTTGCCCTCCGGATTGAGCTTGAATACCTGGCCCATGCCGGCCGCGTAAATAAGGCCATCGGTCCCCACGCAGATCGCCTGGGGTTTCGTAGGCAGCGGCCAGGTTTTGACCCGTTTGCCTTGCGGCGAATACACCCGAATCTCTCCCAAGACTTTGGCGCTCGCGGTTACGTCCGCCTGGGCGGCGCAGCACACGAGCAAATTACCGTCCCGATTCAGGCAAAAATTCTGGGCGGTTCCGCCTTTGCCGATTTGAATGGAGCCAATCTCCCGCAAGGCCGGCTGCCAAGCCGGGTCCTTAAGCAAGGCGTTTTGGGCGTTGTTGTCCTGCGCCGGGCATAACAGGGCCAGACCCGCGCCCGCGAGTAACGCCAGCGCCAAGGATAGACAAAGTATGGTTTTCATACACCTCCTGAAACGGTTTGTGTTTGTAGCGTTCGTGTCAAAAGCATGCTTGCCTGCGTCAGTTATGCCGCACAGCAAGTATTCTTATATCATTAGACACCTCGGCTAAGAAAAGCACTCGAAAAAAAGGTGTTAATTTTTGTAACCCATCGAACGTCGGATAACGCCGGATCAAGGTCGCCGACGGGTCGACGCGAAGGGTGGCCCGAACTCGGCTAGAATTTAGCCGCCACCGAGGAACGGCGGCGGCGTCAGGAAAATTTTATAAGGATTTGGCCCGCAATGATCCGCGCAAAGCGGGAAGGGCCGCGGTTGGCGCGCGGCCAACCGCCGCAAATTACTTCACCGTGTTCACCAGCGGGGTCAACCCCTGAATGCGCACTTCCAAACGGTCGCCCGACTCGATGGGACCGATGCCGCTGGGCGTGCCGGTCAGGATGACATCCCCGGGCAACAGCGTCAGGTTGGTGGAAATGAAGCTGACCAATTGGAAACAGTTGAAAATGAGCTGACTCGTATTCGAGTTTTGCCGCAACTGACCGTTTTGGAACAGTTGGATGGTCAAATCATGCGGGTCGATCTTCGTTTCGATGTACGGCCCCAGCGGGGTAAAGGTATCGAAAGATTTGCAGCGCGCCCATTGACCCTCGGACTCTTGGATCGTCCGGTCGGTAATGTCCTGAGCGGAGGTATAGCCTAGGATATAGCGTGCGGCGGCGGCGGCGGTTACATTACGCACCCGGCGGCCGATCACAATCGCCAACTCGGCCTCGTAATCGGTGCGGTGATTGCTAAAGGGGATCTCGATCTTGGCTCCGTCCGGGATCAAAGCGGTGGGCGCTTTGAGCCAGAAGAGCGGCTCCTTGGGCAGCGTCTTACCCGTCTCGCGCGCATGGTCGGCGTAGTTTAAACCGACGGCGATAATCTTGGAGGGCGCAACCGGAGTAAGCGTTTTAACCCCTTTCAATGGCATCGCCTTCTTCTCGTAAGAAGGCGAACCGAACACGTCGCCCTGGAGACGAAACAACTCGCCATCAACGACCTTCGCATAGAAGATGTCGTCACCCTTTTGAAATCGACCAATTGCTGCCATAAATTAACCTTTCTCACTTTTAGCAAAGATTAGCCCCCCTTCGCAAGCTGAAACTAGCCAAACAACTCACAACCTCCCAATCCCTTAGGCGGGCAACACCTTACCAACTCTTGAGGCAACCCTAAATAAGCTACCCTTCAGCCAGGGGTTCGAGTACGGACAGCATTTGACGACTAAAACGAGCGCGATATTCTATTGGGTCGCCGCTCCCCGGCATTTTCCTCTATTCCGGAGCCTACCCAAGGCGCGCCCTCGGAAGGACTCTAGGCTGTCCCTCTTTTACTTAGCTTTCACCCATCCCGCAGAGCGGTAATGGGTTAAAGTTCAAGTCCAAGCCATCCCTGAAGCGAGAATTCCCGATCGCCCCGCAAAAGAGCCCACGGTTTTGAACGAGCACCACCGCCGGGCAGGCAAAGGTCCATCCAAAGCGCGAGGGGAAGCAAACGCGTTTATTTATTCGACGGTTTCCCGAGGACGTTGATCTCGCGGTAGACGTTGAAACCTTGCGGGCCGTCTTGAAATTCGAATCGCAGAGCCACCACGCCCGGCGCCGTCACCGGCAAGCTCAGCTCGGTCAAAGCGCCTTCGCCAGGTTTTACCCCCGTGGCGAGCTTCACGAATTGGTCGGGCTCGGCGGCGTAGGCGGCCAGGACGTCGTAATTCTGCCCCGCCCGTTTATCCTGGTGGCGGGCGAAGGTGCGGATCTCTCGGAGATCGCACGGTTGTTTCAACCGGATCACCAGCCAATCCCCCGCGCCATAGCCGCGAAAAGTTTGGCCGTCGTCCAGGGTCTCGCCCGTACCCGACCCGTTGCCGGTCGTCCCGTTAAACAAGGCGTCCGGGTTCGACCCGCCGCCCGCGTGGGCGCAATGGTCTGCCGCCGAGGCCATTTGCCGGCGCAATAAATCCTCCTTCACCACGCGCGCGTCGAGGACGGCGGCGGCGGCCTCCACCCGTTGCGTGGCCAACGGCCGCGGCTTACCGGTAAGGATCACATGGCGCGCCCCCGGCGACGCGCGGAAACGGGCTCCGACGCGCCGGCCATCCAGCGTGGCGGAGGGCCGTTCAAAGCGCTCGACAGGCAGGACAACGTCCGCTTCCGCGCCGTCCGGCACGGTGAAATCCAGGTAAAACTTCCCCGCCTCCACCCGCCACGCCACCGGCACATCCCCCAGCGGCGTGGGCACGCTGCCTTGGGCCCAACTCAAATCGCAAAGGCGCGGGCGCAGCGCGATGATTTTGAACCCCGGCGCGGCGGGCGTCACGCCCAGCACGCGGGCCGACATCTGCACCAGCGGCGTGGAGCACCAGCCGTGGCTCAAATCGCCCCCGTGCCACATCTCGCGGAAGGACTGGGTGGCGGGGACGATTTGCCACCGCCGCATTTGCGGCGTGGCGTAGCGCTCGAACATTCCGGCGTGGTCGATGGCTTGGAACACCCAGTGCATAAACCACGGCTGCGTGTTCAACGGCTGGTCGGCCATGACGCGCACGACGATTCCCCGGTGTTTTTCCGGGGGCGCCAAATCGTAGAGCACGGCGAGCAAATTGACGTGCGGGCTGAACGTCTCGATGGCTTTATCGGCGGGCAGCCACTGATGCGGCTTCACGGACGTCACGAACGGTTTGCCATCGCGGTAGAGCCCTTTGGCGCCCACCCAAAGCTCGCGGTTGAACGCCGCGGCGGTCTCGCGGCGCCATTGGGCGTACTGGGCCGCGCGCGCGGCGTCCCCCGTCAATTCCGCGATGCGCGCGGCCAGCGCCAGGCCGTGATAGTAAAACGCGGTCAAGTAACCCTGGCCGATCACGGCGGGCGGGTGGTGACATTCGAAGCCGCCGATGGTGACCCAATCCATGAACATGTAATTCGGCGCTTCGGAGATGAGTCCGTTGGCGCCGCGCCAAGCCGTGTAGGCGGCGAGCAACTCGTGCGCGTAAGGGGCCATTTCCACCACCAGCGCGCGGTCGCCGGTGTAGTCGTAATAATCCATCAACATTTGCAGCCAGCCGATCGAGTAGCTGATGTGGAAATTGCGGTATTGCTCGTCCTTCAGGAGCCAGGCGAATTTCCGCGTGTCCTGGCGCGCCAGCCACGGTTGGGCGAACGCGTAATAGTTCACCATGGATTCGATGAGATAATCGCCCGGATCGCTGATCGGCTCCTGGTGGTTCGGGGAATCGAGGTGGTGCGTCTGGAGGCAGATCTGGACGGCCCAGCGCGACGCGTCCCAGATGCGGTTCAACCGCGCGTCGTCGCACGCGAACGCGCCGCGATACGCCACCGGCTGGGAGGTGAAAACCGCGCCCGCGTCAAGCACCTCCACGGGCTCCGTCACGTTTTTAAGCGCCACCGTGAATGCGGGCGCGACCTCGGTCATGAACGGCAGCTCGCACGCGGTCTCGCCGCCCCCGAGCTGGAAAGAGTATTCGTGCCGCGCCTTGAGCGTAAGCGTCGCGCCGCGACCGCCCTTGACTTTGACGAACGGATAGGCGCTGAGCACCCGGTTGAAGACGACCTGGAATTCGCCGTCCTGGCGCACCGTGCGATCCTTCAACCCTGCGAAGCGATCGACGGGGTAAACCGCCTCCATCAACGGCGGAATTTCGCTCGGGATCAAGGGTTGCCACACGTCGTCGACTTCCCGCGCCCGGGGCCACGCGGCGTCAGCGAAATCCGGCGCTTGCCAATCCGGCGCCGCGCCGGCGGGTATCGCGCGCCAGGTGGCGTCGGATTTCACGGTCTGGCCGTCGGCTTGCGCCTCGAAGAGAAACCCGGGGTGGCCGCGCGTGACGGTGAACCCGATGGGCCACTGGCGAAACACCTCGACGGCGATGACATTGCGCCCGGCCTGGAAAAATGGCGTCAGGTCGCGGCGGTCATAAAACCAGCGATGCGTCGAGCCGCCCGCGTAATCCGCGCCCATATCCACCGGCCCGCGCGCGGCCAGGCGGCCGTTGATCCAGAGCCGGTACTTCATATCGGCCGAGATCCAGGCGGTCACGTTTTTCGGCGCGTCGGCCAGCGCGACCTCCCGGCGCAGCCAACCGATATCCGGCGCGTCGCCCGCCACCCAGATCCAGCGCGCTTGCCAGGGCGCGGGCTTCGCGCCGGGGTTCTCGAAGCGATAGCCGGGGGCTTGCGCGCCGTTGGGGTCGGCCACCACCGTCATGCCCGGGTTTTCAATCGGCCCCATCCGCGCCGGTTGCGCGGCCGGCGCCGCCCAGGCGGCCAGCCAAAGCGCCAGCCCGCACCCAAAGAGTGTTTGGTTAATCATGCCGCAAGTCCCATCCGCTTCGCCACCGCGGTCGCCGAGCATCATTTCGCCGTCAACTCCGGCTTCCGCGGGGGGCTGAGAATTCCCGGCGATTACACACCCACCGGGCTTCGGTGTCCAGCCCAAGCGCCCGTTAGGGCCGGGCCAGCCCCCATTTTTTTAGGCGGGAAAGCAGCGTGGTGGGTTTAAGACCGAGCAATTCGGCGGCGCCGCCGGGGCCCATGATTTTACCGCCGGAAGCCTGGAGCGCGACTTGCAGGTTATCGCGTTCGCGCCGGCGCATTTCGGCTTCGGTTAAATAGGCGGGCCCGGCGGCGGGTTCGCCGTTTTCCGGTCCGGCGGCCGCCCGGCGCGGGCCAAGGCTGGGGCGCGCGTTTTGGGGCGCGGCCGGGCCGGACACGGGCAGATCGAATTGCAGCGGGCCGCCGCGGGCGAGAATCACGGCGCGCTGGATGACGTTGCGCAATTCCCGGATGTTGCCGGGCCAGTCGTAGCTCTCCAATTGCGTGAGCGCCGCCTTGGTCAGCCGGGGCGTGGCGCACCGCAACTCGCGCACGGACAGGTCGATGAAATGCTGGGCCAGCAGCGGAATATCCTCCAGCCGCTCTTTGAGCGGGGCGACTTGGATCGGAAACACGTGGAGCCGGTAATAGAGATCCTCGCGGAACCGCCCGGCGGCGACTTCTTTTTTCAAGTCCCGGTTGGTGGCGCAGACGATCCGTACGTTGGCCTCGCGAGACCGGTCGTCCCCCACCCGCTCAAAGCGCTTTTCCTGCAACACCCGCAGCAGCTTGGCCTGCAACTCCAGCGGAATTTCGCCCACCTCATCCATGAACAAAGTGCCGCCCCCGGCGGTCTCGAACCGGCCGGCGCGATCCCGGATGGCGCCGGTGAAGGCGCCTTTGACGTGCCCGAAGAACTCGCTCTCGTAGAGGTCCCGGGGGATGGAGGCGCAGTTCACGCGCACCATCGGCTTGTCCCGGCGCGGACTGCGGCGGTGGATTTCATGGGCCACCAAATCCTTGCCCGTGCCCGTCTCGCCCAAGATCAACACCGAGGCTTCGGTGGGCGCCACCAGGTCGATCTGGCTGACGACTTGCCGCAAGGCCGCGCTCTGCCCCACGAGGTCGCCGAACGCCTTGGCTTCGACGATTTCCTCCTGCAAATAGGTGTTTTGCTGTTCGAGTTGCGCCTTGAGCTGCTCGATTTCGTCGAAGGCCCGCGCGTTGGCGATGGCCGCGCCGATGTGGTCCGCGAAGATCTGCCCCCAGATGTGGGAATCATCGAATAAGATTTCCCGGCCGAAGCCGAGGATGCAGCCGAGCTTCTCGCCTTTGAATTGAATGGGCGTGACGCCGCAGGAAACCACGCGTTCCCGCCACAGCCAGTCGATCTCGGATACCAATTCCCGGGCCTGGTGGACGTTTTTGATAATGAGCTGGCGCCCGGTGGCGATCGCGTGCCCAAGCAAGCCCTCGCCCATCGGAATGCGCAGGTTCAGATCGCTGAAATAGGGCGCGTCCGAAAACTGTCCGTCCACGGTTTTGCCGATGCCCGCCACCAGGTGCATGCAGCGCGCGCGGTCGGGGCACTGAACCCGCTTGGGACAGTCGGCGCACCGGTCGCCTCGGCCGATGAGCCAAATTTGCAGGCAGGCCACCCCGGGTCGCTCGACCGCGCGATGCACCAACTTATTGAGCAGCAAATCCAGCGAACGCTCCTGAGCCATCTCCAAGAGCAAATGGCTGGCGAGGTTGGTATCGAAAGGGTGATCCAATTCGGAATCCACAGCTCGACTAAGCTAACTGAGGACTACGAATTAATCAACACCTAACTACGATACTTTGTATATACGATATTTCGAAGCCACCTTTTCAAACGTTTTAACATTGCTATCTTACTAATTAACAGTCAGTTACAAACCAGGTATCCACTTGGCACGAAAGATGATGTAGCACCATCGGCGATGAATAAAATAAACGATCCAGCCAAGCCGACCGAGGTGGACGAAAGCAATTTCGAACAAACGGTGCTGCGCGCGGAAACCCCGACGCTGGTCGCTTTCGGAGCGCTGTGGAGTGAGCCTTGCCGGGCTATGCTCCCAGTCTTGGACCAGATCGTAACTCGTTGCCAGGGTCGAGCCCATGTCTACGTGGTGGACGCCGACCGCAATTTGGATTTGGACATGTGGTATAACGTCGAATATCTGCCGACGCTGTTATGGTTCGCGGCGGGCCACGTGCGGGCGCGCATCGTGGGGCTGGCT
>DBTJ01000045.1:16454-18350 GCA_002306985.1 Verrucomicrobia bacterium UBA1319
CGGGCGCGCATCGTGGGGCTGGCGAACGAAGCGGCGATCCTGGCTCCGCTGAACGCGCTCGAGCCGCCAACCGGCCCGGGCCACCCCTAATGTCCGCGCCCCTTTCAACCGCTTTAAACCCCTGAATCTTTGCCCATAAACCGCATTTTTACATGTTACCCTATATCCGCAATCCTCGTTTAGAAACTCGTTGGAAAGTCGTGCCGGCCGCGCTTGCCTGCGGCTTGGCGTTGACCGCCTGCAATCGATCCGGTCCGCCGCCGACCGCGGCCCCCGCGCCGGAAGTCGCCACGGTGACGGTGGCGCAACGCCGCGCCGTGCTGACCACCGAACTGCCCGGGCGCACGGCCCCGTACCGCATCGCCGAGATCCGCCCCCAAGTGAACGGACTGATTCAAAAGCGACTCTTCGAGGAAGGCACGGACGTGAAGGCGGGGCAAGAGCTTTACCAAATCGATCCCGCCCCGTTCCAGGCGACGTTGGATAACGCCAAGGCCGCGCTCGGCCGGGCCGAAGCCAATTTGCCCGCCCTGCGTTCGCGGGCCAACCGCTATCAGGAGGCCCTCGCCGACAAGGCGGTGAGCCAACAAGATTTCGACGACGCCTCGGCGGCTTTGAAGCAGGCCCAGGCGGACATCGAATACTACCGAGCCATGGTCGAAACCGCGCGCATCAACCTAGGCTACACTCGCGTGGTTTCGCCCATCTCGGGGCGCATCGGCAANNCGCAACTTCCGCGAAGGCAGCGACGTCAAGGCCGGCCAGACGCTGTATGAAATCAACCCCGCCACCTACAAAGCCGCCTACGACAGCAGCGTGGCCGCCCTGGGCAAGGCCGAGGCCAACCTGCAATCCACCCGCCTGAAGGCCGAGCGCTACAAGGAGCTGGTGGGCATCAATGCGGTCAGCAAGCAGGACTACGACGACGCCTTTGCTGCCCTGGGCCAGGCGCAGTCCGACGTGGCGGCCGCCAAGGCCAATGTGGAGAGCAGCCGCATCAACCTGGCCTATGCCCGGGTGGATGCGCCCATCTCGGGGCGCATCGGCAAGTCCACGGTGACGGATGGCGCGATCGTGACGGCTTACCAGCCCGCGCCGCTGGCCTCGATCCAGCAACTGGACCCGATCTACGTGGACGTGCCGCAATCCACCACCGAGCTGTTGCGCCTGCAGCGGCGGCTGGAGGAAAAGCAATTAAGCAAGGACGGCGCCAACGGCAAGCAGGTGCGGCTATTGCTGGGTGACGGCATGGCATACCCGATCGCCGGCGCGCTGCAATTCCGCGACGTGTCGGTGGACCCCACCACGGCGTCGGTGATCTTGCGCATGGTCTTCCCGAACCCGAACGGAGTACTGCTACCGGGCATGTTCGTGCGGGCGGTGGTGGAGGAAGGCGTAAACGAACAGGCGATTTTGATTCCCCAGCAAGCCATCGCGCGCAACCCCAAAGGCGATCCGATGGCGTTGATCCTGGATTCCGCGGGCAAAGTGGACCAAAAGGCGGTCGTGCTCGACCGCGCCCTCGGCAACGAATGGCTGGTGACCTCGGGCCTGGCGCCCGGCGATCGCTTGATCATCGAAGGCATGCAAAAAGTGCGCCCCGGTCTGGTGGCGCGCGAAGTTCCCGCCAGCCGGCCGGCGGAAGCGGCCGCGCCCGCCAAGGCCGCGACGCCAGCCCCCGCCGCGAAGTAAAAGGAGACGCGCCATGTTATCGAGATTCTTTCTAAAGCGGCCGGTGTTTGCCTGGGTGATCGCCATCATTTTGATCGTGGCGGGCGGCCTATCCATTCACAGCCTGCCCATTTCGCAATACCCGCCCATCGCGCCGCCCTCCATCGCCATTAGCGCGTTCTACGCGGGGGCCTCGGCGGAAACGGTGGAAAACAGCGTCACCCA
>DBTJ01000190.1:0-27183 GCA_002306985.1 Verrucomicrobia bacterium UBA1319
GTGAGGGCGCAGGTGGGCGTGTGGGGGGGTGTTTTGGCTGGACCGTGGGGGGTTGGGCGGGCGAGCCGAAACAAACCCGGCGCGCGGGCGCGGCCGCGGGAGCCGCGGCCGGCTTGGCGGCGGCCTTCAATACCCCCTTGGCGGCGACCACCTTCGTGCTCGAGGAAATCATTGGCGACTTAAATAGCCGCTTTCTAGGAGGCATATTGCTAGCGGCCGTGCTCGGCGCGCTCGTGGTGCACGGAGTGATTGGGAAACAGCCGTCATTCACGCTGCATGGGGTTGAGGCGCCGTCGTGGTTGGGGTATTTGCTAACCCCATTGGTGGCGGCGCTGGCCAGCTTGGTGGGCGTCTATTTCCAAAGAGCCGCGCTGGGGTTGCGCCGGAAAATGAAAGGCCAGTCGCGCCTTCCGGGCTGGTTGATACCGCTCGCGGGAGCGCTGATTACCTGGGTGCTGGGCGCGCTGGTTTTCTGGAGAACTGGGCATCTGGGAGTCTTCAGCTTGGGTTACGACGATCTCTCTAGCGCGCTCGCCGGCGACTTAGGCTGGCAATTGGCCGCCGTGTTGCTGGTGACCAAATTCACCGCCACCTTCGCCTGTTATGGCTTCGGTGGTTGCGGTGGAATTTTTTCGCCAACCCTGTTTTTCGGAGGTATGACCGGGGTGCTGGTGGCCGGTCTTTTGAATTTAGAATGGGCGATTCCGCCTGCTGATTCGTTGACCCTGGCGGTGGTGGGAATGAGCGCTTGCTTAGGCGCCGTGGTGGGGGCGCCGGTCACAGGAATATTGATCGTGTTTGAGATGACCCATGAGTTTGCGCTCGTTCCCGCGCTGATGATCGGGGCGCTCGTAAGCCAGGCCATCCGGCGACGGATAAACCCGCTTAATTTCTATGAAGCGTTGCTGGATCAGGATGGCCACCGCGTCGAACATGTCCGTCCACCGCGCGACCTGAAAAGCTGGCGGGAGTTACCGGTTTCCGCGGTGGCTAGCTTCCAGCCAGTGGTTCTCAATGGTTTGGCGGACGGCGAACTGCGAGCCGCCCTCAAACAATATCCCTACCAGCGTTTCCCGGTAGTTCTCCAAGAACATTTGGAAGGGGTATTAACACGCGCCGACGCGGAAACCGCGCTGGCGGCTGGCCAGCCGCCTAAACTTGATTCAGCCATCACATGTCTGCGGGGCCAGTCGATTCATGACTTGGAGCAAGTTTTGCTGGATACCACGGCTCAATTCATTGTGGTCTTGGATCGCAAAGGCGGGACCGTCGTGGGTGTGGTGACCCTACATGATTTGTTGCGCGCCCAAAAAGCCGCCGCCGATCAAGACACGCAATCCAATGAACCAGCTAACATCTTGTGAACTTAGCCGGTGGCATCGCGCGATCACGCGAGCTTGAACCCCGCGAAGCAACAACCGTAAAATATTACTCGGCTTGCAGGCCTGGTGCGTCTTGCCCAGTGACATTCTTTAGTCATTAAGGGGGGATGGTTGAGCCCGACAAAGAATTATGTCGGGGTAGGGGTGCGCGCGGAGTTTTCTTCAATTGAAAATTCCTGGATATCAATCCTCCGCCATGCGAAATCAATCGAAGTTTCATGAATTTCAAAAATTTCAAGGAATGCGGCCTGGATATTTAGACACCTTCGAAAGGTTTTGCGCTCTGCGCGGCCGGTTCACTCAATCTGGTTGCGCCGCTTCAGTTTGGGCCGTAAAATTGAGGCCGACGGATGAACAACATCGAAATCATCATCGGCCTGTTGCTGCTGTTTATGGCGGTGCCGGACGTCTGCCGACGTTGGGGACGGCCCGCTTTGGTGTTTCCCGCGTATGTGGTATGCGGAATGGCCTTGGGGCTAGTGGCAAATCCTGGGGTGAAAACCATGTTACACGAAGCGGGCGTGGTCGGGTTTTTATTGCTGCTGTTCCAAGTCGGATTGGAGATTGATTTGCCTCCCTTGCGCGAACTGGCGCCCGCGGTGCGGTTTGCCGCGCCCTGGGTGCTGGCCCAATATCCCCTGGTGCTGATGTTGGGGAACCTCATGGGATTTGGATGGGCGGAATCCTTGTTTGCCACCGCCGCTCTAACCGGGGTGTCCGTTGGCATGGCGTACCCCGCCTGGAAAAGTTTTCCCAATCTGGATGACAAGCGGCGCCAGGCATTGTTACAGGTGCTGATCGTGCTCGAAGTGCTCACGATAGTCCTGTTGGCGGTGGAGGCTCCCACGCTTAACAAAGGTTTGTCCTGGATTGTTTTGCCGCACTTGGCGGGCATCTTTCTCGTGGTTCTGCTCGTGGCCAGATTTGCCAGCCAGGTGACGTATTTGTTTCAAGCCATACTTCAACGAACCACCCATTGGCGGACGCATCTATTGGTTTTGTTAGTGCTGATGGTGTGCGCGATCGGCGAGCGACTCGGCCTTTCCGCCACTAAAACCGCATTTTTCCTGGGGTTGTTCATGAGCCGGGCCGAACATGATGGCAAAGGTTTGGAAGACTACATCGCGCCCGTAAGCGAGCGGTTTCTCATTCCCATTTTCTTCATATCCCTCGGCTTGCGGGTTGATTGGTCGATCACCTTCTCATTCGTCGGATTGATGGCGTTTGGCTCGGCCGGTCTTTTATTGGGAGCACGCGAAATAATGCACCGGCGCTGGCCCCAGGCAGGCAACACTCCCCGAACCTATCTACTGCTTTGCCCCAATCTGACCATTGTGGCGCTGGGCGCATCCACGCTCCTAGAAAAAAAACCCAACTCCGCATCCGTGGCGGGCTGGATGTTGTTAACCGGTTTATTTATGACCCTGTTTGCCGTCGTTTTCTTGCCATCCGCACCTGCCCCGGGAACACTCGGCAGCTCGGATGACCATCTCCCGCTGGCGGACGGTTCACCGGACAAAAGTGAATCATCCGCCAAATTGGAAACGGTGACAACCCTTCCCCAGCCTCCGCGCTAATGCAATCTCAGCCCAATATTCATTGGCCTCCGGCGCTGGCACCCATTGTGCGGCGTACGGAATTGGATCTGCGCCTAGTTCCGGGAGGGTTTCTGGCGCTAATCTTGGTGGGAACGTTATTATTAATGTTACCGTGGGCGCATCGCCCGGGGCAGTCAGTGGGAGTTGTGGACGCGGCTTTCGTGGCGGTATCCGCCACCTGTGTGACCGGGCTGACCACTCTGAACATAGCGGATACATTTACAAGTTTCGGGCAAGGCGTGATTCTTGGGCTGATTCAGTTTGGTGGTTTGGGCATCTTCACCGCAAGCATCTCTTTGGCGCTGTTAAGTGGGCGGAAACTTTCACTCGCCGACGAAAAAATCATTCACACCACCATGGGACGGCTGCGCAAAGTACGCCCCTTAGATGTGTTTGTCTACGGGTGTGTGTTTATACTTTTATTCGAGTTGGCGGGCACCCTAGCGCTGTTTATGCTCATGGAGTCAGACCAACCGGACGTGAATGTTTGGGCCAAACTCTGGGAGGCGGCGTTTCATTCAGTAAGCGCCTTCTGCAATGCGGGGCTCTCGATCTACCCCGAAGGTCTGGCGCGCTGGCGAAACCAACCCGCCGTGTTGGGAGTCGTGAGCGCGCTTGTCATCTCGGGAGGCATCGGTTTGATGACGTTAATCAACCTGCGTTACTACTATTTCTGGCGCCGAGATCCACGCCGGCGAGGATACTTGGCGCTGCAAACCCGCTTGGCGCTACTGATGGCCCTGATCCTTCTTGTGGCGGGCATGGCCGCCGCCTTCATGTTTGAACTCAGCCATACGCTCCAAAACATCCCCCTGGTGGACAAATTGTCTTGGTCGTTTTTCCACTCCGCCATGGCGCGCACGGCGGGTTTCAATGTGGTGGATGTGGGAAGCATGAGCCAGCCCACTTTGTTGTGCGCGTCGTTATTGATGTTTATCGGGGGGGCGCCCGGCTCGATGGCCGGCGGTATCAAAACCACCACCTTTGCCGTATTAGTGCTTGCCGCCTGGACTGCGTTGCGACGGCGCGAGCATGTCCAAGTGCTCAATCGCCGAATCTCCCCCGAGCTTACCAACATCGCTCTGTTGTTGGGACTGCTGGCGGCCGCGGTTGTCATTTTGGGCACCGGGCTTTTAATGTTTTCCGAGCAAGGCAAGCCCTCGGCGGAAACCGGCCAGCACTGGCTCGGCTTGGTGTTTGAGGCGATCTCCGCTTTTGGCACCGTTGGGTTAAGCACGGGAGTGACCTCCATGCTAACCCCCTGGGGCAAGCTCATTATCATGGCACTCATGTTCACCGGGCGGGTGGGACCACTGGTTATGACCCTTTACCTTGCGCGCCCCCGCCACCGGCGGCATGTGCAGTACCCCGTCGAAGAAATCGGATTGGGATAATTTATGAGCCAACGCATCATTATACTTGGAGCAGGCCGTTTTGGCACCCATTTAGCCTCCCGCTTGGCGGAGTATGGCTGTGAAGTTGTCATCGCCGATAAGAACGAGGATCGGGTTAAAGAGTTGGCGGAGGATGGTTTTCACGCGGTCGAAATGGACGTGGAAGACGAAGACGCGCTTAAGGAATTGGGAGTGGCGGAAGCCGATGCCGTGGTGGTTTCGATCGGCGAAAACATGCAGGGCAGTATTTTGGCCGCCCTCACACTCAAGCAACTTCAAGCCAAGAAAATTGTGGCGCGCGCTTTAGACACCAAACATGCGCAGGTCCTCGAGCGAGTGGGCGCGGACCTGGTCGTGCTGCCCACGCGTGACATGGCCTACCGGCTGGCCGAACGGCTTCGCGACCAAGCGGGAAGTGACCGGCAGCAACTCAGTGGCGACTATCAACTGGCCCAAGTAAAAGTCGGCCCCAACGCTCACGGAAAATCGTTGCAAGAATTAGCTTTGCGTGAACATTACCGGGTAAACGTGGTTTTGGTAATTCGGCCAAGCGCGGACGGCGCCACCGAAGATTTAGAGCCTCAACCTCAACTTAAGCTGGCCCAACAGGATTTGTGCCTGGTGGTCGGCCGGCGTGAGAACATCAATCGTTTTGAGCGAGAACAGGGAATGCTGGAATAATACCAAGGCGAAATTGCGGATTACATTGCGTGAAACCTTCCTCCATTGAAATACTGGCATCTACCCTTTTCGGGCTAGCCATTCTGCATTCCTTTTGCGTGAAACGTTTTGCTCATTGGGCCCACCGTTATCCGAAAGGTTCATTGCGTGAGAATTTCCTGCATTTTCTTGCGGAAACCGAAGTCGTATTCGGGCTGTGGGCGGCGGCGCTTTTTCTTGGCATTGCGGCGCTTCAGGGTTCGTTTCATGACGCCGCGCAATACATCGAAAGCCTTAATTTTACCGAGCCCAAATTTGTTTTTGTCATCATGGTCCTGGCCGCCACACGCCCCGTGGTCAATCTGGCGGAGACCCTTATCACTTGGGCCGCGCGCTTAGTTCCCGCCCGCGAAAGCACGGCCTTTTACATCGCCGCGCTTTTCCTGGGTCCCTTGCTCGGGTCTTTTATCACCGAACCGGCGGCGATGACTTTGCTGGCGCTACTGCTCAAACGGCGCTATTTCGACCGCGGGATCAGCCGCAATTTTGCGTACGCAACCCTCGGCTTACTATTTGTTAACGTATCCATCGGTGGCACGTTAACCCATTTTGCCGCCCCGCCCGTGCTGATGGTCGCGGCGAAGTGGGATTGGAATATCTCATTCATGTTGGCGCACTTCGGCTGGCGCGCCGCCGCCGCGATCGGTTTTTCCACCCTGCTCACGGCCTGGTTCTTTCGAAAAGAATTGAACCCCATGGATGTCCCCCCAGGCAAAGGCGGCCGAATGCCGGTTTGGCTAACCTTTCTGCACGTGCTATTTCTGGGTTTGGTCGTGTTTTTTGCCCACCATCCCGATGTCTTCTTCGGAATCTTGGTCCTCTTTCTGGGGCTGGTAACCGCGACGCGAGAGCATCAAGATGCGTTAAAACTGCGCGAAGGATTGCTGGTGGGCTTTTTCCTTGCCGGCTTGGTCACCCTTGGTTCTCTGCAAGCATACTGGCTAAAACCACTCATTCAAAACCTAAACGGCAGCGCCCTTTTCTTTGGCGCTACTGGACTCACTGCCCTCACCGACAATGCGGCGCTCACTTATCTGGGATCATTGGTTGAAGGCATTTCCGATGAACTTAAATATGCGCTGGTCGCTGGAGCGGTTTCCGGTGGCGGCCTGACAGTGATCGCCAACGCGCCCAACCCCGCGGGTGTGGGCATTCTGCAAAACTCGAGATCCTTTGCGGACGAAGGAATCAGCCCGTTAGGCCTGTTCTTAGGCGCTTTGATGCCCACCGCCGTGGCGATTGCTTGTTTCTGGCTGAGCCACTGAGCCTCATTACCGAGAGGCTATCGGAAACCAAATCTGACGAGGTCAGATAAGCGACGACTTTCATGGTGCCGACTTCACTTGCTCCAGCTTCCCCAGGCTTTGGCCCGATTAATGTGAATTCGGTGGGGAATGGATCACGGCCACCAGATACCAGGGGTCTGCTCAGTGCTAAAGCGCCGCTTTCCCACGATGCATTCCGCCGTGGCGTGTGGTATGGTGCTGGGTCGACTGATTTTAAAACTATGGTGATAATATTAAAATTGCTGCTGGCTGCGGCCGCAGGGTTCGTTCTCGTGGCCTTGCTATGAGCCGGTATGGGTATTGGCGCGATCCGTTGTTTGTTTTGGCCTCGGCCGGATATGCTCTCAACCGCTGGGAGCTCAAGCCGCGGCTTGCGTGGCCGTTTTTGCATGCGCACTTCAATGACCTGCTGCTTATCCCCGCCGCCTTGCCGGTAGTGCTTTGGCTCCAGCGGCGCCTCCAGCTGCGGCCGCATGACCAACCGCCCTCAGGGGCGGAAATCTTGCTCCATCTCTCCGTGTGGTCGCTCATCTGTGAATTCATCGGCCCTTATTATCTCCATTTCGGCACCGCGGACGTTTGGGACCTTGCGGCTTACGCGGTGGGAGGTCTGGCGGCCTTTCTTTGGTGGAATCGGCCCCAAGTGAAACAACCCGCCCGCCCAACATGAGCTTCGATACGCTGGCACCTTATTATCGCGCCATGGAGGCGTTAGCGGCGGGAGGACTGCTGCAACGCTGCCGCGCGTCGTTCCTCGCGGAAGCGTCCCATTGCCAGCGCGCCCTCCTTTTGGGGGAAGGCCCCGGCCGTTTCCTTGTGGAATTGCTGCGAGCCAATCCGCGGGTGGCGGTGACCTGTGTCGAGCGCAGCCCGCGCATGATCCAGGAAGCCCGCAAAAACATTGCCCGTCACGGATTGAATAGCGAACGCATCCGTTTTGAACTGGGTGACGCGCTGGCGTGGCGGTCACCGACGGGAGTTTTCGACTTGGTCGCCACCCATTTTTTTCTGGACTGTTTCCGACGCGACGAGCTCGAGGGATTGATTGCCAATATTTCAGCCGCCACCACAGATGGTGCCCGGTGGTTGCTATCGGACTTCCACCAGCCAGGCCAGGGTTGGCGGAAGTGGCGCGCCCAATCGGCCCTCCAGTTGATGTACGGTTTCTTCCGGATCATGACCGGCCTGTCCGCTTCGCAACTCACGCCGCCGGACCTGTTTCTGGAAGCTGGTGGGTTCCGTTTGGAACACCGGCGGCTAGCCAATTTCGGCCTGCTGCACTCGGACCTTTGGTTAAGGGCTTGCAACGCGCCCCGGCAACTCGTTAGTACATAGTGGCATTCAAATACAGGCCAGTGCGCTCGCCGAGGGTAATCGGGGCAAAACCGCCCAGTTGGCTCAAGGATCCAAGCGGGCGCGGCTGGAAAGGTGATTATGCGTTGTTTAACCTTATTTCTCGTGGTATGGATGGCCACGGTTGCCCCCATGCGCGTGGGCGCAGTTGAAGACTCTAATTCCGGGCGACCAGCTGGCCTCGTACACTTGCGCGGCCATTCCTTAGCCGATAGTTCCGGACCGTTTCTCGGGCTGGGCGCCTCCTATTTTCAAGCCTTGCGCGATGTCCGCGATGATCGTGCGAGATTAAACCACAACTTAGCTCTGCTATCGACCAAAGGCTTCAATTACGCGCGGGTTTTCAGCATGGTGGCTTGGGATGGCTTGGAGATTGCGCCCGTCACCTTTACCAATCGCCAAGGGCGCGCGGTGGCGGCGTGGCCAGATTACTGGCGGCAGTTCCATGAGCTTCTTGAATTGGCCGAACAAAACGGGTTGCGCGTCGAGATAACGATTTTCGCGGATGCGCAGCGGATCATGCCCTCGAAGTCCGCTCGGCTGGCGCACCTTGATAAGATCTTGGCGGGTATCGCTGGACACGAATCACAAGTGATGCATTTGGAAGTGGCGAACGAAGCTTGGCAGAACGGCTTCCCCGGGGCGCAGGGAATCGCGGATTTGCGTGAATTTGCCGCCTATATTGCGGCCCGGACGTCTGTGCTCGTGGCGATCACTTCCAACGATGACACGTCGGACTCGGGCATCCAGGCGCTTTATCGCGGCAGCGCGGCCGATTTGGCGACCGTCCATTTCAGCCGGGATACCCGCACGGTGGAAGTCGGCTGGCTCCCGGTGCGAGATTCATATCGAGTCGGCCAACTGGTTGACATTCCGCCAGTGATGAGCAACGAGCCGATTGGCCCGGGTTCCTCGGTGGCTTCGGAAAGCGATCCCATCAAGTTATTCTGCGCCGCCGCCTTCGCGTATATCGCGGGCTTGCCCGGCTATGTTTTCCATGCTCGCGCGGGCATCTATGGCTACGAGCAATCCAGCCCACCTGACGGCCAACGACTCCGTTTTGAAGATGCGGCCGGAATGGATGCTTTTCGGCATATTCGCCAGCTTCTGCCGCCGGACCTGGCAAGTTGGACCCGTAACGATGGCCTCGAGCCGCAAGCCCCTTTCATCGTGTACTGCAATGGCCAGCCGAACCGATACTGGCCAAGCGTGAGCCAGCCAACCCATGGCTGCGCGCGCAACATTGGCGGCGGCACTAACGGTGAATTTATATGTTTGCCGATGGGAATTCTGGCGGCGGGCGCCACTTTTGAAGCTCGGCGCGCCGTTAATTTTACGGTTTACAACCCGCTGACTGGCTCCGCGGTCACCAACTTGTCCCTTCTCGCGGGAGCTGCCTTCACCTTGCCACCAGGACCCGGCGCATACGTTATCAAAGGCGCCTATCAGACGAATTCGAGCGCTAATTCAGCCAGCGCGAATAATGAGGGAGTCACGCGGGTTTCGATAGCAAATGGGCGCTGGCACTTTAACAGAGTCGTAACGTATGCCGGAACTCCCGCTGAGGGTTTGCTTCTGAACGTCCGCCTGGTTAACGCCACTTTTGAGGATCGCAATCGTCCTGAATTCAATCCGGAATCCAACACCGACGAGTTTATTCACCAAATACCCAGCTACGTTGGCCGGGGAGTTCGCGCGTTCACGCTCAATTTGCAAGGCGGCAGCCCCGGCTACGAAGGAGCGGAGAATTCCGCGTACGAAGCCGATGGCTCCTTGCGCGCAGCGTGCATGAACCGCGTCCGGCGGGTGATCGAGGCGGTTGGCCGCCATGGCGCAGTGGTTATTTTGGGATGTTTTTACCAGCGCCAGGATCAATTTCTCAATGATGAGACCGCCGTGCGGTTCGCCGTCACCCAAGTAGCCACCTGGTTGAAAACGAACCAGCTGTCGAATGTGGTGCTGGAAATCGCCAATGAATATGGCCATGGCGGCTATCAGCATGCCCTCTTGCGGCAGCCAGAGGGTCAGGTGAAGTTGATCGAGTTGGCCAAACAGACGGCCCCGGGGCTCTTGGTCTCCACCAGTGGCCTTGGCGATGGCAAGTTGGATGATGTCGTAGCCCGGGCAAGCGACTTTCTGCTCGTGCATTTCAATAATACCGCCCTTACGGATGTTCCCCCGCGTATTGCGGCCTTAAAAAGGTACGGCAAGCCGATCGTTTGCAATGAAGACGAAAAGACTGGCGAGCAAGGCGCCGCCGCCGCCCGGGTGTGCGTCGCGAATGGCGCCTCGTGGGGACTGATGCTCGAATCGGTGAATCAACGTTTTCCTTTCGCGTTTCATGGGCCGGCGGATGATTCCGTGGTTTATGCGGCGCTGAAAGAATTGTCGATGACGAAAAAACCTAGCCTCGGCGCGGCGGAACCCTACTTTCCCCCGCCGGAATCGGCGGGCGGGTGGCGCAAACTTGAAACGCCTGAAGACATCAAACGCCTCGGCGGCATGGACCCCGCTAAACTCAAGGACCTGGCCGAATGGTTGAAGCAGAGCGACGACCGCGATTTTGCGGCGGATGTCATCCGGCACGGTTATATCGTGCTTGAAGTCGAACGTGGCAACCGCGCAAAAACGGATGCCCGCCGGGTGGCTTCGGTGTCCAAGGCCATTTGCGCGACAGTGCTGGCGATCGCCTCCGAACAAAGCCAGCGCGGCTTGACTCCGCGCAAAATGACCTTCGACGATCCGGCGTTTGATTTCATTCCCTGGGGCAAACCGTTAAGCGATCCCCGCAAGGCGGCCATCAAGGTAAAACAATTGTTCAACCACACTTCCGGAATTTGCCCCGAAGCCACGGGCGCGGAAAATGATGGCTCTTGGGCATACATATTGGGCCACACGGGTGATGAACGCACCGCCCGGCTGGCCTTCGCTCCCGGCGCGGGCTGCGGCTATTCCACGCACGCGCTGTCGCACGCGGCCTTGGTTTGTGAAACCGTCACGGGCCTGCCTTACGATCAATTTGCAATCCAGGCCTTGTATAAACCGCTGGGCATCGAGCGTTGGTGGTTTCAGTATTTCGACGGCGGCGAAGGAGTGGGCCGGCATCCCTCGCACGGCGCCGGCCTGCCCGCGCGCGATTTGGCCCGGATTGCCTACTGCATGCTGCATGAAGGACGCTGGAACGGCCGGCAAGTCATTCCCCAATGGTTCGTCGAACAAACGGCGCAACCTACGCACCACGTGAAAACCCCGGAAATGCGCTGGAAGCTCAATCCCGAGGTGTTTTCCCACGGCTGGGAACTACCCGCGCGCCACTGGCCTGAAAGCGGGCGCGATGGCCGGGGCATCCCGGCGGATGCCCGCGAAAAACCCGGTTCCGGCGGCCAAATTATGGCGTTTGTGCCCAGCCTTGACTTGGTCATCACCCGCCAAACCGGCAGCAGCGGCGATTGGGCTTTCGAAGAATATCTGCGCCGCGCTTGCGCCGCCGTGGTGTCGGTTGAAAAGTAACCCGTCCCCGAACCATTGCGGAATGATCCGCCACGTAAAGCTTCATACTTGCGGCTGGCTTGATATCTCACCCCCAGGCCAGCCGGTT
Organism: Verrucomicrobia bacterium UBA1319; assembly: GCA_002306985.1. Taxonomy (GTDB): domain Bacteria; phylum Verrucomicrobiota; class Verrucomicrobiia; order Limisphaerales; family UBA1319; genus UBA1319. Next base: position 11,332 of record DBTJ01000190.1, read on the forward strand.
TTCGGGTCGCTAACGCTTGGATTCTGCGCGGTATACTGATCTATCCTACGGCTTGATCAGTAAGTAATCTGTAACTTTTCGGTTGTTGAGGGCTCGATTACTAGGGGGTGAGATGGGCCCGGGAAACGGATGAACCAATAAATCGCGCGAAAGCGCATGGTGGCCGTAAACCTTGCCATTGAATGGCGGCGTTTTTAGGCGCAAATTTCCGGGTAACTAATTTAATCGACACCCCAATATTATATGGCTCTAAAAGTTGTGGTAATCGGCGGCGTGGCGGCGGGCCCCAAGGCAGCCGCCAAAATCAAGCGTCTCCATCCGGAAGCGGAGGTGAAACTGGTGGAAAAAGGCAAATTCATCTCCTATGCGGGCTGTGGTTTACCCTATTTCGTGTCGGGCGCGGTCAAGGAGCGAAAAGATTTGATGAGCACCCCGATCGGGGTGGTGCGCGACGCCGCGTTTTTTCAGAAAGTCAAGGGCGTCCAAGTGCTCATGGAAACCGAGGCGCTGGAAATCGACCGGGCCGGCAAACGCGTGCGAATTCGCCGCGACGGCACGGAGTCTTGGCTGGATTACGACAAGCTGGTGTTGGCCACGGGGGCCAAACCCGTGGTGCCGCCCATTCCCAACGTCAATTTAGGCAACATCTTTACCCTGCATGGAGTGCCCGATGCCGAAAGCATCAAGGCAATGATCGCGCAGGCCAAAGCGCGGCAAGCGGTGTTGATCGGCGGCGGGTTGATCGGCGTCGAAACCGCCGAAGCGCTGATTCAAATCGGTTGCCAAGTCACCCTGGTGGAAATGCTGCCCCAAATCCTGCGCGCGCTGGATTGGGAGTTGGCCCGCTTAGTGGAAAAACATATGGCGGCGCGCGGGGTGAAGGTTTTGACCCATACCCAAGTGATCGGCTTTGAGGGCGAAGGCTCGGTAAGCGCGGTCGTTACCAACCAAGGCAAATTGCCCGCCGACCTGGTGGTTCTGGGCATTGGCGTGCGGCCCAATGTCGATTTGGCGCGCGCCGCCGGCCTGACCATCGGCCCGACGGGCGCCATTCAGGTGGAGGCGACGCAGCGCACCACGGACGCCGACATTTTCGCGGCGGGTGATTGCGCGGAAAGCATGGACCTGGTGACCGGCAAGCCGTGTTATGTGCCGCTGGGTTCGACCGCCAACAAACAGGGCCGGGTGGCCGCCATCAATGCCTGCGGTGGGAACGACCGGTTCCCCGGCGTCCTCGGCAGCATGGTGTGCCGCGTGTTCGATTATTGCGTGGCCCGCACCGGCCTGAGCGAGGCCAACGCGCGCGCCGCGGGTTATGACGTAACCACGGTAATCGTGCCCGACGCCGACCGCGCGCATTACCTGCCTGGAGCCAAACCGATCATCCTGAAATTGGTGATCGAAACGGCTTCCCGCAAATTGCTCGGAGCGCAAGCGGTGGGCCCTGGCCATGGGGATAAACGCATGGACGTCGCCGCCACGGCGATTACCGCCGGCATGACGGTGGATCAAGTTTCAAAACTGGACCTGTGTTACGCGCCGCCTTACTCCGGGGCCTTGGACAATATCATCGTGGCGGCGAACGTCGCCCGCAATAAACTGGATGGCCAGGTAGCCGGTGTCACGGCCCGGGAAGTCAAGCGGCGGCTCGACGCGAAGGAGGATTTCCTTTTCCTCGATGTCCGCAGCCCGGGCGAACACCAGCAAGAACGCTTGCCCCAATCGACGCTCATTCCCCTGGGCGCCTTGCGCTCCCGGCTGGCCGAAGTGCCCAAAGACAAGCCGATCATCGCCTTCTGCAAAGTGTCGTTGCGCGGGTACGAAGCCGCAAAAATCCTGCAAGGCGCGGGTTTTGAAAACGTCCAAGTCATGGATGGCGGGGTGGTAGCCTGGCCATATGAAAAAGTGATAACTGGGGTTTGACGAACGGCGCCACGGGAGCCGTCGGCCTCCGATGGAATTGTGGGCTCGCGTTTGCGCTGCCTGCCCGATCAAGCATTCAAGCGCAAATGTTGAATCGCCCACAGCGAGCCTAAACTGGTTAAAAGCCACAACAGACAACCGGTGGCGATCGCCCTCCAGCCCATCGCGCGCAAGGCGGAGAGAGACAAGGAGCGGCCAATTAGGAACAGGGCCACCACCATACCGCGTTGAGCAAATGCCGTTATTTGCGGCGCGCTGGCGGCTAGGGTTGGCACGCTACTGCGAAGCAGGGAAGCGAGCAAAAAAGCGCCGATAAACCAGGGGATTGGCGCTTTGCGGGGGGGAAACCTGGCGGGGGATTCCGGAGCCCGTTGTTGCCAGCGAAGGCCCAACGCCAAGCCAAGGGTCAGCGGCAAAATCCACAAGGTGCGGGACAGTTTTACCGCGGTGGCGGCCAGCAGGGCATCCGGCCCATAGCAGATTCCGGCACCAACGACGGACGAGATGTCGTGAATCGCCACGCCCGCCCACAGGCCGAATTGGGTTTGACTCAAATGCAGCCAATGCCCGGCGGCGGGGAACAAGTAAAGGGCTAGCGCGTTCATCAGAAACACGGTGCCGATGGAAACCGCGATTTCCACCTCGGAGGCTGCGATGACGGCGCTGACGGCCGCGATGGCCGAACCACCGCATACCGCGGTGCCCGACGCAATCAGCAGGCTGGCTTTTTTGCCCACCCCGAACCCGCGCCCCAAGCCATAGCCCAACACTAGCGTGCTCCCGATCGTTATCGAGGCAAACACCGCGCCGCTTTGGCCCAGACGCAGAACTTCCGGCAGATTCATGCCGAAACCCAATAGCACGACACAGGCTTGCAGCAGCCATTTGGCCAGGGAATGGTTCCAGCGCGGCAAGGACCGCCCAGACAAAAGCGCGTAGAGAATGCCAGCGAGCAGGGCGGTTGGCGGGGAGCCCCACCACGCCAGGGCGAAAAGGAAACCGGCCAGGGCAATTCCATTAGCCAGCGGGTTTCGTCGCCACATGGTGGTTATTTTAATTTCCGCGCGCCCGGTTTGAACCGATGGTGTCCCGTTCATATGACGCCATACGATGCCACATGGGTCATCCATACCACAAAGACATTGTATCTATGAATGGCATAACCTAGAGTTATGTCATGAATCGCAATCATCTGGCCCTGTTTAATCGAGTTGCCCGGGCGGGCGGCATCAGCCGCGGCGCGGCGGATGCGCGCATCAGCCAGCCGGCCGTGTCCAAACAAATCGCCGAGTTGGAGGATTTCCTGGGAGTGCGCCTTTTGGAACGGCTGCCCCGGGGATGCCGGTTGACCGAGGCGGGCGTGATTTTGGCCGGTTACGCCCAGCGGTGCGAGTGCCTGGAAAAAGACGCGCTACGGGCCATGGAAGAATATCGCGGCTTGAAGCGAGGCCGGTTGGCGATTGGCGCGAGCCTCACCATTGGAGCCTACCTCATGCCCAAAATACTCGCCGCTTTTGGCCGCCGGTTTCCGGACATCGAATTGCGGTTGGAAATTGCCAATACGCGGCACATTGAGGAGGCCTTGCGCCAGGGCGCGATTCAACTGGGCCTAACCGAGGGAGCCATCGTGTCCAAAGACCTGGAGTCGGCGGTGTTTTACGAGGACGAATTGGTGGCGATCGCCCCGGCGGCTCATCCTTTGCTAAACCGGCCGCCGGTTTCGTTGCGCGAGCTTTGCCGGGAGCCGTTCATCATGCGCGAGGAAGGCTCGGGCACGCGCGCGGTCGTGGAGCGGGCTTTGCGGCGGAAAGGGGTGACGATCACGCCTCGGTTTGCCTTGGCCAGTCCGGAAGCCATCAAAAACTCCGTGGCCTTGGGCATGGGGTTGGCCATTGTTTCGCGTTTGATTATCGATTTGGAACTGCGGATGGGCTTGCTAAAAATCCTGCCGGTTAAAGATCTAATGATTCCCCGGCCACTTCACCTGCAACAGTTGCGCGGACAAACCCCGAGCCCGTCCCAGATCAAATTTCAAGAAGTGCTGGCTGAGCAAGCCAATCCCGCGCCCCACGGCAAACGCCATCTGTGATGCTTCACACCCCAGACTTCACCCGCTCAATCCTTACGCCTCATCTCCCGCGGGGATATCGGCAACCAAGTCACTATTTCCACAACCCTGGAATTCCACTTCGACTGCCCGAGGCGGGGTGAGTTTGAGGACCGATCAATTAAAGCGGTTCTCGTTCCTGGTCGGACCTTTCACCGGTTTCGACATGTGGGATTTGCCTGGGGTGGCTGATGGAGCAACCATATTCTCCTGCAAAGCGGCATCGGCGATTCGCTGCGCCCTCCCATACGAACCCACATTATGCACTTGCGTGTATCCCAGCTTCCTCAGCATGCGCTGACCTATTCCGCTACGCACCCCCGAGGCGCAATGGAGCAAGAGCACCGCGCGCGGGTCTGGAAATTCTCGGGGGACCCGCCCATCCAATTCATCCAGCGGAATATTAATGGCCGCCGATAGATGGCGGGATTCATACTCGTGAGGATTGCGCACATCAATGAGGATTGCGCCTTGCTGAAGTAATTGCCTCGCCAACTGAGGATGGATGAATGTCCTTTGGCTCCAAATCAGCCACCCGATGCCCACCGCCACTCCGATAAAAATCCATTGCCACATCATATATCCAATCTCGTGAAAACCTTTTATGATATTTTAAAGTTGCTGTAATCCCAAAGCTTTGCGCCAAGCGGCCACGGCAATGTTCTTGTCGGCTTCCGCTTCCGCCCGTCGAACCCGGGCCATGATCAAGGCAGTTTCGGAAGCAATTAACTGGGAAGCGAGCGCCAATCCTTGATGGTAACGGTCGCGCGTGAGCTCGGTGCTTTCCGCGGCTTGGGCCACCATCTTCTCAGTTACTTTCAGCCGTTCTTTGGCTTCCTGGCAAGCAAGCCTGGCTTGCTCGGATTCCAGGTCCAATGCCAGCCGGGTTTTGCGCTCTTCCTCGCGCGCGATGGCCCAATTCGCCTTGGCTTCACGCACTTTGGCCTTGGTCGCCTGGCCATCCCAAATATCCCATTGGGCCATCAATCCCGCCGAGTAACTGGTGCCATCCCCTTCGAGTTTCCAGCCGTAATCGTAATCCACACTGCTAAAAGCGCTGATGCGCGGCAAATAACCCGCCCCGGCCTTTTTAACGTCCGCCTCCGCCGCTTGCTGCCGATAGTGGACGGCCGCCAACTCGGGCCGCCGGGAAAAATCCCCGGCCTCTGGCTCCGAAGGCGCGGGAAAATGCTCGTCGATTTCGACGGTTCCTTGTTCCAGGCCCAGCAAATTGCGCAAGGCCCGTTCAGCTAACTGGCTGGCGTTTTGAGCGCGAATCCGCTCTTCGCGCGCTTGCGCCAGCCGCACTTCGACATCCAGCACGTCGTTTTTCAAGCCCGCCCCATCGGCTAGCCGGTTTTCCGCGATGACCAGGTTCGTTTCAAACGCCCGGACGCCCGCGCTGGTGGCGGCGATAAACTTGCGCGTTTTAATCAGCGTGTGAAAAGCGCGGGCGATTTCCAGGCTTAGTTCCTTGCGCACCGCTTCCGCATCCTTGCGGGCGGCTTCCGCATTTGCCTGAGCCGCTTTCCGCCCCGCCACATTGCGTCCTCCGGCGTAAAGCGGCATGGTCAACAGCCCTTTGGCGTTGAAATCGTCCACGTCGGGCACCTGGTTGAAATCCATGCCGGAATAAAAGGAGCGTTGGTTTAAAATGCTCCCAAACGCCTGCATTGGGTTGTCAGTCCGCGCATAACTGGACTGTAATTGCAATTGGGGTGAAAACGCGGCGTTGGCTTGTTTCAAGACCGCTTGAGAGACATGGATGCGTTGTTCGCAAATCCGGACGTCCGGATTATTGGCCAGCGCAAAATCGAGCGCACGCGGCAAGGTAAATGGCTCGCCCGCGTTGGCTAAGTGCGTGGCCAACATAGAAATGAGGGTAACAATCCAAGTGGTTACCCCGAACTTAAGCTTCTTTCTGCCGTTTAGCGTCATACCTCGTTCCTTCCAAGTTTAGAGCCAGTCTAGGGCAAAAAGTTACAAGCCGCGCTTGAGTGCTTTTCCGTGTGGGAATTAGGCCGGCTTGTTCATGAATTTGGCGGTCGCGTCCACCTTGACGCAATCGTTTTGAACCAGCTCGGCATGCATGAGATGCAAACCCAGGACGCTACGCTGCAAGTGAGCGCGGACTACCACGGGTTCGAACGCCGCCACCGGATGATGGTAGCGCAGCGTGAATTCCGCCGTGACCGCCACCCGGCCCAGCGAAAACAGGCAGTTCGTCATGGCTGCGTCCAGCAATGCGGCGATCACCCCGCCGTGCAGCATGCCGTCATATCCCTGAAAAACCACCCCGCCGGCGAAGCGCGCCGCCACAGAGCCGTCAGGGCATGGTTGAAATTCCAGCTTTAACCCCAGGGGATTTAAATAGCCGCACATCACGCACCAGGAGTGGGCTTGCTCGCGCAAGGCCGCCAGCGTGGTGGGCGAACCTTGCTTAGGTTCTGGTAATTGCTTCATGAAAGAACTTTCTCCCGAGCTAATAAGGTTCGTTTCCGTTTTTCTTGATCTAATTGTTCCGGCGCACCTTATTGACGGCTCGCGGTCGGACCTGAGGCTGCCTGGGAAACGGGCTCCTGGAGGTTGGAAGTGGAATCGGCCACGCGTTTTTGGAAACGCCCCAAAAACACTCCCAGCCCCAGCCATAACACCCCCAAACCCAACGCCGTGCTGGCAAAGGGCAACAAACCCAGGCCGCCACCCGCCACCGCTCCCTCCACGTAGGCGCCCGTGGCGTCTCCAGTGCGGTATCCGAACGTGTCCAGAAACGCCTTGGCTTTGTATTTCTCCTGGCGATTGAGCACCGTGTATAAGGTTTCCTGCGCCGGCACGACGATGCCTTGTTGCGTCGCGCGAAAGATCGCGTTAACCAATGTAAAAGCCATCAATGACGGGGCTATGGCTAGTATGGCGGCGCCTCCAATACCCACGGCGGGCAAGCACGCCAACGCAGCCCCTACGCCTAGCCAGCCCATGATCCGCCCCGCCAAGAATGCCTGCGCGAGCAAAGTGGCCATTTGCGTCCAAAAATTAAGCCGGGCAAACAGCAGGGCCTGATGATCCGTCGAGCCACCGGCGGCCGCCACTAAGCGCAGCCCAGTGAAATAAAGGAAGGTGGTGAATAGACCGTTTAACAGCACATAACCGCCAATCCGCCGCACATACGGCGATTGATATACGGCTTTGACCCCGGCTAGCCAACTGCCTCCCATAGCCTGGCCGTGGCGTTGAGGATCAGCTGAAAATGGCCGCAACCGGACGAACACCCCAGACATCCGCACGGACAATTCCAACAACAGGGCCGCGAAAACGAACAAAGGCAAAATCCCCCAATGCCGGGAGGCATGCCAGGAAAGCATCGATCCCAGAATGGCGCCCAAACTGCCGCCAAGAGCGATGGGGGGAAACAGACGTTTACTGTCCGCGCACCTAAAGTGGTCCGCCATAAAGGCCCAAAAAAGCGATACCACCAGCAGATTAAACACGGAGTGAAACACGTAATAGCTGGCGCCAATCAATCCCCGCCAAGGTTCCGAAATGCCCGCCAGGCCGGCGCAGTACAACAGCAGTAGCAAGGCGCAGGCGCGGAATACGGTGGCGAGCAACCGGGGGCGGGGGATTCGCGAGGCCACCCAGCCGAATACAGGTGTCACCACCAATGTCAGAGCCACCGTAATCAGGAATAAACGGCGGTTGCTTTCGATGCCGTGCGCCAGGCCCAACGCATCCCGCACCGGCCGCAAGAGCATCAAGCTGGCCAAAAGCAGAAAGAACATCATTCCTGCGGTCAACGCCGGGGCCCCCTCTCCCGGCTGGATTTTCAACCCCTGCGCCAGCATTCCTCCGGCTGTCGCGCGCCAGCGTTCAGCCGATCCCAAACGAGGCGCGCAGGCGTTTAAGTTGCGACGGAAATGCGCGAAAGGTGACATTCAGATAATACTAAGATATCCGCGCGATCACTTGAATTCTTCAGATCCGCGGAAAGCCCGCTGAATGCGCAGCACGGCGGCGGCTATCCCGGGATGCTTTGGATCATGTCGGGCGCGCATGGCCGCAAAGAGGGGGCCGTCCGCATGGTAATCGATGGCCCCCTTAACCTGAAAAGATTGGCGGTTTTTAGTCAAAAACAGGACCGCTCCTTTGGTCCCTCGCTGGATGTTGGCTCGGGTCTTGTGAAAATAGTTATCCGCAATAATGAAGCCTTCGCGGGGATCTAGCCAGATTTCGCCGACGTAGATCACATTGGGATTTCCGTCCTGGTCGCTGGTTGCGAAAATGGCGGGGCCTTCACGATCTGCCCAAGCCAAGGTTAAACGTTCGCTCAAAGGGTTCATGGGTGAGGATTGAACAGGGTTGGAGTTAGGGTTCATTTGGGTTCACGCCGGAGGTTTCGTTTTGAGCTGTCCGAAAGGCTGGAGTGGCAACGGGCGACCGAGCCTGTGCCAATAGAAGTTCCGCGGCAAGGGCGACGCAAGCCTCACAAGGGTGTTTTTTATCCGCTCGCAATTCGGCGCAGTATTTCGAGCCTAGGCGGGACTCGAAATCCGCTTGCAACGGTTGCTCTTTTTCCGGGACAACGAGGCAGGCCGCGTAGATCGCTCCACAAAGCCCTCCCGGCGCCCGGCCGCCACCGCAAGATTTCAGTTCGCCTAACTTGGCGGCGTCTCCTCCGTTGGATTTGATCCAGGCATAATAAACCGACTGGGCGCAATTGAGGCGCTCCGGCGGACGTCGAAACACAGATATGGCGGTGTCTTTCATAGGTAGCATGGCGGAATCACAAACTGCGGATTAAGGCGCAAAGGAATATTGAGGGTATGCATCGGTTAATGATGGTGGGTTTGATGGTAATCCTCCAGCATGTCTTGGTGCTGAGGCGTATGGTTTGCATGGCCCCAATGCCCCAGCATTATCGCCAGTAAAAGGCCAGCCAAAAGCGCAATGGACAAACCAAGGCGATCATGCGAGTGAAACTGCAATTCCGGCAATAAATCGGCGCAGGCGATGCACAGAAACGTGCCGGCACAAAAAGCCAAAGCGTTGCCTTGGAATGCCGGGCTGGCGGAAAAATAGTGGTTGGCTCCCAAAGAAAACAGAATAGCCGCCACTGGTGTCACCAGGGCAAATAAAAATATCACTAGTTTGCGCTGATTGCGCGCGCACCCGCTGGCTGCCATCAAAGTGGAAATCGCCATGGCGCCAAATGGCTTGTGCAATATGACCGCCAGAGCAACGCCCAAACCCGCTCCGATCATTTCATGTTGGGCATCCACGAAAGCGGCGGAAGTGAGCGCCACACCATCAACAATGGAATGCAATGATAGGCCAATCGTCGTCCCCATCCAGGAAAGGCCGTGGGCCAGGCATGTCGGTTGGGAGATATGAGCGCCGGAAGGGTTGCTGTCTTCACTTTCCTCTCCTGTGTGGTGGTGATGGAATCGAAACAGCCGCTGAAGGAAAAACATCATCAAGAATCCACCAAGCGCCCATTGCATCGTGCGATCTACCGATTGATTTTGATGATAGGCGTGCGGCACAAAATGCAGCAAGGCAATGCCCAGCATCAAACCCGCCACGGCGCTAACCGCCATTTGCATTCGCGTGTGATTCAATCGCAACACGACAATGAGCCAACCGCCCGCGATAGCCGCCAAAAATACCAAGATGCAATAAAGGGCGAGCCAGACCTGTAGGGAATGAGCATGCATATTCATATGCTGGAAAGCGTTTTTGAAAATGGCTGGGAAAGTTGTGCCGAGCTACACATACGCGGCTACGCAGCGGTGCGCTCACTTTGTGGCGCGGTTTCGGCGGTTGAGGAATCGGCTGGGAACTCTTCCAAGGAGGAATTTTCCAATGCTTCGCCTTGCCGGACGAGCCGAAAACTGTTGAAAACTACCATCATTGCTCCCGTCACATGGATGATGGCTGCCGTAATGGGATTAATGTATTTCATGGCGGCTAGCACCATGCCGGCAATCACAAAACCTAAACCTACGAGAAAGTTTTGATGGATCACTCGGCGGGTTTCGCGAGACAGGTCTATCAAAAATGGGATTCGCCGCAAATCGCTGTTCATCAGGGCAATGGTCGCGCTATGGATGGCGACTTCGCTGCCCGCCGCCCCCATGGCAATGCCCAGGTCCCCTGAAGCTAGTGCGGGGGCATCATTGACGCCATCGCCCACCACCGCGACCCGGTATCCTTTGGCGCGCATTTGCCGCACATACGCCACTTTGTGCTGAGGCAGGCATTCGCCTTGAACTTCGTCACAGCCAACTTCACGTGCCACCCGCGTCGCGACCGGCTGGCGATCCCCGCTGATCATGGCCAGACGACGGACACCGCATTGTTTGAGCGCCGCTAAAGATTCATGAGCCTCGCTGCGTGTCTGGTCCTGGAGCCCAATCCAACCAATGTAACGCTGGTTTCGCGCCACAAAAATCAGGCTCCAGCCCTCGGTTTCATTCAGGTCGACTCTCGTTTCGAAGCCGCCCATTATACCGTTCTCCACCAACCATTGGGCCCGGCCAACCACTACCTTTTCACCGGCAATCTCTGCCAGGATGCCGCGTCCGGCCGTTTCGCTGAAATGGGCTGTCTCCACCAGGGGTATCTTGGTTTCATTAGCCAATTGAAGCAACGCTTTGGCGGCGGGGTGATTACTGTATTTTTCTGCCGATGCCGCCACTCGCAGCAATTCCGCTGGCTTGATGTTTTCCATTGGCGCCAGGCGGCTGACGGCCAATTTACCGGTGGTTAATGTGCCGGTCTTATCGAAAACAAAGGCGTTGATCTTGGCGGCCAGCTCGATATCGCCCACATTTTTAATCAAAACCCCCAGCCGCGCAGCCGAGGATAGCGCCGCTACGATGGCGGTGGGCGTAGCCAGCACAAAAGCACATGGGCAAGAGATAATGAAAACGGTTACTACCCGGCTCAAATCCTTGGTAAACGCCCATACTAGCGCTCCGGTGACCAGAACCAAAGGCGTGTAAAACCCCATATATTCGTCGATGATGCGCGTGATGGGCAGTTTGGTCTTTTCCGCCGCCAAAATAAGTTCACGCACTCGTTCTAGCGTAGTATCTTCGCCCGCCCGCGTTACTCGCACTTCTAAGACTCCCGTCAAGTTGACCGTGCCAGCAAAGACTTCATCGCCGCTCTTTTTTTCCACCGGCAAGGATTCTCCGGTAATGTTTGCTTGATTGATCCAGCCTTGGCCCTTTTCAATCATGCCGTCCGCAGCCACATTATCGCCAGGGCGTACCCGGAAAAAATCCCCCACGACCAGTTCATGCACGGGGACTTCTTCTTCTTGAGTCCCACGTATGCGGCGGGCCTTGGTGGGGGTCAATTTGATAAGGGACTCCACTGAAGCCAGCGCGCCTTCCGCGGTGCGTTGTTCGATGATTTGTCCCAAGAGCATAAAAAAAGAGACAATGGCCGCTTCCTGGTAGTGTTGAGAAGCAAAGAGTGCACCCACTGCCATGGCGACCAAGGCATTGGTATTCAGCGCGCCAGAGCGTAAATCCTTAAACGCGGTCCAAAGAATTGGCACTCCCAAAATGATTGCGCCCAGCATGGCGCTGGCAGCGGCGACGACACCTATGGAGTCAAAGAGCTTCTCAACCAAGAAAGAGTTGGCCGTGAGCACTGCACCCAGAATTAATTGCCGCAACTGAATATTGACATGCGAATGGTGCTCGCCACAGCCGCAATGGTGACCTTGGCTCGATCGTTGTTTGGGCTTGCTCATTGGAATAATTGACTTGGGTGTATGTGGCAAGGAAACTAGAAAACAATACTACTGGCTTCTGCCAAGCTCACTTTCTGGACTGGAAATCGTTGCCGCTTTGACCAATATTTCCTTCAACTCACGTGCTGTGAAATTCCCCAGAAACTGAAACTGAACGGCGCCTTCCCAATATAAAGTAAGCGATGTTGACGGGGGACAGCCAAGGCTGCGTGTCAACTCAGGGTATTGCGTTAGATTAGCGCGGACCAACAATACCGACCGCGGAGATGCCCCCGCCACCCGGTCGAACTCCCTGCGCAACGCTTGGCAACCGGGTTCTTCGTAGGCAAATAACAGCACCGGCGCCAGCGATTGTTGAACGATCGGTGCGAACGATGAAGGGGTGGCATTAAGAATGGTGCCGGACGGATTCATGATGGTATTTTCAATGGAGACTCCCTGTTTTCTATTAGCTGCATGGACGGTAGGACGGTTGTTCTGGCCACTGGAGTTTCGCCACCTTTGACTCTGTCGCCCACCCGTACTAACAGGGAACAGTGGGAAGCCAAATACAGATCACAACGGGAACCAAACTGGATGAGCCCGATTCGGCTGCCACGCTCCACGGTTTCCCCCAACCGAACCCAGGGCACAATGCGCCGGGCGATTAAACCCGCAATCAAGCGGACAGCGCAAAGGCCGCCGGATGGCTCGCGGATGCCTAGTAAAATATTTTCATTTACCCGTGCCGAAGCCGGGGAAATGGCGTTGAGGTATTTTCCCGGTGTGTGTGTCACCAACTCCACCGTCCCCGTCACCGGGGCGTTTTGCACATGCACATCAAAGATGGATAGAAAGATCGAAACCCGCAGACAGGGTTTTTCCATGTAATCGAGCTGTACATTTTCCTCAATGGTGTCCACACGGCCATGCGCGGGCGCCACCACCAACCCGGCTTCAACGGGAATGCGCGCTTCCGGATCGCGAAAGAAGAATAGGATAAAGCCAGCTGCCAACAGCCAGCCTGCTCCTAGCCATAGCGCGGGCCAAGCCAGCCAGCCTGCTCCTAAAAAAACGGCCATTCCTGCTAATAACCCAGCCAACCACACCAATTTGAGTCGCCATAGCAAGCGCCGGGCTGCCTGGGCGGCCAGATGGACCTTTTTACTTGTGGCTGGATTCTGATTCATTTTGAGGATTAATGCTGAGGGCTAGCCTGCTAGCATTTGGCTGGCGCGATTGACTACGGTTTGAATGTTCTCCGCAGTTGAGGCGCTGTTCCCTTTGAGCAACCCCAGCTGGCTCAATTCCAGATGGCGGGTGTTCTTGAGGCCGGCGAGGGCAAAGGCTTTTTGCGCGCAAGCTTTCGGGCAGCCGTCAATCAGCAATACTTGGGCCGCCAGATCGACGTTGAACATAATATCCGCGTCGCGCGCAGCCACACTGGCCAGACAAGAGAGGCTGGCTTTCCCTTCCCGGGTTAATTGGCGGGCGGCACGGTCGGTGATTTCGCCGACATCGGCCGCGCCCGCGCAAACAAAGATTAAATTGCCGTTCTTTTTAGTTTTCATTGTTGGTTAAGTTCCCCAGCCTCATTGGCAGCCGGGGAACTCGAATTATGATTTAATGTTGGCAGTCATGTCCGCCACCGTGATGCGAACAAGCCGACACTCCCGCCGTCAACTCACCTTTTAAATAGGCTTGCGCCATGGTTTCCGGCAACTCGCCGGGGACTCCGGTTTTGACCATGATCCCGTATTCCTTAAAGAGGTTTAACGCCCGTCCCCCCATGCCCCCCGCAATGATGATGTGTGTGCCTTGTTGCTGAAGCCAGCGAGGCAGCACCCCCGGCTCATGGGGAGGTGGGGTGGCCTGTCGTTGGCTGAGGATGGTTTTCATTTCCGGGTCCACTTCGATCAGGGCAAACTGTTCGCAGTGGCCAAAATGTTCGGAGAGCCGGCCGTTGACTAAGGGTATCGCTATTTTCATGGTTTTAAGAGATTGGACTGGTTCGGGCGCGGGTTGGGCGTTGAACCGGGATGAAATTTGGGCCGCAATTGCCTGCAAGGTTTCAGCGGCTGGGGTGGCGGCAGTGGCGAAAGGAACGCCCGAATCGCTCGAATCCACGATGCGCGGATCGAGCGGAATACGCCCTAAAAACGGCACGCCCATTTCCGCCGCCAGAGCCTCGCCGCCGCCTTGCTTGAATAAGGCTGTGACGGCCCCGCATTGCGGGCAGGCATAGCCGCTCATGTTTTCAATGACTCCCAGCACGGGCAGTTTTACCTGGGAGCAAAAAGTGAGGGATCGCCGCACGTCGGCCACCGCCACTTGCTGCGGGGTGGTTACGATGATGGCCATGACTGGCGGGCGGGCGAGTTGCGCCACGGCCAGCGGTTCATCGCCCGTGCCGGGGGGAGCGTCAATGACTAGCACATCCAATTCTCCCCAAGCCACCCCGCCCATCAGTTCCTTGATGGCGTTGTATTTCATGGGGCCGCGCCAAATGACGGCCTCGCGGCTATCTTTCAAGAGCAGCCCCAGGGACATCGCTTTCAAGCGTTCACCGCATGCAATGGGTATTATTTCTCCTGCTTCCGGATCGGTTGCCGGCCTTTCTTGAATGCCCAATAACGTGGGAATGCTGGGGCCGTGCATATCCACGTCCAACAGCCCCACGCGCTGGCCCGCAGCCGCCAATGCTACCGCTAAATTGACGGCCATGGTGCTTTTCCCAACCCCGCCTTTACCGGAAAGGACCACTAGCGTCAGGCCGATCCGGCTCAAAGGTTTGACCGGCTCGGCGGCCGATTCCGCTGCCGGAGCAACGGGGGCCGGTTCGGGAGTAGGCTCTGACGTAGGAGGAACGGTTTTATCCACTTCCGGGTGGCGGGAACAGAAAGTGTCCAACGCCGTTTTCAACGTCGTGATGGCGAGCACGGGACAGTGCGCATGGTCGGCGGGGAGTCCCCCTAATTTTTGTGCCACCAGGGCAGGCTCAATTTGCAGTGCCTCACCGATGGTTTTGCCTTCGGCTAGGCTGGCCGCCATGGCCCCGCTGGCAATCGATGCGCCGCAGCCATCGGTGGTGAACCTGGCCCGCACAATGCGGTTTTGATCGAGCTGGAGCCAAAACTCCATAGTGTCACCGCACGGCCCGGTAAACCGGGCATTGGCATCCGCTCCTTTTAACGGCCCAAAGTTGGCCGGTAGTTGTCGTGTCGAGGTCATAATGATGGTTTGATAAAAGCCTCCCAATTGTGCCGGATCGATTGCGCCGCCGGGCTATCGCTCCATTCGACCACCGCGAGCCCTTGGCGCTGGGCCGCCGTTACCGCGGGATCGTAGGGCACCCGTGATAACAATGTGGCGCCACTGGCCAGCGCCAGTTGTTCGATGCGCCGGGCCACCGTGGGGTTGAGATCGGCTTTGTTGATGCAGACCGCCACCGGGAGGTTAAATTGGTGGATCAGGCGCAAGACGCGCTCCAAATCGTGTTCCCCCGAAACGGTGGGTTCCGTGACGGCAATCACTCGCGAAGCGCCGGTGAGCGAGGCAAGCACCGGGCAGCCGATGCCGGGCGAACCATCCGTCAAGATTAAGGAGGCCCGTTTCTCTCGGGCCAACTTCCGCGCTTCCGCCCGCACCATGGCGACAAGCTTGCCGGAATTGCCCGCACCCGGCCCTAATTGGGCATGCACCAGCGGGCCGCAGCGCGTTTCCGAAATATACCATTCACCCGCGGGCGCGCAGGCTAGTTCGATGGCATCCACCGGGCAAAACCGGGCGCATATGCCACAACCCTCGCAAGCCGCCGGGTCCACGCCAAATGTGCCGCTGGATTCATCTTCGGCGATGGCTTCAAACCGGCAGAGCCGCGCGCATTTGCCGCAAGCCGCGCATCGGTCGGAATCGATACGCGCCTTCTTTCCCCCGGTGAAGGTTTCGCGGCGCTTGGTTTGCGGAGCGAAGATCAGATGCAAATCGGCGGCATCCACATCGCAATCCGCCAAAATCGCCTCCTGGGCCAGAACGGCAAAGGAAGCCATGAGGGAGGTTTTCCCTGTGCCGCCTTTGCCGC
>DBTJ01000190.1:27423-27739 GCA_002306985.1 Verrucomicrobia bacterium UBA1319
TTTTCCCTGTGCCGCCTTTGCCGCTGATGAATACCAGTTCTTGCATTTCAAAAGGTAGTTTGGGGCGACACCCGATGATCGTGAAAACAGGCGGGTTTATCGCCAAAGCCAGAAGGCTGGACTGCCCCATTCATGGATGCCGCCATGGCTTCCAGTCGGGCGTGAACATGGGGGGAAAGGGAAGTGGTCATAGTCTCAGCCAATCGGATCAGCAGACCCGCAAATAGCGGGCGTAATTCGGGTACCGCTTCCACGATCAGTTCGCCTTGGGAATAAGCTTGGGCAATGGCTGGGAGATCGGGTATTTCCGCCCACG
>DBTJ01000190.1:27969-30263 GCA_002306985.1 Verrucomicrobia bacterium UBA1319
CGGAGATCGGGTATTTCCGCCCACACGGGCAACCCCACCCGCTGGCAAAAATCGTTTATCTCGTGAACACCGGGTGAGGCACGGTTGATTACCACTCCAGCGGGAATTTTCAGGAGGTTTATAGCGTGGACCGCCAATTGCAGGTCATGCAACCCAAACGGCGTCGCCTCAGTGACGAGCAATACGTAGTGAGCGCCATGAATGGTTTCCATCATAGGGCAGGCCGTGCCTGGCGGAGCGTCGAAAACGCATAAACCATCCTGAGGCGCCGCTTGTTTGACGGCGCGAATGACGGGTGGGCTGGAGGCTTCGCCTACTTGCAGGGTGCCTTGCGCCACGCGCAACGGCCCCGCCATGCCGGTTTCTACAGTGCCGACAGTCCGTGGTTTCTCGCTTATAGCGTGCGCTGGGCAAACCAAGGCGCAGCCCCCGCAGCCATGGCATAATTCGGGAAAAGAAAGCACCTTGTCTCCCAGGCAAATCAGGGCGTTAAACTGGCAGAACTTCCCGCATTCACCGCAATGGGAACAGCTGGCCGCGTCGATTTGTGGCACCAAGCGTACGACTTCATGCCGTTCGTCAATGACTGGCCGCAAAAACAGATGGCCGTTGGGCGCTTCGGTGTCGCAATCCAAATACGCGGCGGGCCAGCCGCATTGCGCGGCCAGCCACGCCAGATTCGTGGCCACCGTCGTTTTGCCCGTGCCGCCTTTACCGCTGGCAATCGCGACTTTTAACGGAGCAACCGGCAGGGTTGATAGTCCGGACGAACGCATTATTTGGCCGCGCTTTGGGCGGACAACTGGTCGATTCGCAGGCGGATTTGCCGCAAAGCCGACTCCAATTGCCCCGCCTCCTGTTGGAGTTGGTTTAACGAGAGTTTATCTCCCGTTCGACCAGTATTTTTCGCAACGACAGGTTCGGCATGGCTTTCGGCAACCGGCTGGGCGTTGGCCCGTTGCCCGCCGGTCAAGCCGGTGGCTTGGTCCCGGTTCCGGTGTCCCTGGCCACCGCGCCTGCGGCAGCCACGCTCTTGTGCCGGGGTGTCATTCATCCAGCCGGGCTGGCCGGCACCCGAGCAAAAACCCATTCCTCGCCCCGAACGCGGGCCTTCGCCCTGCGGTCCTCGATGATTTCCATTTGGCATAGTTGATTCCTTTCTTGATGTGAAAACGGATATGGCAAGTTGAATGCTTGAATTATGACTCGTTGGCGGTCACGGCGGGCTTGGCCTCAATCGACGGTGCCGGCTGATGATGCACCACGAGACTGCCCGCGGGGTAGCCCATGTTTTGGCCTAAAACCGGGCATTTGACTTTCAGCAAAAAGAAGACCGCGCGCCCGCAGCCGTCGAGGGTCTCGTAATTTGCCTGGCCCTTGGCGATAACCACGTCGGCGGCCATGAATTGCCGGCGGAATGCCTCACTGCAATGTTCCAGAATGACGCCGGTTCCGTCCGTGCCCGTATCAATTACCGGGCATAATTCGTTCACCCCGGTGGCCTGGGCGTCTTCTGGCAACGCATCGTTAAGGGCCGGACCACCCTTGACTGCCACGGTCACTTTTCCGCGCGGCAGCAACTCGATCAGCAATCGATCAAAGACCAATTCACCCGCGTTATCCGCCAGGTAGAGAATGGAAGCCGCGCCTTGAATTGCTTCCAAAAGAAGCGGCAAATCTCCCACCATGGGATCAGCGATGGATTGTTCGAGCAAGGCGGGAATATCGTCCGTGCGCAAATTTCGATTCGCGCCATAATCGATGATGTTGGCGGCAATGGCCAGTTTAACAGCTTCCGCTAGGGGATGGGCCGCCGCCGCCACCCGCTTTTTCCATGCGGGCAACAACTCCAGGGCTAGCGCGTTGGAATCCCGCTTGATTTGCCGGTACGGATCGCTCTGGCCCGTATGCTGGCAGACGCGCCGGTAAATCCAATGCCACAGAATCGGCGGGCGGTTGAAATCCATGCCGGCCACGTGCCCCAGTATATCGCGCAACACCGCCTCATGCACGGCGGGATCCGGCGATGCCATGCGCGCGACCTTGAGCCCTTGCTGCACCAAGCACGGAACACAATCCAGCCAGGTCTTCATGCGCGAGGTCCTTCCGTATCGGCTTGCGATTGCGGCTTAAGCTGGCCTGTTAGGTAAGCATTAAACACTTCTTGGACAGTTCCACTCGTTGCGCAATACACCGGAATACCAGCAGCTTGCAGTACGGTTAAGGCCTTGGGTCCAACATGACCGGAAACGACCGCCGCAACTTTTTGGTCCGCCATGTTGCGGGCGGTTTGT
>DBTJ01000190.1:30501-30839 GCA_002306985.1 Verrucomicrobia bacterium UBA1319
GTCCGCCATGTTGCGGGCGGTTTGTATGCCCGCGCCTTGGACCGCATTCTGGCTAGCCCCATTATCCACAATTTCCGTTTGCCTCGTTTCCGTATCAATAATAATCAGGAATGCCGCCCGCCCAAAATGCGGGTCCAAGCTTGAGTCCACCCGGTTCCCTTGCGAAGTAATCCCAATTTTCATGTCATTCGATTCCCGTGTTTTTGCCTGGCGCCAACTCCAGCCCGATCATTCCGCCAGCAGCAGCGCTTGCCGCGCCGTCGGCCCCAGCATCCGGGCAAGGTGAACTCGGGTGACGCCAAAGTGCCGGCGGCAAAGGCCTGCAAGACGGTGTCGAT
>DBTJ01000190.1:31082-32252 GCA_002306985.1 Verrucomicrobia bacterium UBA1319
CGGCCTGCAAGACGGTGTCGATCTCGCCACATACGTGGGAAACGATCCGCAAGCCGCTGTGATTCAGTCGCATTTCGAGCGCCTGGGAGATTGCGCCACAGAGCAGCACGTCGGGATGAATCTCCCGCAGGCTCCGCGCCAGGGCGTCGCAGTTGCTTTCGCCGATCAATACTTCGCGGCGGCCGATTTCCCGGGAGCCCTCAATCTCCACCACGAGGAACCGGCCGGCGAAATCCAACACCGGCGACACCCGGCCCTGCCAAATGGGCAAAAGCACGTTCACGAGAATGGCAATAGCGGGAAACGTGCCAAGGGAAGGCGTGTTATTGTATAATGTTAATAACTAGATAGTTATGTAATGCAAAGGTTTGAGCCAAGGCGGGATTTAGTGGCGTAACGCAAGAGTTGGAGGGGGTGCGCTATTGCAATATGCCACAGCCTAGACCGCGAGGACAAAGGGGGTGGGCTACTGGAAATCAAGAAGCCCGTGAGCGAACCGGCCAGCTACGAGGTTGTCCCGCCTTTGGGGGGCGCTTTCAGTCCGAGCGACTTGATTTTCCGGAACAGCGTGCTGGCATCGATCCCCAACTCCTTGGCGGCGCGAGTGCGATTGCCTTGGTGGCGGCGCAAGGCTTCGCGGAGCATCATCGATTCCATCGCGCGCAAAGTCCGGCTATTGCCGATAGCCAGAGGCGCCGCTTGGGATTTAAGCCGCAGATGCGGGGGCAAATGTTCCAATTGAACCAGCCCGCCACGGCACAGAACAAAAGCGTGTTCGATGAGGTTTTCCAACTCCCGTACGTTCCCGGGAAAATCGTGCGCCATTAGCAAACTAAGCACTTCGTCCGTGACCCCGCAAATATCCTTGCCCTGGCGACGGTTGAATTGGCCGATAAAATGCTCGATGAGCAAGGGGATATCTTCCCGCCGCTCCGCCAGCGCGGGCAATTCCATTCGCACCACATGAATGCGGTAAAACAAATCCTCCCGGAATTTTCCCGCCGCCACCAGTTGCCGGAGCGACTTGTTGGTCGCGGCCACGATGCGGACATTGGCCTTCACCGGCTCGATTGCCCCCAACGGTTCATAAACGCGCTCCTGCAGCACGCGGAGCAACCGCGCCTGCATGGCGGGGGAAACGTCGCCGATTTCGTCGAGGAACAACGTGCC
>DBTJ01000150.1 GCA_002306985.1 Verrucomicrobia bacterium UBA1319
AAGTCCGCAAGCTGGCCGAACGCACCGCGTCGGCCACCAAGGAAATCGAGAAACTCATCGCCGGCATCCAGGCCGAGACCAACGAATCGGTGTCGGCCATGGAACAGCAGACGGTCGAGGTGGAAACGGAAAGCAAAGTGGTCGGCAACACCGGCCAAGAACTCGTGCGCATCCGCGATTCCTCCGTGCAATCCGCCGAGTTGATCAACGAGATCAACCTGGCCGCCAAGCAGCAAGTGCGCGGGGCCAGCGGCGTGGTGAAAGCGATGGAGACGGTTTCGACGATCGCGCAACAAGCGCAAGCCGGGGCCAACCAAACCAAGCGCGCCACCGAATCCTTGGCCACCCTGTCCAGCGATTTGATCAACAGCTTGAGCAAGTTCAAGATTCCGGGCGGTAATGGCTCGCATTAAGTCCCATGACTAACCACGCCCAAACCCGAACCTTTGCCATGCCATTCCCGGAGCCAATCGCCGAAGCCGCCGCCATCGCCTCGCCGGCGACCGCATTGCAGCTCGATCTGGCCCGGAAGGTGATCGCCGAGCGCTTCGGGTTTTGGGTGAATGATTCCTGGTCCGGCCAGCTCGCCGGCCGGTTGGCCGCCCGCGCGGCGGCCACCGGCCGGGCTGGCCTGGGAGATTATATCAGCCGGTTGCACGGCCCGGCCGCCGACGACGCCGAACTCGTCGAGTTGGTCGAGGGCCTGTTGAATGGCGAAACCCATTTCTTGCGCACGGAGCCGCATTTCGACGCTTTGCGCGAGGTGGTGGTGGCGGAGTGGCGTCGCGCGCGCTCCGCGGGCCAGCGCTTGCGCCTCGCCAGTCTGGGGTGTTCCTCGGGTGAAGAGCCGTATAGCATCGCCATGGTGCTGCATGAATGCCTCGAGCGCGAGGAATTGGAGGCGGTGGAGATCTCCGGCGTGGACGTGAACCGTCGCGCGCTGGCCGCCGCCCGTTCGGGACTCTACGCGGAGTGCCAACTCCGAGACCTTTCACCGCTTCGTCGCCAGCGCTGGTTCGCGCCGGAGAATGGACGCCATCGCGTGGCGTCCGAGTTGCGCGGCCGCGTGCGTTTTCTACAGCACAACTTGCTTCAACCGCTGCCCTTCTCGGGGCTGGACGCGGTGTTTTGCCGCAATGTGCTGATCTATTTCAAGCCCCCTGTGGTCGCGGCTTGCATGCGCGAGTTTAACGCCGCGCTGCGCCCCGGTGGATACCTGTTTTTAGGCCATGCCGAATCGGCCTTTGGGTATCCGGAGCTCTTCGAGCCCACGCCGGTCCGCGATAGTGTCATTTACCAAGCCAAATCTTGCGGTTCCCATGCCCTATGAGCAACCCTTTGCAAACCATGCCTGAATTGCGGGCGATCTTCGAGTCGGACGCCGGCTCGCTCATCGACCGCGCCGCCGAGCAACTGGCGGCTTTGACGTCGCCCACCCCCGATTACACCCGC
Organism: Verrucomicrobia bacterium UBA1319; assembly: GCA_002306985.1. Classification (GTDB taxonomy): domain Bacteria; phylum Verrucomicrobiota; class Verrucomicrobiia; order Limisphaerales; family UBA1319; genus UBA1319. The sequence continues at coordinate 1,453 of DBTJ01000150.1, forward strand.
ACCCTGGTTCTGCGCAATACGATCCACTCGTTGCGCGGCGCGGCGGCGATGGTTGGGGCGCGCGAGCTGACGTTATTGATCGACGATTACGAGCGGCTGCTGGAAGTCGCCGAAAGTTTCAAGCTGACCGCCGTCGACCAGGCGCGGCAGGCTTACCAGTTTTTAAACGGTAATTTGGCTCGCCTGGGCCAATGCGTTAAGGCGGTGTTGGATAGCCGGCTCGAGGAGGCCACCCGCCACTATACCGAGGTGCATCACGATATCACCGCCATCTGGGGCGGGTATTTTTACAGCGCCAAAGACGAAACGAACACCGCCCCGGCCGCCATGCCCGAGTACAAAACCGAGGCTAAACCTGAACTTAAACAGGATATAAAAGTGGATTCCAAGCCCGACCCCAAGGCCGCCGTCAAAGCGGCCAGGCCCGCCGCCAAATCCGGCCCCGCCCGGCGCTCCGATCCCGACGCCATCGCGCGCGATTTTCTCAGCAGCCTCGGCGTGGCCGCGCCCGCGTCGGCGCCCGCTTCCACTCCGCCTCCGCCTCCGGTCGCCGCCGCGCCGCGGCCGCCCGAAAAAGCGCCCGCGCCCGTTACCCCACCCGCGCCGGTGTCCCCCGCGCCCGTCGCGACGGAGCAAATCGATCCGGAAATGCTTTCCTATTTTATCCTGGAAACCAATGAAAGCCTCGCGCAAATCGAAGGCTTGATCCTGGCCTGGGAGAAAAATCCCGCCGACGCCAAAACCGCGAATTCGGTTTTCCGCTTGGTGCACACGATCAAAGGCGCCGCCAACAGCCTGGGCATGGTTCGCATCGGGCGCTTGCTCCACGGACTGGAAGACTTGCTCGAATCGCATGTGGTGGACCGGGTGTTTCCTCGCCTGAGCGAGCTGGTCGAAACGATTTTCGGCGTGACCGATATCGTCAAGGCGCTGGTGCGCGAAGCTCAAACCGGGGTGGTGGAAGCGTCCAGCGCAACCCGCGCGGCCGAGCTCACCCGCCGCATCCAAATCCTGTCTAGCGCGCCCCTTCCGCCCGCCCGCCCGGGCGTTGTTGAAGCCGCGCCCGCCGCCAAAGGTCCGGCTAAGGTGATTCCCATGGCCAAGGCCGCGCCCCAAGCCGCTCCGGCGGCGCCCGCGGCCCCGCCCGTCAGCCCGGAGAACACGCCCGCGCCGCCGGTGGAATCCAAACCCGCGCCCGTCCCGGAGGCGGAACTCCACGCCCTCCAACCGGAGACCAAATCCGATGCGCAGGAGCGGATGGAAAATATCGAAACCCAAACGATTCGCGTGGATTCGGACCGCTTGGATTTGCTGATGAATTTGATCGGCGAACTGGTGATCAGTCGTTCCCGGCTGGAAAAGAAATTGACCGACATTTCCCGGCTGAAGGAGGAAATGTTCTTCGGCAAAACGCGTCTGTTCCAGGCGATCACGGATTTTCAAGCGCGGTACGAGTACACCCGGCCGACGCAGGATCGTAACCGCCTGCTTCCCGGCGGGGCGGGGTGGCGCCCGCCGCAGCTGCCCGGCAACGGTCGCCGCCACCTGGCGGACGGTTCCGCCATCCCGGCCGCGGAGGACGCTGGCGGTTTCTCCGAGTTGGAGTTCGATCAGTACGACGATTTCAATATTCTGGCTCGCACGCTGATGGAGATCGGCACCGACACGGGCGAAATCTTCAGCCAGCTGAACCGGTTTTTCGACGCGTTCGGCGAGGAGACCGGGCAGTTCAGTAAAATCACCGCCCGGTTGCAGGATGAGATCACCCGGGTGCGCATGATGCCCTTGACGTTGCTCTTCCAGCGGTTGCAGCGCGCCACCCGCGATGCGGCCAACAAGGAGCAAAAGCAGGTCGAGTTCGCCACCACGGACAATGACACGCGCTTGGACAAACTGATCATCGACCGCCTGTATACGCCGTTGCTGCACATCGTGCGCAACGCCGTATCGCACGGCATCGAAGCGGCCGCCGAGCGCGGCGCCACCGGCAAACCCGCGGCTGGTCTGGTGCATCTGCGCGCGGCTTGCGAGGCGAACCAAGTGGTTATCGAAGTAAGCGATGACGGGCGCGGGCTGAATCTGGAGGCGATTCGCGCCACCGCCATTCGTCGCCGGTTGTTGCCCGCGGACGCCAAGTTGGATGATGAAACGCTTACCCAGTTGATTTTTCAGCCCGGCTTTTCAACCGCCACGAACGTCACCGACGTGTCGGGGCGCGGGGTGGGGTTGGACGTGGTGCGGCAGGAGATCGCCCGCTTGAGCGGCACCATCCACGTGCGCTCGACGCCGGGCGAAGGTTGCACGTTCGTGATTCATTTGCCGCTGACGCTGGCCATTCATCAAGCCATGTTCATCTCGGCGGGCGGCGAGACTTGCGCGCTGCCCTTGAATTTCGTCGAGCGCATCCTGGAGCACCAGGCGGAAAACATCGTCATGTCCGGCCAGCAGGAGTTGGTCGGCACGGATGACGGCATGGTGCCGTTGCTGCGCCTGAATCAGCTCTTCAACTTGCCGGCCAGCGGCGCCGGCGGGGCGATCGTGCTGGCGCGGGTGGCCGACCGCCGGGTCGCCATCGGCGTGGACCGCATTTTGCGCAAGCAGGATATCGTGGTGAAACCCCTCGGACCGCTATTGCGGGGGCACCCCCTGTTTTCGGGCGCCACGTTGGGCGGCGACGGCCAGGTGGTGATGATCGTCGATTTACCGCGCTTGCTCGAAACGGAGCAATCCTCTTCGGTGATCTCGGATGCGACCGGTTTGCTGGACGGCGCGACCGCCGCCAGCGCCCCGGCCCGCCCGTTGATTCTGGTGGTGGACGATTCGTTGAGCGTGCGCAAGGTCATCGAGAAGCACTTGCATTCATTCCAATACCAGGTGGAGCTGGCCGTCGATGGGTTGGACGCGCTGGAGAAGCTGCGCACCCTGCCGGTCTCCCTGGTGCTCACGGATTTGGAAATGCCGCGCATGCACGGTTTCGAACTAATCGCCGAAATGCGGCGGCAAGAAGCCTTTCGCGAAGTGCCCGTAATTGTCGTGACCTCGCGCGACGCGGACAAGCACCGCCGTCGGGCCACCGCGCTGGGGGCGAACGATTATATTATTAAACCCTTCTCCCGAGAACAGCTGGCCGAGCACATTAGCCGCACGCTGGCCAAGCCTGTCCGCTAGAACTGTTTTTTATGCAACCCCCTGTAACCCGACCAACCGCCACGCCGCTTTCTCCCGCCATAAACGGCGCGGGCGGAGGCCACCCGCTCGTTCCGGACAACCGCACCCGAGTGCTGGTGGTGGACGACTCCTATTTCATGCAGCGCCGCTTGGCGGAGATCCTTCACAGCGCCCCGGATTTGCGCGTGGTGGGTTTTGCCGACAACGGCGCCGACGCTATCCGGCTAGCCGAGAAAATGGCTCCGGATGTGATCACCATGGACATTAACATGGCGAAAATGGACGGCCTGCACGCCATCGATTACATCATGCGATCCTGCCCGCGGCCGATTGTGATTATTAGTTCCTACACCCAAAAGGGCAGCCGGGCGGCGCTCTACGGGTTGGATTTGGGCGTGGTCGACATTGTGGAGAAACCTTCGTCCAGCGGCGTGGCTTTGGATTTGCAGGATCGCGCCGCGGAGATCATCACCAAAGTGCGCACCGCCGCGCGGGTGCGGGTGGTGCGGACGCTTTCGGGCACCCCCCACGCGGGGAGCGCCCTCGTTCCGCCCCCTCCCATGGGAAACGCGGACACCGCCATGGCGGAGTTAGTCGCCAGTCAGCCGCCATTCGAGTTGCCGACGGGCGTGCCGCAGGTGATCGCGATGGGGGCTTCCACGGGAGGCCCGGTGGTGTTGCAGGAATTGCTCCGCGTGGTGCCGCACGAGTTTTTTCCGCCCGTGCTCATCGTGCAACATTTACCGGAGAAATTCACGCGCGAATTCGCCGGGCAACTCGACGCCATTAGCTCGTTGGAGATCGTCGAGGCGTGCGCGGGCGTGCGGATGCGCCACGGGGCGGCCTACCTGGCTCCCGGGGGCTCGCATCTGGAGATTAACGCCCACGGGTGTCTGGTCATCAGCGATGCGCCGATGGTTCATCACTGCCGGCCGTCGGTCGATGTGTTGTTTTATTCCCTGGCCCGGTATTACGGGCCGCAAGCGCTCGCCTTCGTGCTGACCGGCATGGGCGAGGACGGCGCGGCGGGCGCGCTGGCGATCAAACAGGCGGGCGGTTCCGTCATTGCGCAGGACGAGGCTAGCAGCGTGGTGTTCGGCATGCCGGCGGCGGCCATCCAGCGGGGGGCGGTCGATAGCGTGCTTTCCCTGGAAGCCATGAAACAGTTATTAATAAAAATTGGCGAGTTGGCGCACGCCGCCGCTCCCGGGAACGCCTCCGGTCATGTGGTGGCGGGCAACTGATTCGCTCTATGAAACCCAATTTTATATCCCTTCCCCTGGCGGCCCGGCGCCCGGCCAAAGCTCCCGGCACCGCTCCACGCCGGGAGGTGGCGCATTTGATATTCGCGGTGGACGGCCAGCCCTATGCCTGTCCGATTGAGCGCATTCAGCGGCTCCTGCGGTTGGCGGATGCGGTGGTGCGGCCCGGTCGGCCGGACGATCCAGCCTGGGAGGCGGGGCGGTTGGCGGGGCCCAGCGGGGAGATTCCCATCGTTTCCTTGCGGTCCTTGTGGGGGCTACCGCCGCTGGAGGAGACCGCCGTGGTGGACCGCCAAGCCTTGTTGGTCGTGGAAGTCGTCGGCCAGCCGAGGGCGCTCCAAGTGGATGCTTGCTTGCGCGTCGTGCCCTCGTTGCCGCCCGAGCCGTCCCGTTTTCGTTTGTCCCCGGAAATTAAAGGCGCCCGCGGCCAAGTGTTTAAAACCGCGATCCCCTGGGAAAAATCTCTCCTGGTGATCCTTGAAGTAAACGATCTTTTGCCCCTCCAACCTCGAATCGAAAGGCAGCTCGATTCCATTATGACAGAAAGCCTATGAATTCGCATCGCGATATGCTCGCAAAACCCGCGCGGCGGGGCGACCCTCGTTCCCGCCAGGAAAATCCGCAAGCTTATCTTCTAGAGCATAAGGCGCGGCAACTCCGACTAGCGGAATTGCGCAAGCAGGAAGAGCAGTTGGCCGGAGTCAAGCCCACCCCGGAGAGCTATATTAAGCTGGCCGATGATTACCATGCCCTCGGCTTGACCAAGGAATCCGACCGGTTACACCACATGGCCGAGTTGGTGGAAAGCGGCGGGCAGCCGCTGCCTTCGCAGCCCAACCCGGGTTTGCTCTCGGGCACCGCCAACCCCACGATGATTGCCGAAATGGTGCAGATTTTGAGCCGGACGACCCTGACCGGAGAACTGCTCATCGATGGCCAGGTGGAAATGTTCCATGTCTTTTTCGACCATGGCCAAATCATCAACGCCTCCAGCCAATCGCATACCGAAGGCATCGTCTCCTTTTTCATGGCGTTACGGGTGGCCTGCGGCACCTACCAGTTTTGCGAAAAACCGGTCAAAACCATCAAACGCCTCATCCAAGGCAGCACCGACATGTTATTGCTCAACGCAATGCATGCGGCGGATGAGGAAAAATCCTGTAAACCAGCCCTATGATTTCCTCCGCCTCCAACCGGCGCTCGGCCCATCTGTGGTTTCAGCGCTCCGGAAAACTCTTTGCCGTGCCGATGGAATATTTGCAGGAAGTAATTCCGGTCGAACATTTGCGTCCGCTGCCCGCCGCGGAGCCGGCGCTCGCCGGTTTGATGACCTTGCGCGAACGCGTGGTACCCGTGTTGGAGCCGCTTTCGTTGGCGGGTTACGAATCGGCGCCCATCACCTCGCCCATTGTGATCGTGATAGCCATCGGGGGGACGCCCATCATGGGGTTGCTTGCCGAAAGCGTGGGCAAAGTCGTGGAACTAGCCGCCCCGCTGCCGCTAACCATCACTGCCCGATTACCTGAAGTTTTTGCCGGCGAGGTGGGGGGTGATGGCAAACCTCGCTTGCTCGTTATTAACGCCCCCGTGCTGGCCGCGCAGATGGGGCTGGTGGAAACCCCTTCGATGGCGGCGGTTTAGGGGCTAAAGGGCAAACGCCGTCATCACCCAGTGCGCCGCCAGTGTCCGTATCCCGGGCACTGGCGAGCGCGGGTGGCGCAACCCCGCAAACTTGGGCGGTTGGCCGGCAAGCGAAAACGGAGATTTTCGGGCGGTACGGTCTTAGCCGCGAGCCTGATACTTGAGCAGGCGGCGGTGAAAGGCGGTGCGGGAAAGGCCGACCAGACTGGCGGCTTTGCTTTTGTTGCCATTGGCCGCTTGGAGCGCTTCGATCAGTTTCTGCCGCTCTAGTGCGGCCAGATTCAGCGTCGGCGGGGCGGCGCGGGTCGGGGCTGGCGGTGAAAGGGGCGGGGGCTCATAGGTCATCATCCTGGTGTCGGGGGCGAGGGAAGATGTCGATTCGCGCCGGGGCAGGGACACCAGATGGACGAAATGGATCTGGCTGGTGTTGGTACAGATGACGGCGCGCTCGATCATATTCCGAAGTTCGCGCACATTGCCCGGGAAATCGCAGTTGCGGAGGTAATCCAGCGCTTCGGGGGTAAAGCCGGTGATGTTTTTGTGGTAACGGTTACCGAAGTATTTGAGAAAGTGACAGGCGAGAATGATGGCGTCTTCGCCGCGTTCCTTCAGCGCGGGCATCCAAAGTTCGAATACGTTCAGCCGGAAATACAAATCCTCGCGAAAACGCCCGGTGCGAATGAGCTCAGGCAGCGACCGGTTGGTGGCGGCGATGATCCGCGCGGGCATGGGCAGGGAGAGTTCACCGCCGACCCGTTTAAACTGGCGGGCTTCGAGCACGCGCAGTAGTTTCACTTGCGTGGGCAAGTCCAACTCGCCGATCTCGTCCAAGAAGGCGGTGCCACGGCCGGCGGTTTCGAATAAGCCGGGCTTGGCGCGATGGGCGCCGGTGAACGAGCCCTTTTCGTGACCGAACAGCTCGNNCTTTATTTTGTAGCCGAGAATTCGTTCGGTTAATCCAAGTTCTTGAGCAGCTTTTCTCTGCTGACCGCCGTTTTTTTTCAATGCATCGATGATAAGCTCGCGCTCTTTGTTGGCGATAATTTCTGGCAGCGATTGCCCCGCAATCTGCTCGCTCTTTTTTATCATTTGAAGTGATGGCGGCAGATGCTCAGAACGAATTACATCCTCATCGCAGAGCAGCACCGCTCGCTCAATGCAATTTTCAAGCTCCCTGATATTTCCGGGCCATACATAATTATAAAGGGACTTCCATGCCTCAGGGCTCATCTCTATCTTCTTATTTTCACCATCCCTGTATTTGTCGATGAAATGGTCCACAAGCATCCTGATGTCCTCTCCACGCTCCTTGAGAGAAGGGACCTCAATATGGATCACATTAAGCCTGTAAAAAAGATCCTCCCTGAACTCGTTCTTTGAGACATCCTCCTTGACATCCCTGTTTGAGGCGGAAATTATTCTGACATCCACCTTTAATGTCTTTGTGCCTCCTACCCTCTCAAATTCCATCTCCTGGAGCACCCTTAAAAGTTTAACCTGCAGGGAAGGTGGCATCTCGCCAACCTCATCAAGAAACAGCGTGCCATTATCCGCCAGCTCAAACCTTCCTTTTTTCATTGCGATAGCGCCTGTAAATGACCCCTTTTCATGTCCGAAGAGTTCACTTTCGCAGAGTTCGCGCGGGATCGTGGAGCAATCGATTTCCACAAAGGGCGCTGCTTTGCCCCAAGTCAATTCGTGGATACGGCGGGCGACCACGCTTTTCCCCGTGCCGGTCGGGCCGGTGATCAGGACGGTGGTGTCCGGATAGCGCGGCAAATTCCGGATTTGGATGTCCACCTGGCGCATGGCTTCGCTATTGCCGAAAATATAACCGCCGGGCGCCCAAACTTCGAGGTGGGAGCCGTCCGCGGTCGCCACGGGCTCGTCCGTCGTTTCGCGATCCGGGCCGCCCGCGCGGGTGGCGTGGAGAATCGCGCGGATATGAGAAGTTAATTCGGTCAGGCTGAAAGGCTTGGTCAGATAGTCGCGCGCGCCCTTTTTCATCAATTCAACCGCCATTTCCAAATTCGGATGGCCGGTGAGTATGATCACGGGCAAATCGGGATTACCCTCGCGCAAGTAGTGGAATAAATCGGCGCCACATATGTCAGGTAGGGAAAAATCCAGGATTGCTAGATCCATGGGGTGACGTTGCGAAAGCTCGAGCGCTTCTTGGCCGTTGGCGGCGCAAAAGACTTGATAACCATCATGCCTCATCCCCCCCTTGATCAGATCAAGGATCAACGGATCGTCATCGACTACCAAGAGATTTGCATTCATCGTATCCCACCCCGGCTGCCGCCCCTGTGCCCCCCGTCCATTGCCTCCCGCGAATAGTATTCAGGAATCTCCTTTACTCCCCCTCCATGTTTTGGCCCACAGACCATAGGCGTACCGGCTATCAACTTACGGCCGACTTTTTTGCGCGACATTTCCCTTCGCCGTGGCGCCCGTCGCCGCGCGAAATCACTATCCGCTTTACCAACACCATGACTTAGGCTGGTCGCGGATCTGCCAGGTCCTAACCCTTGCATGGCTAGCTGTATCATCGGCAAAAAAAGCCTCAAAATTAAGTAGTAATTGAGCTTTTTTTCCTTAAGGGGATAGCGGCGGACTTGGTATGTGGAAACACTGATAAAAGCGCCTGCCTTGATTGAGTGTTTATACTTACCAAGTCGTGAGCAAATGGCTTACAAAGAGGTTGGAGGTCACACGGGTAATTTAAGGGGATTTCCGGTGATATCAAAGCCTGGAACAGACTTGAATCAAGTGGTGACAATACCCTCGCGTACCGCGTATAAAGTCAAGGCGACCACGGAGTTACAGCCGAGCTTTGCCATGAGATGCGCGCGGTGGGTTTCCACCGTTTTGAGGCTGATGTTCAGCTTGGCGGCAATTTCTTTAGAGCGCAAACCTTCGGCGGTAAGACGAAGCACTTCCAATTCCCGATCAGAGAGAAGGGCGTGTCGAGTTTCGGATTTATTTTCCAGCAGTTTGCGGTAGCTGGCAACCAGAGTGTTCACCGCTTCAGAGCAAAGATAGACACTTCCCGACAGGACGACACGGATGGCTTTCACTAACTCGGCTGCGGCGTTTATCTTAATGAGATAGCCGCTGACTCCCGCCCGCAAGGCTTCATCCAGCCATTGGGATTCGGAGTAAGCGGACAACACGATGATCTTTAGGCGCGGCCAACGTTCCAACAGTTGGCGGGTGACTTCAATCCCGTTCATGCCCGCCATATGGATATCCATGATTACGACATCAGGTTTGGCCTCAGCGGCTTGCACTAAGGCGGCTTGGCCGCTGCCGACATCCGCCACCACGAGCAGATCCGTTTCTTGACGCAGCAACAGCCGCAGTCCTTCCCGCATGATTTGATGATCGTCGACTAATAAGATTCTTGTTGTCATTGAATGGTTTTCGAATTTACGGACCGAAGATAAACCGAAGTTATGTGGTTATAGATGAAGGTAATGGTTGATGCCGCTGTTTAAGATGGTTGCCAACCAGCCGCCTGAATGCGCTCCTTGATAAGCAACGTATCTGTTTTATACCCGCGTAGCCCCGTGTCAAGACACGGACCGTTTTTCCGGTTTGGCATGGCGAGACGCGGGTGGCGCCCGGAATGGCTGCCTCCCGCGGTACTCGCGGTTCCCCACCTCAAAAAAACAGTTCGTTTTGAAAATCGGTTCAGCGCGTCCCCAAGCCGGGGTGAATATTTGACCGGGGGCCGACTGCGACGCGGCCCCGTTTTTTTCACCCGCCCGATACCTGGCCCGGCGGGCGTCACGCGGAGGACGCTGGAGCGCGGCGGTGTTAATGCGATTTGAATAGAAAAGTAAAAATAGATCTCATTATTCGCGGTAAGCCGCGGTTGTCGCCGGATGGGATGGTCACTAAACTCACGGCGGCTGAATACGGATTCAAGCCCTCCGAAACAACGGTTTACCCTGGCTTTCGCCTGTTGAATTCCCTTATGCATTACACCACTCCCTCAATACCCGGTTTTACTTATTGCTCATTTTTAAAATGATCCAAACATAAAGCAATTTCCAAGCCAGCCTAATGGTTAAGGTCAATGCCGCCGGGTTTTGTCAGTTTTGAAAAGTGATGTTTACCGGGACACACCGCAGGACACAGGCTAATAGCGTGTGCCAAGACGAAAGCTAGACATTGTCGTTAGTGTCGGGCGCTGACTAAGTAGAATGACGCGTTTTGGCTGAATTCAACCAGGCTGACGCTTGGAATTGGGTTCTTTTCATTTCTGCGAAATTCCCGGTGCTCGATCAAGATTTCCTAAAGGTTTAGAAAATACTGGGAGTTGTAACTATAATGCTGATAGAATGATTCGTGAATAAATGCCGTTGCTTCTAGGGAGCCATTTAGCCGGAAGTATCATCGGAGAATACCCACCAGACGGTGCTTGCGGCGGTTTTTTCGCCGTGAAAATGCCCGGCGGCTGCCCGGAGAGGCTATTGGGTTTTGCAGAAACTAGAAAATCTTTTGCCGCGGCGCTGTGGTAAAATGGGGCGCACTGTCAAAAGTTGTGGCATAGATCATCGAATCAAAAGGCATATCAGGGTTAACCCTGAGTTAAATATAGCTTATGGCAAAGTTTGGTTTTTCCTTAGGGTTTAACCTGAGTTCGGAAAATATGGGGTAATTCCTTGCGTGTGGCGATGGAGAACCCAGTTTAATTATTTATTACTCCGGCTACTGCTAATTATGTCATGAGCCGGCCCCGCTGTTCGTTGGTTGCTGGGTATGGTTGGTAATGCGACGCCGGCAGCCTCGGGCGATGCTCATGGCGCGCGAAACTGAAATGAACGAAAGAGATCGATAACGGGTCTCTTAGGTATGAATGTGCGATTGATCGTCCGACGATTCGGGGTCATGCTGTTATCGTTCGTTAGCCTGTGGCTGGCCTACGCCATCGGTTACCACCACGGGATCACCTCGCCGCGCACCCTCATTTCACAGGGAGAGGATAGGTATGGACCCGATTTCAACTCATAAAACCGAATCTCCACCCTCGGTTCTAATTCGATCCCCGCCAAAGCTCACTAAGGCAGCGCGAAAAAATAATCGGAGCATTCTGGCTGGCTCTTTTGCCTGCTGGCTGCGTTGTGAACTCGTTACCGATCCCCGCGGATATGCTCCTCGCTCACGTCTTGCCAGTCAGCAAAATTTCCGTGCCATAATTGCACAAATTATTTTTTCGCGTTGCCTAAGGGCGAGCCAGCTCGGTGCTCTTGCGCATATCGACCGATTTGCGCTCTGCGCTTGCTGGGATATTCCGATATTTTCGGTATCGTGGTGGCAAGGGGAACTCCGGCTCCGTGGGTTGAGAGCGAAAGTTCCGGGGATGGCTCTTCAAGAAATGACCTTCCGCAAACGCTTTAGTCCCAAGCGGATTATTTACCCAACACCCGGTGGCGGTGGTTGCATTCAAACCGCGCCGCGCCGTAAGCGGGCCAATCCTAGCGATTAAGCGGCTGGCGGTTTTGAGCGTCGCTCTGGCGTTTTTCCCAGGCCAAGTTGTTGAGCAGACTCTCAATGGCCGCAAAGTTGGCGGACTGCAATTCCTCCGGAGTCACGCGAAACATCATCACTTTCGCCGGGCCATCCACCACCCGCACGGTCGCCGTGCGCGTGCGATTCGCGGAAAAATAGGCCACTTCGCCAAACAAATGCCCGGTGGGTATCTGGCCGAGGAGTTGCCCATTCGCGGTCACCACCACCGCGCCGGACAATAGCAGACAGAAAGTGTTGTCCATGAGCATGCCTTCGGCATAGATGTCCGTGTCCGCGTCATATTCCACGCAACTGCCACGCCACCAGAGCCTGGCCATTGCCGTCTCGCTCAAGCTGGAGAGCTCTTTGCACTGCAAAAATTTCTTTTTCAAAAGTTCATGGTCCATAAGTGCGCTGTATGTTTTAGTTGCCGACGCCTAATTTACTCCAGTTTTGAAAACATGCGAATCGTCGGCGCCAAACTGAAGGTCCGGTCCCTGTAATCGTTTGATCTATCCTGTTTGTTGGCTAGAAGATGAATTAATATTAGGGTCAGGATAGGGGTTGGCAATTAAGTGGAAACGCGGCCTTTCGCGATCGGATTCACCCCTTTTCGGATTGGCCATGGTCGGCGTTGCCCGCCGCCGATCTGCCTCTCCAGACGTTTGAGAAACGACCCCCATTCTTTAGCGCACGGCTGCGGCCTCGGATTGTCGGCCCTACACCGGCCCAGATTTCGTCGTCAGCCCTGCAGACTCACCCAAGCCGGCGATAAGCGCGCTCCAGCGCGCCTTGTCGTTTTGCCTGCGTTTGCCTGTTGGGCGGGGAAACCGTTTGCCCCCGGATTAATACTCCTGGTATTCAACGGTTAATCGGGGGGGGGCTAATCTTAAGTGTCGGATCTGAATTTATCCCAAGCAAGTTCTGTTAACAAACTGTGTAATTCGGCGTATTTGGATGACTGTAATTCGTTGTTGGTAATGTCAAACACCAGAATCTCGGCCTGGCCGTCGACCACATACACGGTAGCCGTACGGGTTTTGTTTTTTGTGATGTAAGCCAATTCTCCAAATAGATAACCTTCATGGATCGGGCCAATGAGTTTCCCAGCCCTTTTGACTTTGACCTTTCCGGACAACAGGAGACAGAAGGTATTGTCCATAAGCGTGCCTTCGGCATAGATAACCATCTGAGCCGGGTGAATCACGTTGCGGCCGCGCGCCCAAAGCCGAGCTTTCATTTCCTCGCTCAAACCGGCGAGTTCCGGACAATGATCAAAAATATGTTTCAAAGGTGTATATTCCATAGAGAATTGTGTTTGGTTAATTACGATTCAAAGTCTGGCTCGGTGACCGGCTTCGGTCGCATTCGGGTTATCCCCCCGCTGGTTTGGGTCCAAAATCGATCGATCCCACATGGTGGCTGCCAATGGGGTATTCATGCGGCTCTTGATAGGGACGGCCCAGCGCGCGGATAAGCGGACCATCATGATGCGAGCCGAAGACGTCAAAGAAACGGTAATGATCACTTTTGATCATCGATTTGGGTAGCAATGCCGCGTGAAATTTTTGTCCCCATTGCCCTTGGCAGATGGACGAGAGGCCGCCGTTACCCGCCAGTCGATGCACCAAATCTTCATGCAAAAGAAAGTGGTTCCCCTTGTCGACTGAAAGGATGCGGCTGCAAGTCACTAAGCCGGCGCCGGAACAGCGCAGTTGAATGTTCGGCGAAATATCATTTGGGTTATTCGGTTGAATCTGGTGCTTGCGTAAAAAGATATCCCCGTAGCTCAAGGCAAATCGGCATTCGACGGGATACGGCGGGATCTGTCCTTGGTCGCGCGGGTAATCATCCCACCCGGCATTGCGAATATTGTCGCCGCCGAGGATGGCGTTGAGCGCAAACACAAAGGAGCAGGCGCGGTCGACAACCTCGGTGAAATGTGCCCGCTCCGTTTCGTGTTTGCTTTGAATGGCCTGCTCGCATTCCGCTTGGCGCTCGGTCGTGAAGTTCGGGCAGTTTGGACATCGGTTCCGATTGATCTTCTGGTTCGCCGGGTCCGTTCCCGTTTCAGCCCTATTGCAACAAGTGGGGCAGCGGAGCAGTTTGGCCATGTCCTCTTTTATATAGTGGTCGATCGAAGTGAACACGACCAAGGCTCCGTCACCTGCGAAATCGTAAATTCTAGGTTCCGAGGGCGGCAAGATACCACCGGACTCCAGGATTTTGACGGCCTTGCGCACGCTTGCTTCTAGTCTGACCGACAGGCAGAGCTGGTCTTCTGATTTACGCTGGCTGTACTCTCTGAGATCGATTCCCACCGTTACCGCCCGAATGCCGAGCAAACTACCGATGCATCGGGGACAAAGTGGTTCGGGCTGGCTGGAGCCGACGCCACGCGGCGGGCGATCCCGGTAAAGCAGAGTCACGGAATTGATTTTGGGGCAAACTTCCCAGCCAATCAAAGCGCCCGCGTTATATTGCTCGTCATGAGCATCTTGCCACTTCGTCAGTTCAGCCACGAGATTGAATGATGCGCGCATGTACCCTCTTTAATTCGGTTTTCGCGCGCCGGTCTGCGCTTGGTTTAACATGGATAAGGAGTGTTCGATCAAGGTTTGCGTTTGGCCACTCCATGCGTCCCAATTAATGTTTCCGTTTAGGGCTAGATCATCTTCGGGACTTTCCAAACGCATAATTTGACGCACCAGCTCATATAGGATGTCCGAGGCTTCTAAATAATTGATGATCCGCGTGCGATAAAACGGAAAGCTATGGTCATCGGGTTTGCTCCTTTTAGAAGAGCGGGGAATTGTGTGCCCATATAGCCGGCGCATGGTGTCGGCATACGGCAAGCGCCAGGTGGGCGAGCTGTTTTGCTCGTAATGCAGCGCGCTGACGGGCCCGTCGCTTAAGTTTAGCGCCCGTTCCAGCTCATGATCGCCGGATAGGATCTGCTTCATGATATCTTTGGCCAGGTCGGTGTTGCCCCCGCGCAGGACGCCCAAATACCAAGTGCCGGCGACGGTGGGGCCGCATCGGTTCTTCTGCTTAAGATGTTGCCAATAGGCCTCGCAAACCGCCGGTTTCCCAATTGGTAGCGTCGACAATTCCACTTGTTTGCGCACGTCGTATTGGGGTAATAAATCCTGCACGGTGGTAATCCACTCGCGTGAAAAGAGGGAGAATTGCGAGGGCCATTCCCGAAAGCTCTCGTGGTATTGGCTGGAAGCGACCAAGCGGTTGTGCAGATGAAATCCATCGCCGCCTTGTTCGCTGTGAATGCCCAGGGCGATACGGCGCCGCTGGTTGGGCGAAAGGAGACGGAAAAATAGGCTCAACGTTAACTGAAACCCCTGGCGCGCCGCCAGCGAGTGCTTGAAGTATAAGAGGTGTTGGCTGGTCGGGTTAAAGAGATCCTTCTCCGGGACATGGGCTAGCAAAAGCTCCAGGAAAAACGAGACCACCGATTCCGGGGACACCATGGCCAAACCGAAGAGGTCTATCCTCGGAAAGAGCGAGACCCAAAGATTTGCTTGCATGGCTTTCCGGCCCGCCGCGATCTTGGTCAACGTTCTTTCAAACCACCCATCACGCCAAAAGGGTTGCCAGAATTGGATGCGATAGTCGACAATTTCAGCATAGCTAATTTCAAGTTCGGGTTGCTTCCATAGTTTTAGCCAGATTTTTTTCGCCAATTTCAAAGATGGCTTATCGGACCAGGGAAGCTCGAATCCGCAGAGGAGTGAAATAATGACCTCGGCCGCTTGGGGGAATTTCGGAGCGGCTTTTATGAGCTCCTCGCTAATTTTCTTTTTATTGTTCGCCTTCTTGTCGTCGGTCCTCGACAATTTATCCAGATAAAAGGCCAGGGCTTTGCCTAATTGGACGTTCCAAATTCGTAAGTCCCCGCCAAAGGATTCTTCCGTGCCGCTATCCTCGTTGTTTGAGTTGGCGTTCTGAAGCCATTCGGCGACCTCGATAAAAACCTGCCGCACGAATTGAGTCGCGGGTTTTGTGATGGCAAGTAATCCCCAGTTGTGGCGCATGGGGAGCGCGTATTTGAATCCCCGGCCAAGCCGCTTGAGTAAATTATCGAGTTCTTCGCTCCGAACGGGATCCTCCGCCTTTTGGCAGTCCTCTTTATCTTGTTGGATGGCGGTGATAGCGGTGGTGAGCGACTTGGTCACATAATATGAATCAAGCAATGTGTCGATATCTAACATCTGGTTGTTAACTGGCACCCTTTTGTCGGCGCCCGCCGCTTGGTTTTCGGCCGCTTCCTCAGATTCCGGCTGGCCATTTCGGCCTGGTCGTTGCTGGTTAATGCCATCGCGTATGTGTTCTGGCAGAATATTCAGCAGCTCATTATCGCTCAAGCAATGTAAAATGCCGCTTTTAAGCAGCGCGCCGAGCCAGATTCCGTCGATGGCGACGATGCGGCATTTGTCGCGCGAAACGCTCGAAAGGTTGTTGAACGCCGAGTTGATGCCGGACCATTTGCCCGGGCCCAGCGGGGTCACCGTTACTTCATCCACCGTCGCTTCGATTTTGGCTTTGGTGGCCATGACATCTCGGTAAAGGGCTGTGTGCTCCTCGTCATAGCTGAGATCGACTTCGACTTTGGACCGCTCAGGCCGGCCAATGGAGAGGCCGGTGTACCCCCGGAAATTATCCTCGATGCCAATGGCATCATCATAATCCGTTGCCCCATGGTGGAAGACCACTTCGTGGGGACGTTTGCAGTTCACGATGCGGCCGCTGGCTTTGATCAACTCGATGCTGCGCGTCTCCACCCCATGAAAGGGCACCCGGCGCAACCGAATGATATTTTGGGCCACTCCCACCCACTGGGAATGGAATAACCCCGTGGTCTCGTTCCCATGCTCCGTGTCATCGATGAGCATGAGTTCGACGCCGCTCTTCGCGCAATGCGATACAATGCCCGAGATAAAAACGTCGTGATTTTGAATCAAAGGCCAGCGAGCCGGTAGCCGGCTCACGCGGTCAAGGACAACTCGCTGCACTCGAACCTTTTGGTCCTGACCATGCGGGTGCAGTAAACGGGTAATCCGGTCCATGGCCTCCTCCGCCGTAACCCAAGTGAAATCCGGGATATACACGTAAAAGTATTCATTTTTTAGCCTGCGAATCGGAATGATGTACAATCGGTGGCGGGGGTGCGCGCTCCCGCCCGCTGGATCGTTGGCACTTTGATGGCGGCTTAGTTGGGATTCCAACGATTTCCAAGTAGCCTTGATTTGCGATTCGTCCGTTGCCGCATCAGGATTCCAAATTGCGCTCCGTAGCTTGGCGTGCCGCCACACGGTGTGCAATATCTCGGTCACCTCTCCGGAGAAACTGATATACAGGACGCCTGATGGAGCATAGGCGGATTTCTGCCGGTTGCTTGGTTTATCCCGCTCGGCGGTTGGATTGACTTTGGTGGCGACTTGAGATAGCAGATAATGCAAGCTCAGAGCGGTCGAACCGCATCGGTTTTGAGTCGCGAGCAACGTGCAGCCTCCGCCGGCCAGATGCCGCTCTTTGGTGAAAGAGTCCAAGTCGGGCAAACCGAATTGCACTACGCGCTCGGGCGCGTTGTTGTGCGTCGCTTGACTGGAAGCGCTGACGGTTTCCGTTTTTAGCAAAAACGGCTCGTGTGCGATTGGGGGCATGATTTCAATGCCTGGTCGGCGTGATGCGTAGGGTTGGGGCGCATTTTTAATCTCCGCCGCCGGGCGAATTGCGACGCCATTCGACTCAAACACGATTACCTGTTGCACGGCGGCTGACGCTTGATCTTGAGCGGCCAGGATCACAAAGGGAGTCTCCTCGTCGAGTGACTTTTGGAATCGTGTCTTGGCCAGGCGGATGGAGCGGGTGTTGACCCCGTGGGCCTCATTCCGAATATTCAGGATAATTTTGACATCCGGGGGGAAAGTGGCGGCCATGCTTTCCGGCACGGAGGCGCTATCCAGGACGAACAAGAAAATGAGATTTGGCTGCGGTTTTGAATCGGGAGACAATTTGGAGAAATGATGCTGGGCTTTTAGGTGATATTCCAATGTCCGCGGCGAAAGGGAATCGCAAACCACTAAGATTTGTTCCCTTTCCACGGTAGCTATAGTATCCCCTGCCGGCGGCGAGTCTTTTAACAACTCAAAAACAGGCCGGAGCTCCGGTTGAATGTAGCCGATCGCCTCATACACCGACTTGGCAATGGCGTATCGGTCCATGCGCGAAGCCCCCACGGGAGCCTCCGAGAATCGGGCAATGGCCAGCAAACCTTGCTCCTTTGAAGTCCAATTACTTACAAATGTATTGATCGCGCGTTCTTCCGAAGTCGGTGGTAACAACTCTTCCAGGAAGCAAAAATCAATATTTGGCTCACCGTTTTGAACCCAGGGATGGATAGCCGGATTGCAGCTGTTTTCGTTCGCCACGCGCATCATTTGGCGCTGAAAGAACTCAAAGGCTCCCATGCGTTTGAATAGTACGCGTGGCGGGATATCCTTAGTCAGATACACCACTTTCCAGGGACGGGTATTCGCCGGCGGCTTGGCGGCGGCCGCGGCGGTGGCGATCTGCATCGCCAAGATGGTCTTACCGACCCCGGGAGGGCCGCATATCACGATGTTTAATTCGCTGGCCGAGTGGTAGACAAAGCCCGCCTCAGGAGCGTCTTTGGCCTGAAGCAAGAGCGCGCTTAATCCTTCAACTTGAGGATCGAAATAGCAAGTTTGATTCACCTCACCCATATTTGTCCTGATGCGAGTTTTGGGGAGACGGATCGCGCGTTCACTTCTCCCCTGATCCATTATTCCCAGTGGAC
This sequence comes from Verrucomicrobia bacterium UBA1319, assembly GCA_002306985.1. Classification (GTDB taxonomy): domain Bacteria; phylum Verrucomicrobiota; class Verrucomicrobiia; order Limisphaerales; family UBA1319; genus UBA1319. Next base: position 19,879 of record DBTJ01000150.1, read on the forward strand.
GGCAGTCCCAAACCACGACCCGGCGGTAACCCTCCTTGATGGAAGTATGTAATACTTGGATTGCGAGAATAGTAATGGAATGTGTTAAACATGCAACAACTAAATCTATTAAAATATTAAAAAATGCTTTTTAACGCCGATTCAAATCCTAATTGTTTGGGACATGACTAGAAAGGTATATTATATATCACCTATGGATAAGTATTGGTTAAGTCTAAGCTTAGATGAGAGAGATGGTTTGCGAGCCGAAACCGGCGGGGGGATGCGTTCCTAAACCGGGGGAACCATGGTTAAAGTCAAATGGGGTCTGGTCCACGGGGGCAATGTTGGCCTGCTCGCCGTGAGGTTGACTCTTCGGCGCTAAAAAAGGAGGCGTTGGCATGGATCGCGCGCGGAATTTGACTTCCGAAAACGGCGAGCCAGGCGTGGGCGAGGGGTGTATAGTGGCGGGGTGAGGTTGAATCCGGATCAATGTTATCAGGCGCTGCGGGCGCGGGACGCGCGGTTCGACGGTCGGTTTTTTGTGGCCGTGCGGACCACGCGCATTTATTGCCGGCCCATTTGCCGGGTAAAAGCGCCCCGGCGCGAGAATTGCCAATTCTACAGCCACGCGGCCGCGGCGGAAGCGGCGGGTTTCCGCCCCTGCAAGCGCTGCCGTCCCGAACTGGCCCCCGGCGCCAGCCCCATGGAAATGGGCAGCCAATTGGCTCGCGCCGCCGCTCGCCATATCGGCCAGGATTTTCTGGCGGACCATACGCTGGAGGATTTGGCGCGGGAATTGGGCGTCAGCGCCCGGCAAATGCGCCGGGTCTTTCAGAGCGAGTTCGGCGTCTCTCCCGTCGCGTTTTGGCAAACGCAGCGACTGCTCTTGGCCAAACAACTGCTGACGGACTCTCGCCTGTCCGTGCTGTCGATCGCGCTGGCTAGCGGATTCCAGAGTTTGCGCCGCTTCAATGCGTTACTTAAAGCCCGGTATCGACTGACGCCCACCGCGTTTCGCCAAGGTCGCTTGCCGGTGGAGTCGGGCGCGGATTTTCCCTTCCGGCTCGGTTACCGTCCGCCTCTGGATTGGGCGCATCTCCTCGGCTTTTTGGCGCAACGGGCGATTCCGCAAGTTGAAGCCGTGCGGGACGGGACTTATTTTCGAACGGTTCAGGTGTGGCGCCAGGACCGCGTTTTTACGGGCTTGGCGCAAATCCGACACGATGCGGACGCTGGCCTGCTTTGCGTGCGCCTATCCGAGGCGCTGATCCCGGTTTGCGCGCTGGTGCTAGATCGGGTGCGGCGGCTTTTCGACTTGCGCGCGGACCCGGCGGCCATTGGCGCGGTCTTGGGCGCCTTGGGGGAACCGCATCCGGGCTTGCGCGTGCCCGGCAGTTTCGATGGCTTCGAGTTGGCCGTGCGCGCCATCCTGGGACAACAAGTGTCCGTGGCGGCGGCGCGGACTTTGGCGGGACGGCTGGCTCGGCGCTTTGGCGAACCCTGGCGTGGCGAAGTATCCGAGCTGACCCATTTGTTTCCCCCACCGCAGCGGTTGGCTGGGGCGAGCGTCGAGGAGATCGGTCGCCTGGGGATTACCAGGCGGCGCGCGCAAACCCTGATCGCCTTGGCCCAAGCCGTCCTTAGCGGTCGGTTGCTTTTGGAGCCCGGCCATCGGGTGGAGCCAACGATGACGCAGCTTCGCCAACTTCCCGGCATCGGTGAATGGACCGCGCAATACATCGCCATGCGCGCCCTCTCCTGGCCGGATGCCTTTCCACATACCGATCTTGGCATCCGCGAAGCTTTAGGCGAAAACAATCCCGCGAAAATCCTGCGAATGTCCGATGCGTGGCGGCCCTGGCGGGCTTACGCCGCGTTGCATTTGTGGGCTAGTTTGGAGAAAACCTTATGATGTTCCATGCCCCGCTAAAAACCTCGCTCGGCGACCTGCTTTTAACCGCCAATCCCCGGGAATTAACCGGCGTTTACTTTTTAGGCTGCGCCCATGCGCCCGCTCCGCCGGACGATGGGGAACGGAATCCAGAGCTTGGTATTTTAGCCGAGACTGCCCGGCAACTGCGGGAGTATCTCGCCGGCGAACGCAAGTATTTTGAACTAGCCCTGCATTTTGCCGGAACCGCCTTTCAACAACGGGTCTGGCGGGAAATCGCGCGGATTCCATTTGGGCAAACGATCGCTTATGCGGACTTGGCTGAGCGCGCGGGCGCGCCCCGGGCGATTCGTGCCGCCGGCTCAGCCACCGGGAAGAACCCCTTGTCGATCATCATTCCCTGTCATCGCGTGGTGGGCAAAAGCGGCTCGCTCGGCGGCTACGCGGGCGGCCTTGAACGCAAACGCCAGTTGCTCGCGCTGGAACAGGTTTGCGCCCAGCCGGCGTCCAACCCAAACCTTGCGAGTCAGCGGCCCGCCAGCGCGCCGCCCCGCAGTCAATCTGCCCGACGTTGGCCGTGATCGATCGCTGACGAAGGTTCATATTTCGGTGAGTTTCGGAAAATCTGCCGTTGAGCAAAGCGGCCGCGTGTCCGCCGATGAAGAAATGGGTTTCGCATGGTGAGCGGTGCCGCTCTCGTCGCGTATGGCTGTCTGTTTAGGTCTGGTTTGCCAATGGTTTGCGGAAGATTGGATTGGCATGGGTATTGCTTGTGTGGTTAAGTGGAACACGCTATTAATTAAGCTAACAACGCTGGCGGGTGTTCACTAGTATGCCGAAGGTTGCGGGCGATCGGATGGCCGACTAAACAATTGCCCGACGGGCGGGGAGCCAGGTGGAAAATGGGTAACGATCACTTTACTTGGGTGCGTAAACCGGCCTTGGCGCTGGTCTGTGCATCGGTTCGGCAACTCTGGAGAGTTGTCTTTCTCGGTCGCCGTTTGCTTTTTGGCTGGGTACTTCTGTTAGCCGGGATCGGACTCGAAGCGGCGGAGACCGATATGGTTATCAACGAAATCATGTACCATCCATCCGCCGACAACTCAGGCGGCGAGTTCCTGGAGTTTTATAATCGTGGTAACACCGCCGTGGATTTGGGCGGATGGATGCTTAACCACGCGGTTGGTTTCACTTTTCCGACGGGTACCGTGATGTCGGCTGGCGGCTATTTGGTGGTGGCGCAAGACGCGGCCGCCGCGCGGAGTTTTTATCGGATCACGAACGTGATCGGCAGTTACTCCGGCAAATTGGATAACGCGGGGGAGACCATCAACCTGTGGGACAACCGCACCCCGCGAGTTTTAATCGATACCGTGACGTACCGCGCCGTGGCACCCTGGCCGGTGGAAGCGGCGGGCGGCGGCGCTTCGTTAGAACTTTTTTCGCCCGAAGAAGACCCCGCCGCGCCGGGCAGTTGGGGCGTGGGCCAGCCGTATTCACCCGGCCAGGCCAATGTCCCGGCGACGGCTGGCGGTGGCGATATCGTCATCAACGCGATCATGTACCATCCG
>DBTJ01000125.1 GCA_002306985.1 Verrucomicrobia bacterium UBA1319
TCGGTGATGTTCTTGACGGTGCCCTTGCGGATATCGCCCGGGGTCATCTCCGCCAGCAGCTTGGAGCGGCGTTCGTTGCGTTCTTGTTCGATGAGTTCGCGGCGCGAGAGCACGATGTTCTGGCGCTCTTGGTTGATCTTGACGACCTTAAATTGGTAGGTGTTGCCGACATAGCCCGTAAGGTTCTTGGGCGGGATGATGTCGATTTGGGAGGCGGGCAAAAAGGCTTCGACGCCGATGTTGACCAGTAATCCGCCTTTGACGACGGCTTTGACTTTGCCGGCGATGGTGCCGCCTTCATTGCAAATGGTAAGAATTTTGTCCCAGTTCTGCTTGAACTCGGCTTTTTCCTTGGAGAGGACAACGTTGCCGTCTTTGTCCTCGAGTCGCTCGATCAGCACGTCAACTTGGTCGCCCACTTTGACGGTTTTTAAATCGTCGAATTCCCCACCGGAGACGACGCCCTCGCTTTTATAGCCGATGTCGATGAGCGCTTCTTTGGAGCGTACTTCGATGATGGTTCCTTTGACGATCTGGCCGGGAGCAAAGCGGAAGTCGCTTTGCTTCATGGCCTCTTCCATGGTTAGCATACGGTTTTTTATCGGGGAGGCTTGGCGGGCGCGGTCGCGCCTACGAAGACTCCATTGCCTAACGTACCGAACGTTGTCAAGACAACGGAGGGTTGATGGTTAGGTTGCTGCGTTAACTTTTGTTTCTCAGCCCCTCGTGGACGCCGCATCAGCGGAACCCGGGCAGGAAACAAATCTAAAGGAAAATTATGCGGACGCAAGCGGCTTTTTCTTTGAAACAAAACCGGAAAACCGGGGTATTCAATCGTGAAGGCCGGAGAGCGGACCCGTGGCCGGCCTGCGAGCCGAAAAGCCGGACGTCACCCAGCGTCCTAACACTCAGAAAGCCCTGTTGCCATGCCTGTATTAGCGAAGTTTTACGGAATTGTGATTCGCATGCTATGCGCCCGGAACCTCGGCGCGCGTTTTCATGCCTTCTATCACGATCACGAGTTGATCGTCAACATCTGGCCCTTGCAGGTGGTCGGCGGCGAAGCCCCGGAATGGGTGCGCGCCAAAGTCCTGGAATGGGCCGGTTTGCATCAGCAGGAATTGCTCGATGCCTGGAATTGCTGCCGGTTACATTGCCCGCCGCAACGGATTGCCTCATGAACTTGAAGCTTATCCGCCAACTCGGATTCGCGACGGCCTCGGGCCTACTTGCCACTCGCGGGAGCGGCGGCTTTGGGGGGTTCGCCCGGCGGCCAGACGCCGGTGGCGGGACTGTAATGAAACGCGGTTAGCGATTCGGCCGCCAAGGTGCCCAATTGCGCGCGCAACGCCAACACACTGCCGTTCTCCGTGGGATGATTGCGATTCGACAAAAAGATCAGGAACGTTCGCGAGGCGGGGTCGATCCACAGCGAGGTGCCCGTCCAGCCGGAATGGCCATAAGAGCCCACGGGAAAGCATTTGCCCCGCGGCCCCGCATACGGGGAATCGATATCCCAGCCCAGCCCGCGCACGGTGTTAGCGGCGGCGGGGGCTTGGGGCGTGGTCATCAACCGCACGGTTTCGGGGCGGAATACGCGCACGCCGTCGAGTTCGCCGCCGTTCAGGAACATGCGCGCGTAACGCGCCAGATCGGCGGCCGTGGTGAACACCCCCGCGTGCCCGGCGACCCCGCCCATGGCGCGGGCGGTGGGATCGTGCACCTGGCCGCGCAGGCATTGCCCCGAAATCCGCTCGGTCGGCGCCACGCGCGGATACCGATTCGTGGCGGGCAGATAACCGGTGTCTTTCATTTTCAGCGGCCCATAGAGCTCTTTTTGCGCGAATTCGTTCAAGGGCAGGCCGCTCACCCGGCGGACAATTTCGCCCAGGAGGATGAAGTTGATATCGCTATAGCGGAACGCGGCGCCAGGCTTGGTGGTGGAGGTTTCCGCGCAAGCCATCCGAATGCCCGTGTCGTAGCCGGTCCAAGCCGGCCATCGGCTCAAGCCCGGGCGCAGTCCCGAGGTGTGGGTGAGCAAATGGCGCACCGTGATGGTTTCCGGGTTTTTGAACTCGGGCAAATAATCGCGCGCGGGGGCGTCCAGCTTGAGTTTACCCCGCTCGAGCAGCAGGAGGATCGACGGGGTGGTGGCCACCACTTTGGTCAGCGAAGCGGCGTCGAAAAGGGTGTCTTCGGTCATGGTCTCCGCCGCCGGTTCGATGGCTCGCAGACCGTAGGCGCGATGGTAGGCGTTGCCGCCGCTTTCCAGCCAAAGCACGCCCCCGGGCAGTTGTTTGTCGGCGACGGCTTTGAGCACGGCCGAATCCATGTCCCGCAATTTATTGGTCTGAAACGCCGGGGGGGGCAGCGGCGCCGGGGGTTCCGCCATCGGAGAGACGGCCAAGTAGCCGCAGCCCAGGGCTAGGAGAAAGTACGCGAATAATTTATGGCGCATAAGATTATCGATCCGCCGGGCAGCTTACACCTATATGTTCGCCGCCGCCAAGCTTCAAAGCCGGGGGGCGACGGAAGCGCGCGGAGCAGCAAACCCGCGCCGGGGTGGTTTTGAACTGAGAAAGGTTTTTTTTGTCGAAATTGAAACTATTCGCCCTTCCCGCGCGATATATTATAGGTGATGAGAGAAAAGAGCGAGGCCGCCGTTGGCCATGGTCAAGGGAGTCGTGGTGGAAGCCGTTTTTGAGCGTCGGACGACGCCAGGTCGGAAAACCGGGTTGGTTGGCATTGGAATTGCTAGAAAACAACCTCAGAAATTCGGGTATTATCATGTATAAAACACCGTTGGCAAAAGGGGGGTCCCCAAAGGCGTCGGAATGGCGGTGCGGACTGTGGCGGCTAGCCATGGTCCAAGGAAAGGCGTTTCGAGTCCTTCCCACAGTGCTGGCTGGCTGGCTCGTCTGGGGGGCGTTAGCGGGTTGGCCTCCGGCCAATTGCCAGGGCGGGGAGCCGGGCAAACCGGACCGCGGCTACGCCTATTATCATTACGAGATCCCCGAAAAACCCTGGTCGATCCACGTGTTTAAGGTGGATCTTTCCCACCCTGAATTGGAATTTCACACGACGTGCGGCCATGGTGAAAAATTCGGCATGACCACGGTGCCCGAGCAAATCAGCTCCTTGTCGAAAGCGATGGGCACGCCTTTGGCCGCCGTGAACGGGGATTTCTATAATAAAAGTCGCCGGTATCCGGGGCGTCCGCGGGATATGCAAATCCGGCAGGGCGAATTGGTTAGCGGCCCCGGCGAGCACCTTTGTTTTTGGATCGATACCAACGGCCGGCCGCAAATGACAAATGTCGTGTCGCAATTCCGGGCGATTTGGGCCAGCGGAGTCAGCCTGCCGTTCAACCTGAACGATGATCGCGACGGGGACGCGGCCGTGTTGTATACGGCGGCTTTGGGACGTTCGACCCAAACGCGCGATGGCGGGTTGGAACTGGTGCTCGAGTGCGCCAACACCAACGGCGCCTGGCTGCCGCTAGCGGCCGGGATGACGTATCCCGCGCGGGTGCGGGAGGTCCGGCGCGCGGGCAATACCCCGCTCAATACCAATGTGATGGTACTATCGGTCGGCTCCTCTTTGGTCTCGAAAATGCCCGCGGTTCACGTGGGGGAAACGCTCCAGATTTCCACGGAAACCCTGCCTTGCCTGGCGGGGGTGAAAACGGCCATCGGCGGCGGCCCCACGTTGTTGCGGGATGGTAAGCCCATGCCGTGGACTGGGCTGCAACCCCGGCATCCGAGGACCGCTTTAGGCTGGAATAAACAGTATCTCTTCATGGTCGAGGTGGATGGCCGTCAGCGCAGTCTTTCCGTGGGCATGACGTTTCCCGAGTTGGCGGATTATTTGGCGCAATTGGGGTGTGAACAGGCCATTAATTTAGATGGCGGCGGCTCCTCCACGATGTGGGTGAGCGGCAATGTCATGAATAGCCCATCCGAAGGGCAGGAACGGCCCGCTCCGAATGCCTTGGTGGTCATTAATAAAAACGGACACCATAAATAGCCGGGGGTTGGCGCGAGCGCAGTCGGGATTCCGTCCGTTGGCGTGGGGTGCGTGCGGTGAGGCATCCCAATGGCCCGTGATGGAGGCGCCATGAGTCGAACTTGCGAGGGGGTCGGAGTGGGTGATAGTCGGGGATGATTTGTTTCTCCAGAGAAATTTTTTTCAAACAGGGGTCGGGCCTAGGTCTGGCCGCTTCATTGGTTAAACGAGTTCACCGGTTTGGGACGCCGCCTAGCGATTCGCTTTTGAAAACGGGAAGGCTTCAGTTTGTATTCGGTTTAATCAGAATATATTATGTAAATTGAGATTGGTATAAACAACGCTACTTATTAAGGGTGATCAGCGGTCCGGGTTAGGTTTGTCGATAAGCGTCGAAGGGGAAGGTTTGGCGATAAAGGAGTTCCATTCCGGCTTGGCATGAGAAATGAAAAGCAACCCGCATGCCACTTTTGGCTTGAGTTGTCGTTCGCCTGGGCTTAAGGTGGGATTGTCATGGCACAGGGTTTATATTTATCGCAAAAGATGATGCTGTCGCAGGTGCTGGCACCCCAGCTACAGCAATCGTTGGCGTTATTGCAGGCCCCAACGCTCGAACTCAAGGCAATGGTCGAACAGGAGTTGCAACAAAATCCCATCCTTGAAGAAGTGGCCATGGAGCCCCAGGCCGAAGCGAAGGAATCCACGGGAGAGGAAGGGCCCGCCGAGTCGTTCGATCTCGCCGAACCCCCCGCCGACGTGCTGTTCGATCCGGCTAAGGAGAAACCCAGCGCTGAGCCGGTTGACGATTTTCAAGCTGAGTTCGAGCGGCTTACGCAGATGGATCAGGAATGGCGCGAGCATTTTTCGCAGGCCAATATTCCATTGCGCCAGAATGACGACGAGGAGGAAAAGCGCCGGTTTCTATTCGATTCTTTGACGACGGCTTTATCGCTGCAAGAGATCCTTTTGGAGCAGATGCGTCAATCCGAATTGGTGGAGAGCCAGCGCGGAATCGCCGAAATGATCGTCGGTAATATCGACGACAACGGCTATTTAAAAGCCACCATCAGCGAGTTGTCCTTTTCCACCAATATTCCGGCCGATCAGATTGAAGCGGTGTTGCGCGTGATTCAGACGTTTGATCCCGCCGGTATTGCCGCCCGGGACTTGAAGGAATGCCTCTTATTGCAGTTGGAACGCCTTGGTAAGAAGGACGCCTTGGAGTATACGATTGTCAAAGATCACTTGGAAGCTTTGGGCCGCCGCCGTTTGCCGGAAATTGCGCGCGCCTTGGATCTAACCGTGCAGGAGGTGCAGGATGCCGCCGCGACGATTGGCCATTTGGAGCCGTATCCAGGCCGGCAATTCCAGCCGGAGCCGCCGCAATATGTGGTGCCGGAGATTTTTGTCCACAAAGCCGGAGATGAATATGTCGTTACTTCCAATAACGAGTACATTCCCCACTTGCGGATTAGCAACGCTTACAAGGATATCATGTCCCAGACCGGCAGCGCGGCCGAGGTGCGTGATTATATCCGGGAAAAGATCCGGGCGGGCAAATTTCTCATCAAAAGCCTGCATCAACGGCAGGAAACCATCCTGAATATCGCGCGCGAAATCGTCAAACGGCAGCGCGATTTCATGGAGTTTGGGATTACGCACCTCAAGCCGATGACCATGCTGCAAGTCGCCGAGATCGTGGGGGTGCATGAAACCACCGTCAGCCGCGCCGTCTCGGCGAAGTACATGGAAACGCCCCAAGGCGTGTTCGAAATGAAGTATTTCTTCACCTCCGGCATCAAGACCGCCGATGGCTCGGGCATGTCGAATACGAGTATCAAAGACCTGGTCTCGGAAATGATTAAAAAGGAAGACACCGCCCGGCCGCTTTCCGACGATCAGATTGTTAAAATGCTCATGGAGAAGGATATCAAGATAGCGCGCCGGACGGTGGCCAAGTACCGTTCGGAACTGAATATTCTGCCTTCCACGTTGCGCAAAGTCTATTGATGGGCGATCGTTGGCGGTGCTGTCGGCCATGGCTTCCATCCTCAAACCTCGGGCCTGGGTTACGGGCGCCAACGGCCTGATCGGGTTTAATTTGCTGCGCTCCGCCGCTCAATTCGCCCCCGGATATGACGTGCGCGGCCTGGTCCGCGAGCAGGTGGATTTAACGGATTTTCCCGCGGTGCGGCGGCTGTTCCAAGCGCAATCCCCCCAATTAATCATCCACTGCGCGGCCATCAGCAAAAGCGCGGAATGCGACGCCCAGCCAGCCTGGGCGCGCCGGGTCAACGTCGAAGTGCCCGCGAGGTTATCGGAATTGGCGGCGAATATCCCTTTGGTCTTCTTTTCCAGCGATCTCGTGTTTGATGGCACCCAGGCGAGTTATGACGAAACGGCCGCGCCTAATCCGCTGAACCTCTATGGGGAGACCAAGCGGGCGGCCGAGGAAATCGTGCTGCGGAATCCCCGCCATATCGTGGTGCGCACTTCGCTCAACGGGGGCGTCTCCCCCACCGGCGATCGGGGTTTTAACCAGCCCATGCGCCAAGCCTGGCGCGAGGGCAAAACTTTGACGCTGTTTACCGATGAATACCGGTGCCCGATCGCCGCTTCGCTGACCGCCCGGGCCGTCTGGGAATTGGTGGGAAACCCTGACGCGGCGCCCGCGCGGCCGGCGGGCTTGTTTCATTTGGCGGGTCGGCAATGCTTGTCGCGCTGGGAAATTGGCCAATGCCTGGCGGCGCGCTGCCCGGAGCTGAATCCCCGTCTGATCCCCGAAAGCTTGCGCGGTTACTCGGGCCCGCCCCGGCCGGCCGTATTGCGGTTGAACTGCGCCAAATTGCAGGCCAGGCTTTCGTTTCCGTTGCTGGGGCTCAAAGAATGGCTGGAACAGAACCCCGGCGAGGCTTTTTAGCCGATCGATGGCCGGCCGCCGGTACTGATGGCGGCGGGGTTGGCGGTGACCAACGTGGGGGCCGCCGCTCCCGCAAGGGTCAGCGTGGGACTGAGGGTGGATTGCGAGGTGACGACAATTTGAATGTGGCCGGCGCCGGCTTTTTGGAGCCGTTCCGCCACGGTCGCGCGGGCGATTTCCGGCTGGTTGCAGTCCTGGCTTAAATGACCGAGAAAGAGGTGTTTGAGTTCGGCTGAGGCGACTTGTTCCGCGGCTTCGGCGGCGGCTTCGTTGGACAGGTGGCCATGGCGGCTCAGGATGCGTTGCTTCAAGCTCCAAGGCCGGCGCGCGTCGTTCTGGAGCATCTGGACATCGTGGTTCGCCTCCAAAAACAGCGCGTGCGCCGGGCGCACCCGTTCCAAGACCAGTTTGGTGGCGTGCCCTAAATCGGTGAGCACCCCAATATTCCCCGACGGCGTGCGCAGCAAAAAGCCGACCGGGTCTTGCGCGTCATGGGACACGCTGAAGGTGTCGATCACGAAGTCGCCTACTTCAAAAGTGGCGCCGGTGGCGAATAATTGGCAATTAAAGGGGCCTTCCAGTTGCGTGGCGATTTCATCTTGGGTGGCGCGGTTGCAATAAACCGGGATTTTCAAGCGCGACGCCAGAATCGTGAGCCCTTGGGTATGATCGGAGTGCTCATGGGTGATGAGGATGCCCGAGAGGCTTTCGGGCGTTTTGCCGATTTGGGCCAAACGCTGGCGCAACTGCCGCCCGCTGAAACCGGCATCCACCAAGAGCCGGGCCTCGGGAGTTTCGATGTAAAGGGCATTGCCGCTGGAGCCGCTGCCTAAGACTGTAAACTGCACTGACACAGGCGGCACGGTAATGCCCGGCGGCGGACGGGGCAATGTAATTATTTTCGCTCCTCGCGCGCCTGGGTCTATGTCACGCTAAACCATTGCGCCGGCGCAAGATCCATTCGATGGCCAGCAACGCGAAAAGCAGCGCGAGCCATTGGGTGCGGTCCCACAACGGCGTGCGGCGAATTTCGATGGTCACCGGCGGGGCTTGGGCGAACAGGCGCTGGAATACGGCGCTGTTGCCATGGGTTAAGGATAAACTTTCGCCGCCGGAATTGCGCGCGATTTCCGCCATGAGTTCGGCGTTCACGCGCACCCGTTGCAGCTCGGGGTCGGTAGGCTCGCAAATCAGTAGTTTTTTGTCCTCCCCCAGCTTCAAACCTTTCAACTGGGCGGTGGCGGAAAGCGTGAAATCCCCGGCTTGCGTCGAATTGATGACGGCCCGGTAAAGCCGAGTGGCCGGTTCATATCGCGCTTTGAAAACGCGGTTGGTTCCGTTTGGGACGCCCCAATTCACGAACACTTCCGCTTCCCCGGTTTCTTGCTGGTTCGGCCCCAGGACGCGAATCAGCGCGGTGACGGGATCGCCGATCCGGCAAACGGTCTGAGCCAACTCCATGGTGACGGCATTATTCGTCTTACCCGCTTTCCCGGCGGCGAGCCAATGGATGGCGTTGACCCAAAACTGGCGGTAATAGCGGGCGTCGCAATTGGATTCGGTCAAGGCCCCCGAAGGATTGAGTTTTTCACCCCAAATCGTTTCAAATTGCGTGCCCCAGGACCGGGTGGTGTCCGAAGTGAAAGCCATGGTGCGGCCCTTGCCCACTTCTTGGGCGGCGAGGATGACGCGGGGGCCATACTGGTTTTCCTCGCTCAGATCGACGCCCAGCACGATCGCCCCCGGCTTGGCGCGGCCCACGCGGTTGTACCCGCGCAAGGGGGGGAATTTTTCGTTCCAAATTTGGAGCGTTTCCTCGCTGGCGCCGCTGAAAGCGATCAATGGATGGTTGATGGCTTGCGGCAAGATCGTGAGTTGGAACGTTTTGTTGACCGTGTCCGCATCGTTTTCCATGGCCACCGGGATGAATTTGTTCATGATCGTGCGCTGGTAGCCCCCGGCGCCGAAAGCCTTCTTGCCGCCGATCATGACGAAGCCGCCGCCGAATTCCTCCACCAGCCGGGCCGTGTTTTGCAACTGCTCGGCTGAGAAGGATTCTTTGGGGATATCGCTGTTGATCACGATATCGTATTCGAGCAGCTCGGACATGGTATGGGGAAAACCATGGGTGGGATGCTGCACGTGGTAAACGGCGTCGCCGGTGATGGGGTCGGCGTCCACGGTGTTCACGCCCACATTGGCGGACCCGGGGAAGCGGAACAGGACTTTGCAGTGGATATTGGTGTCGGATTCCAACGCGTCTTTCAGGTACTTCCATTCCGGCATGCTGGCGTGGGTGGGGGTGCCCTCCATGTAGAGCACGTGGATCGATGGATCGGCCACTTCCAGCCCGAAGGGCCGTCGGTTATTGGTGGCCAGCCATTCGCCTTCGCGGGGCGGGATAAGGGCTTCGTAAACGTGATAGCCTTTGGTTCGCGGGGTGAACTCCAGCTCGACGTTCTGCTCCCCGCCCGCCAGGCGGACGTTTTTTTGCGCCACCACCTGGCCCCCGGCGCGAATCATCACGGGCACGATTTCGTTCGGGAAACCCTCCGAACGGAGCGTGACCAGCACGCGGCTGCGGGCTTGGCTGGCCACGGATTGCTTGACCTGGATGTTCTCGACCGCGATGTCCCGGGGCTCGTTGGTGGTTCCGAACGTGGCGGTATGAATCGGAATGCCTTTGCGGCGATACAGCCGGGCGATTTCGGCGGCGTCCGCGCGCGCCGTTTCGATGCCGTCGGAGCACAACACCACTCCCAGGGAGGGATCCGAAGTTTGCAGGGTGAGTAAATTATCCAAGGCGTCCCCGAGCGCGGTGACGCCCCCGGTGGGGCTGGCGGCGTCGAAGGCGGCCGGGGGCATCCGGCTGGTTCCAACCAGGGCCGATAAGTTTTGATCGAACGTGAGCCAGGAGATGACGGCGCCGGGAGGCAGATTCGGCGCGAGCGATTCATTGAGCCACGCCTTGGCGGCGCCGAGGCGATTCGGGGTGACATCGCGCAGTGCCATGCTGCGGGAGGTGTCCAGCAGCACCGCCAGCCGGGCCGGTTTTTGGTGCTCGATGCGCTCGACCTTTTGCGGGTCCAGCAAACAGAGCGTCACCGCCGCCAGCGCCAGCACCCGCAACGTGTAGAGCAGCCACCGGATGGGCGGCTTCGCCCGGCCTTTGGCGGCCAGGTAACTCCACAGCACGAGCGCCGCCGCGACCCCGGCCGCCACGGCCAGCCAAGTCCAATCTGGTTTGAAACCGAATTCCATGTTCCTGCTTTATTCCTGGTATGACAAGCGTTTGAGGTAATCCTGGATGGCGGCCTCGTATTCGCGCGGGTATTCCTCGTTGGAGATGTCGCCTATCCGGCCGTTCGCTTCCAAAACTTTTTGCAGCGGGGCGGCGACGGCGTTGGAGCTTTTCACAGT
>DBTJ01000034.1:0-1319 GCA_002306985.1 Verrucomicrobia bacterium UBA1319
GCGGCTTTTCATCTCAGGGGCCGGGAGGGTTGGATTGGCTGGGCCAGCAATCAGCGGCGGGCACGGCTGCGCCTGGTGGCGAACAACGCGCGGTTCTGCCGCCTGGGGGAGCCGGGCCAGTATCCGAATTTGGCCAGCCGGGCCATGGCGTTGAATTTGGCGCGCCTCGCCCAGGACTGGCAGGACCGCTACGGCCATCCGGTGGTGCTGGCGGAGAGTTTTGTGGATCTGCAGTGGTTTCGCGGGACGGCTTACAAGGCATCGGGGTGGCAGGCCTTGGGGACCACGGCGGGTTTTGCACGGGTGGCGCAGGACTTTTACCAAGTGCATGAGCGGCCCAAGCAACTCTTCGTGCGAGAACTACGCAAGCACGCGGCGCGCGGCTTGCGCGCGCGGGAGCTGCCGGCGGGCTGGGGAACGAGCGAACAAGCGGTCCCGCGGCACTGCTTGCTGGAGGGGCCGGAACTGCTCAGCTTGTGGATGGTGCTGCACCAACAGGTGCCCGAGAGCCGGGAAGCGCAGGGCTTGCGGCATCGCCAGGCCACGGTGCTGGCCATCGTGTTTGCCTTTCTCCTGAGCGGGGGGCAAGGTGGCCACCGGGCCGTGGCCCTCTTTGCCCAAGACTTGAGCCCCAAGCAGCGGGCGAATCTGCGGTGCTGGTTTAACGCGCGCGCGCGGCGCTACGACGTGCCGACGGAAAACTGTTTCTACCGGGTGCTCCGGGCGGTGCCGGTCGGAGCCTTTCAGCAAGCGCTCTGGGCCTGGCAAAAGGCCCGGCTGGGGGCGGCCGACGGGGACGTGGTGGTGCTCGACGGCAAGGCGCTGCGCGGCAGCGGCGCCACCCAGCTGGTCGGCGCGCTCAACGCGCAGAGCGGCCGCACGTTGGGGGTCGAGACGGTGGCCGATAAGAGCAACGAAATCCCAGCCGGGCAAACGTTGCTGGACCGCCTGGATTTGGACGGAACCATCGCCCTGATGGACGCCTTGCATACGCAAGTGGAAACGGCCCGGAAGATCGTGCAGGACAAGGGCGGGGACTACGTGCTGGTGGTCAAAGGCAATCAGAAAGGCCTCCAAGAGCAAGCGCGCCGCCTCCTGCCGGAGGCTTTTTCCCCCTCAATACCAAACGGTGGATCAAGGCCATGGCCGCGTCGAATGGCGCGGGATCGAGGCCCTGACGGTGACCCCGGCCCAGATGGGCTTTCCGCATGCGGCCCAGGTGGCGCGGATTGACCGCATTCGCGAACTCAAGGGCGGCCGCCAGGAGGTGGAAACCGTCTGGATCATTACCAGTTTGACGGCGGGGCAAGCCGATGCGG
>DBTJ01000034.1:1570-10603 GCA_002306985.1 Verrucomicrobia bacterium UBA1319
GGAGAAAAGCGGATGCGGCCCGCCTCTTGGAATTGGTGCGCCAATACTGGTGCATCGAAAACGGCACGCATTACCCGCTGGACGTCAGCGCAGGGGAAGATCGCTGCCGCGTCCACCACCCGGTGGCGGCGACGGTCTTCGGCTTGCTCCGTCGCGCGGTCCAAGGAGAAGCGCGGGCCTGGATGCGCGTTCAAACCCGCGCGCGTGATCGTACCTGTCCCACCTTCCTGGCCAAGATGAGCCGCCGTCTTGGCACCGTAATCCGCCTAATCACCCGTCCGACCCAACTTTAGAGCAGCCCTGTAATGGTTATGTCCGCAAGAATATTACTTTGCTCAAACGCCCTTTTTTCACTATTGTAATGGCCAAAAGGAAGTATCAAATCCATAGGAGAGCAAACTACAATGAAGCGACTCATTGCACTGTTGGCCTGCTGCGGTTGCCTGCTGGCACCGCGGGCGCAGGAAAATTCACTACCGGCCATTTTCGTTAAACCCTTGGAAGCCGACGCCGCCCAAATAACTGGATGGCAACCTGCTTTGGGGGAAGGGCTTGCGGAGATGATCATCACTGAACTCACCAAACTGAATAAGTTTCAGGTGTTGGAATCCACCGCCCTTAGCGGATTGAAAGATGAAATCAAAATGGGTGAGGAAGGGTACGTGGACGCCAGTGAAAAGGTGGATAAAGGCGGGTGGAAAGCAGCCGATTACATGTTCGTAGGCAAGGTCACCCGGTTTGGTTCCAGCAAGAAAGGGGTGGATCTGGGCGGGTTTGTGCCGGGCAGCCTCGGGAGCTTGGGGGTCAAATCGAGCAAAAACGAGGTGCAAATCGATTGGCGCATCGTGGATGCCGCCACCCGAGCCGTGTTAAAAACCGGAGCCGCAACCGGAGTTCAAACGGGGGTTGGCTTCGACCTCGGGGTGGCGGTGAATGGTCATGGTGGCAACATCGGCTTCAAAAACCAGGAATTCATGAACAGCGCCTTGGGTAAGGCCACGGTTAAAGCGTTGACTAACATCATGACCCAAGTAGCCTCGACATCCGTACCCGCGGTTTCCGGCCGGCAGAAAATGAAGGAAAAAGCGGCTAAAGCGCAAAATGACGCAGCCGCACAAGTGCAGGCCGCGGCCAAGGCGCAACAAGACGCGGTTATAAATGCTCCGGGCAAGGTGTTGGCCGTGCCCAGCAAGTCAATGGTGATTATCTCCATTGGCACTAACCAAGGCTTGAAGGCCGGGGATAAACTGGCGCTGTTTGAGACGGTGGACACGAAGGACGACAAAGGCGTGGTCGTATTCACCGAGGAAAAGGAAGCCGGGGAAATTACGCTGGATTCCGTGCAAGCCGATCGCAGCAAAGCCACTTATAGTGGCGCGGCTGAAGTGAAGGCGGGCTGGATTGTGAAAAAGAAATAGCAGGCTATCGCCTCCATTTTGGAGGCGGCCAATAAAAGGAACACTGAATGAATACAGATATGAGCCGGCGCGGCTTCATTAAAACGGCTGGCGCGGCGGCGGTGATGGCGGCGGCTATGCCCGCCGGGGTTTTTGCCGCCGAGGAGAAACCGATAACGCTGGCCTTTGTGGGCGGAGCGCACATTCATACCCCTAGCTTTATCGATCTAGTTTCCAAGCGCAAAGACGTCAAGGTCAAGTATATGTGGGACCATGATGCCGCGCGCGCGGAGAAGCGGGCCAAGAGTTTGAAATGTCCCGTGGCAACCGATGCTCGGCAGATTTGGGAAGATAGCGAAGTGCAAGCGGTGGTGATCTGTTCCGAAACTACCCGGCATCCTGAATTGGTGGCGGCCGCCGCTAAAGCCGGCAAACACATGTTTGTGGAAAAACCACTCGGGTTCACGGCGAAGGAGAGCTATTCGATGGCCAAGGCCATTACCAAAGCGAACCTACTGTTCACCACGGGTTATTTCATGCGGACCGACGCCAAGCATCTGTTCCTGCGCGATGAAATCGCCAAAGGCCATTTTGGGAAAATCACGCGCCTCGTGGGTTCCAATTGCCACAGCGGTTCCCTGGGCGGTTGGTTCGACAGTGAATGGCGCTGGATGGCCAATCCCAAAATTGCCGGGGTGGGCGGTTTTGGCGATCTGGGTACCCACATGCTGGACATTATGATTTGGCTCTCGGGCGCGGTGGAGTCAGCCACCGCCGATATTAAAGTCGTAACCGGCCGTTACGGCGATTGCGACGAGTCCGGCATCGGTTTGCTGAAATTTAAGAATGGCGCCACCGGTTCGCTGTCGGCCGGTTGGGTGGATATCGATGACCCGGTCACGTTGTTGATCAGCGGCACCGAAGCTCATGCGACCATCAACAAGGGCAAATTATACTATCGTTGCGAAAAAGTAGAGGGCGCCGATGGTAACAAGCCGTTCACGGCTTTGCCGCCTTCACCGCCCGCTCCGTTGGAGCAATTTCTCAACGCGGTTTCCGGCAAAGCCGGCATGCCGCTGGTTACCCCCGAGGAAGCCGCCGTGCGCGTCAGCGTCATGGAAGCGATGTACCGTGGCAACCGCTCGCGCAGTTGGGCCAAGCCCGCTTAATTAGTAGGTAATGGATTCAAGCAAAAGGCCGTTGCGTTGTCGCAACGGCCTAGCTGATTCAATCGGACGCGATTCGCTGGTTAACGCCTTATTTTTTCGCTGGTTTTACCGGCTGCGCCGGTGGCGTGGCGGGTGCCAACGGCTGCGGCGCCGGGGCGGCGGGCAGCGCGGTGAAAGCTTTGGCCAACCACTCTTCGGCTTTCGCGTCGCGCACTTTGCGGTCGGCGCTGCCGAGCATGACGACGATTACTCGCCGACTATCCCGGGCGGCGGTGACGGCGATCGAAAAACCCGCTTGGGTGAAAAAGCCGGTCTTTAAACCGTCGCATCCCGCGACGTTCGCCATCACGTGATTATGGGTGCGCATCTCGATGCTCTTGCCGGGCACATTGGGCCGAAAAATATGCACGCGAGTCGAGGTGTAGCGCAGGGTGTCGGCGTGCTTGAGTAATTCCCGGCACAGGATGGAAAAGTCCCGCGCCGTGGTGACATCGGGCAACTGGCCGGCGCCTGGCGGCAGACCATGGACGGAATGGAACAGGGTGTTGTTCATGCCCAACTGCCGGGCGCGTTGGTTCATCAACTCCACAAAGGCATCCGTGGACCCCGCCGCTTTCTCAGCCAAGGCCACCGCGGAGTCATTGGCGGATTGGACCATCAAAGCGTACAAAAGCTCATCCACCGTGAACGATTCTTTCTCCGCCAAATAAACCTGGGAACCGCCAGTTTTCGCGGCTTTGGCGCTGACTAGCACCGGGTCTTGGAAAGAAAGCTGTTTTTGCTCGATTTTCTCGAGGATGATGAGCAGGTCCATGAGTTTCAGCACGCTGGCTGGATAACCTTTGGCGTCGGCTTTGTCCTCGAATAGCACTCTTCCCGTGGCGGCATCGATGGCTATCGCGCCGAGGTATGGACTTTGGGCGATGCCGGTTTTGGGCGCGGGTTTGGCCGCCGTCTTCGCCTTAGCGGTTGCGGCTTGGGCGTCCAGTTGGCTGGCGCCTAGTAAAACCAGTAACCCCAGTCCCATCAACGAATGAAAAATCCGATTCATAATTGATTCATCTTAACGCCCTCACCTTAAGTGAGGCTTGGTTTCGGGCAAGCAAAATAGGGGCGCAACGCTTGGCTTGCCGCGCCCGGCAACCCATCGGGGGCCGCCGGCAAAAAAACGTCAGGTAAACTGCAAGCGCGTGGTGGTCTCCTCGGGGTCCCAGCCACGCGTGGGCTTGGTGTTGATCGAGGCGATTTCCTTGATGGAAATCTGGTTGCCTTTGGATTGCACCCCCTTGGGCGCCAGGTCGGCCGGTTTGCAAATTTGCTGGTTGATCTTTTGGTGCGGCGCCGGCTTGTAACGGATATACAATTCCTCGGGTGTGTCGGGCTGGAAAAAGAGGATTTTCGACTTGGGCGGTATGCAATGATACTCTTTGTTCAAGATCGTGCCGCCGAAGTTGAACCGCTTCAAATAATTCGCGTCCCGGTCCGTATAGGCCAACGTCATGAGTCGGTCGCGTTCGGCTATGCCGCAATAAATCAAATCCGGTCCCACGAAGAGTTTTTCCGGCAACTCGATCACCTTGTAGAGGCCGTCTTTAAAAACCATGATGATTTTGTCAAACTCGGAGCAGTTTACCTGGTACTCGTCACCGCCCGCCTTATAGCCCACATAGCCCTTCTCGCGATCATAGGAAAGTTTGAAGGATTTGAAGGCGACTTCGCGCGCCTCGACTTCGTCGAACCGGCTGGTTTTAGTCAGCCGCGGGTATTGCGGTCCGTATTTCTGGAGCAAGGCTTTGAGGCGTGAAATGGCGTATTGCGTCAACGACTTGAGGTTTTTACCCACTTGGTCGAGCTCGGCCTTGACCTTGTCCATTTCCTCGCGGTGCTTGTTGATGTCGAACAGCGAAATGCGGCGGATGCGCACGGCCAGGAGCATCTCCACATCGGTATCGTTAAGGTCGCGATACATTTCCTGCCGGAACGGCTTGAACCCTTCATGCACGGCCGATAGCACCGCTTCGTTCGTCTTGCATTGCTCGATTTTCTTGTAGATGCGGTTCTCGATAAAAATGCGCACCAACGTTTTGAAGTGCAGCTCTTCCCGCAGTTTGTGCTGGGTAAGTTCCAGATCGCGTTTGAGGTCCGCCAGGAGCTTGGCGGTGTTTTCGCGCAAGACTTGCGACACCGTCATTTCGACCGGTCGGTTATCTTTGATGAGCACCAGGCGGCTGGTGATGGAGGCCTCGCAGTCGGTGAAGGCGTACAAGGCGTCCACCAATTGGGCGGGATCGACGCCTTGCGGAGCTTTGATTTCGATTTCCACATCCTCGGAAGTGAAATCGTTTATGCTACGCACCTTGAGCTTACCTTTTCGGGTGGCGTCCTCAATCGAGGAGATCAACGACTCGGTGGTGCAGGTGGGGGGGATCTCTTTGATGACGATCGTGGTTTCGTCCTTAACCTTTATTTTGGCGCGAACGCGGACGCTGCCCGCCCCGTCGGCGTACTCTTTGGCGTCCATCAAGCCGCCCGTCAGGAAGTCGGGCAACAGCTTGAACGGCTTGTCCTGTAAAATCGCGATTTGCGCTTCCAGCAGTTCCGGGAAGTTGTGCGGCAGGATTTTCGACGAAAGACCGACCGCAATACCCTCGGTGCCAAGCATTAACAGCAAGGGTAATCGCGCGGGCAGGGTGACCGGCTCTTTGTTGCGGCCATCGTAGCTGGGGACGAAATCGGTGATTTCATCGTTAAAAAGCTCTTCCCGAGCCAACTCGGTGAGACGGCATTCGATATACCGCGAGGCGGCCGGGGGATCGCCGGTGTAGATATTCCCGTAATTTCCCTGGCCCTCGATCAAATAGCGTTTGTTGGCCAGCACCACCAGCGCGTCTTCGATGGAAACGTTGCCGTGCGGATGGTATTGCATGCAATGCCCGGCGATGTTGGCCACTTTGATGAACTTGCCGTCGTCGTTTTGATGCAGAGACCAGAGAATGCGTCGCTGCACGGGTTTCAAGCCATCGGCCAAATTGGGAATGGCACGGTCGCGGATGACATAAGACGCATAATCCAGAAAGCTGCGATTCATGCGCTGATGGAGTGGGGTTTCCGCCCGGGTCGGCACAATGGTGCTCGGATGGGGCACCAGCGCGCCCGTTTCGGCGACGGTTTCGCCGTTTTTCTCTTTTTCGTTCTCCGGCTTTTGGCTGGGATCAAAATTCAGTTCGATATTCTCGTCGGTCATGGGAAAGTCGCTTTATTGGTTTCCTGGAAGTGAGGGATGGTCCGGGAGGATTAGTCCTCCACCGGTACCACCAAGTTTTCCATGATATAATCTTTGCGTTCCGGGGTATTGCGGCCCATGTAAAAGGATAAAATCACACTCGCATCCTGTTTCGGGGAATACTCGACCCGGCTTAGCCGCATTTCTTTGCTGATGAATTGTTTGAACTCTTTGGGGGAGATTTCACCCAAGCCTTTGAAGCGGGTGATCTCGGCGCTTTTTCCGCAGGCTTTGATGGCGGCCTCGCGCTCGGGGTCCGAGTAGCAATAAATGGTTTTATCCTTGTTCCGCACGCGAAAGAGCGGGGTTTCCAATACGTATAAATGCCCGTCATGCACCAGTTGCTCGAAAAACCGGAAAAAGTAGGTGATCATGAGGTTGCGGATGTGCAACCCGTCCACATCGGCGTCGGTGGCGAGGATCACTTTGTCGTAGCGCAAGCCCTCCAGGTTGTCTTCGATGTTAAGGCTGCGCATCAAATTGTATAGCTCGTCATTTTTGTACACGACGTCGCGCTTGAGATCCCACACGTTGAGCGGTTTGCCTCGGAGCGTGAAAATCGCCTGGTTGGTCACGTCGCGGCAGCTGACAATCGACCCGGCGGCGGACTGGCCCTCGGTGATAAACACCATGGTGCCCGCGCCTTTGGCCCGTTTTTTATCCAAGTGCTGCTTGCAATCCTTGAGCTGGGGGATGCGCAACGTGATGGACTTGGCCCGTTCGCGGGCCATTTTTTTCACATCCTGCAATTCTTTGCGTAATTGCCGGGTATCCTCGATTTTAGCGATCAGTTTTTCGGTGACCTCTTTGTTGCGATTGAAGAATTGCAGCAATTCTTCGCGCACTTTATTGACGAGGTCGGAGCGAATCTCGGTGTTACCCAGCTTGTTTTTCGTTTGCGACTCGAAGATGGGATCTTTCAAGCGGATCGATACCGCCCCAATGATGCTCTCGCGCACATCGTCCCCGTCAAAGCCGCCCTTGGTGAACTCGTTCACCGCTTTGAGCAAGGCTTCGCGAAAGGCGCTTAAATGCGTGCCGCCATCGGAGGTAAACTGGCCGTTGACGAAGGAATATAAAGTCTCGCCGTAGCGGCTATTGCTATGAGTGAAACAGAATTCCAGGGTTTTGCTGGAATAATGCAGCGGGGGATAAATCGGGTCGCCGCCGTCCATTTCCAAATCTTCAATCACCAGATCCAGCAAGCCCAGCTTGGAAATGAATTCTTTCTCGTTATAAAGGAGCTTCAACCCCGCGTTCAGGTAGCTGTAATGCCGTAACCGTTTTTCGATGTACTCGGGCTTGAATTCCGAGGCTTTAAATATCTCCGGATCCGGTTCGAACCGGATCAAGGTGCCGTTAGGCTCCTGGCTGGCTTGCCCGGATTTCTCGGATTTGAGCCGGCCTTGCTTGAACGAGGCTTCCGCGTATTCGCCATCGCGGACGCTACGGACGTAGAAATCCTTGGAAAGCGCGTTCACGGCCTTGGTGCCGACCCCGTTTAATCCCACGCTGAACTGGAAGACATCGTCGTTATACTTGGCCCCCGTGTTGATTTTGGAGACGCAATCGACCAGCTTACCCAAGGGAATGCCTCGGCCGAAATCGCGCACGGTGACGACGCGGCCTTCGACGGAAATCCGCACTTCCTTGCCGTGGCCCATGATGTACTCGTCCACCGCGTTATCGATCACTTCCTTGAGCAGGATATAACACCCATCGTCGTAATGGGAGCCGTCCCCCACCCGACCGATATACATGCCGGTGCGCAGCCGGATATGCTCCAGCGAGGATAGCGTCTTGATCTTGCTCTCGTCGTAAACGTTCTTTTTATTCTCCGCCATACTGTATGTTCGAGCCTTGCGAGGGTGGGGCGAGCGGTGTTGATAATTCCCATCCCGGCCCCTGGCAGGGCTTCGAGCCTGTAAATATTGATGGAAATGCGGGTCTTGCCAATAAGGAAATTTCCGGATGCCACCTTGCGCAAATCCCTGGGGGCAGTGTAAAATTAAAGGTTCTCGCCGCGCTTTTTCTTCGGGAAACCCCGCTTCGGGTGGTAAAAAACCTCGCCAGGCGGCGGCTGGATGGGGAACAATCTCGCCATGAGCGCCAGCCTATTGATCGTCGAAGCCAGCCGTAGCCGGGCCTTGCTCGGCGAATCGGCCGAACTCGTGCGCCAATATCTGCTTGGACAGCTCAACCCCGATGGTGGCGGCCGGAATCGGGAAGGCAAAAGCGACCTCTATTATACCGTTTTCGTATTGCAGGGGCTAGCCGCCTTGGGGGGCAAGCCTCCTTTGGCATTGACCACCGGATTCCTCGCGCAATTTGGTGACGGAGACGGGTTGGATTTGGTGCATTTGGCCAGCTTGGTCCGTTGCCGAATGTTGTTGCAAGCCCCGGTTTTCCGAACTGACCCAAGCCAGCGGTCAATTCCCTTCGCGAAGAACGAGTCCTGTCTGCGGCAATTGGCGCGTTTTCAAGCGGGGGCGGGCGGTTACACGCCGATTCCCCAAGCTAAAACGGGCACCCTATACGGTTTGTATTTGGCTAAAGGCATCTATGAAGATTTGGGACTGAGCCTGGGAGGGGAAGCCGCGGCTTTTGTGCGAAAACTGGAATTGCCGACGGGAGGATGGGCCAATGAACCCGGGGTGTCAGCCGCCGCCACGACCGTGGGCGCCGCCGCAGTCTCTCTCTTGAGGCATTTCAATGAGCCGGCGCCCGCGAGCGCAACCGCCTGGTTTTTGCGGCATTTTCATCCGCAGGGCGGTTTTCGCGCTAATTTGGCCGCGCCCCTGCCCGATTTGCTTTCCACCGCCACGGCGCTACACGCTTTGAAAGAAATGGGCCATAACCTCAACGAAGTACGGGAACCCTGCCTCGATTTCCTCGACAGCTTATGGACCAACGAAGGCGGCTTTCATGGGCATTGGGCGGATGATTTGCTCGATAGCGAATACACCTTTTACGGTCTGCTGGCTTTGGGTTGCCTGGCGTAGCGCTGGGCTTGAAATGCGATTCCGGTCCGTTTTGTGGCTTGGCTTACCGGGGCCGGCATTCTTCGGCTGGCTAAACGTCAATAATGGGGCCGCCGCCATCGTTGGATGGGGAGGGGGGGCGCGGTGGGTTTGGTGCTCGCGCGGGGGCCGGCCCGAGCAGCCAGGTGGGGATATGCGAAACG
>DBTJ01000021.1:0-10061 GCA_002306985.1 Verrucomicrobia bacterium UBA1319
CCCGAAAGGCGCGCACGGGCGAGTTTACCCCGCCGGGAATGTGCCGCAACGCCTCGGCAAATAGGGCGTCCGATTTGCTCCGAGAAAGCATGGTCAAAGTATGGCATCCCCGCCGGGGAACTGAAAAGCCCTAAATTCTACATCACGAAACCCGACTCGGCGAGGCGCGCCCGCTCCCGAATATGCTCCGCGTTCACTTCATCTAGCGCGTCGAGTAACAGAGTCCGATACGTCCCCGGGCGCGGATTTTGCCGGGCGGCCAATTCCCCGGCGATGCCCCAGACCGTCAACGCGGCCGCCGCGGCTTTCAAAGCATCCCCCTCCACGGCGCAAAACGCCCCGGTAATCGCCGAGGCCGCGCAACCCGTGCCGGTGACCCGCGTCATCGAAACATGGCCATTGCGCACACTCACAATTTGCCAGCCATTCGTCACCACGTCCTCCTCGCCGGTCATGCTGACCACTACCCTATTGGAGCGCGCAAACATCGCCGCCACTTCCCGGGCGTCCGAGGCGCCTGCTCCGGAATCCACGCCACGGGTCTTGGCCGGGCGCCCGGCCACCGCGAGGATTTCGGAAATATTCCCGCGCACCACGTTCACCAAACCGGACTCGATAAACCGGCGGGCGGTCTGCGTGCGCATCCGCGTGGCGCCCGCCCCCACGGGATCGAGAATCACGGGTTTACCGGCTTTGCGCGCGGCCCGGGCAGCCAGAAACATCGCTTCCACCCAAACGCCGGACAGGGTCCCAAGGTTCAGCACCAAAGCTCCGGCCAGCGTGGCCATTTCCTCGACTTCTTCCAAAGCGTGAGCCATGACCGGCGCGGCTCCAAGCGCCAGCAACGCATTGGCGGTGAAATCCATCACCACGAAATTGGTGATGTTATGCACTAGCGGCCGGCTTTTCCGCACCGCGGCCAGCAGCCCTATGACGTCGTCGTTATTCATCGTGTCTCCGGATTGGTTCGAACCTTAAAGCACCATCGCCGATTTCGCCGGTTATTCAGCCAGCCAGCGCGCCCCCTCGCGGAGCAGCTTCTCGGTGTCGTCCCAGCCCAAGCAAGCATCGGTGATCGAGACCCCGTACTTGAGTTCCGCCGGATTCTTGGAAATCGGCTGACTGCCTTCGAATAAATTACTTTCCAGCATCGCGCCTATGATCGCTTTCTCCCCACCTTTGCGCTGTTGCACCACACTGCGCCACACGTCGGCTTGGCGCTCGAATTTCTTTTGCGAATTGGCGTGGCTGCAATCGATCATCACAACCGGCGGCAACTTGGCATGCGCGAGTTGCTCCACCGCTTGCCGGATGCTTTCCGAGTCATAATTAGTCTTCTGCCGCCCGCCCCGCAACACCACGTGCGCCTCGGGATTGCCGGTGGTGCGGATGATGCTGGTAAATCCTTCTTGGTCGGTGCCCAAAAAATTATGCGAATGCCGCGAGGCGCACACCGCGTCAATGGCCGTCTGCAAGCTGCCATCGGTGCCATTTTTAAACCCGACCGGCATGGACAGGCCGCTGGCCAGTTCGCGGTGGGTTTGCGATTCGGTGGTGCGAGCGCCAATGGCCGCCCAGGAGATTAATTCGGCGATGTATTGCGGGATAATGGGATCGAGAAACTCGGTCGCGGTGGGCAATCCCAAACCATTGATTCTCAACAACAGTTCACGCGCCAGCTTTAGCCCGGTCTCAATGTCGTAAGTGCCGTTTAAATTGGGGTCGTTGATCAATCCCTTCCACCCCACGGTGGTGCGCGGCTTCTCGAAATAAACGCGCATCACGATGCAGAGCTGCCGTTTCAACTCCTCGCGCAAAGCCGCCAGCCGGGTGGCGTACTCAATAGCCCCGCGGGGGTTGTGAATGGAACAGGGCCCCACCACGACCAGCAGACGCGAATCCTTGTGCTCCAAAATCCGGGCGGCTTCCTCCCGACCCGTCACCACTGTCTGGTTCACCGCCTCGGTGGCCGGCAAGCTTTCCTTCAACGCCTGCGGCGCGATTAACCGCACCGTTTCTTTAACGTGTAAATTATATGTCTCTCGCATCGGCCCGCCAGTATGAGAGACTGGCGACGTTTGGGAAGCGGATTCTTAAAGTCGACCGGCAAAAAATGCCGAATCGCATCATGTCTAGCCACCTTACTTGCGCCTCGAATCGTTTGACCCCAAAGTTTTTTCACTAAAAATCAACCTTCAGGAAATCAAACACATCCGCCTCCAGTTTTGATTGCTTTAAAAAATATCTGCTGGCGTCCGCCTAAAAAACACACTAGGCTTACGCAGGTTTCGAGTGGGTGCCATGCCCAAATGGATCAAATCCTAAACAGGCAGGAAACCTGCTCTAATCCACGTGAGCCCGGTTTAAACTCATTCTAATATTGAAAAACTCTGGTCTACGAAATTGAACACATGAAAACAACCAAACCACATCGATGGGATGATCTGATCAGCCGTCGAAACCTTCCCGGCGGTTTCACCCTTATTGAACTGTTGGTCGTCATTGCTATCATTGCCATTCTCGCGGGCATGTTACTCCCCGCTTTGGCTAGCGCCAAAGACAAAGGCCAACGGACCGTCTGCGTCAACAACCAGCACCAGATCGGACTCGCCACCCACATGTACGCCTCCGATGCCAGCGACAAGTTGCCGTATCCGAACTGGGGGGAAACCGTGAGTGTGCCCGGCTGGCTCTACGCGCCGAGTAACAGCTCGATTCCAAATCTCTTCGCCCGGCCGTACAGCACGAACGCAGCCTTGGCATACACGGGTGGCCAGCTTTGGTCAGCCCTTAAAAATGTGCGCATTTTTCGATGCCCGATCGAAAAAACCAACACCCCAACCTTTAAGGCGCGCATTAACAAACTCTCCACCTACGTCGAGAATGGCGCCCTCTGCGGATATGGCGATCTAAAGCCCGTCGGTAACAGCTACAAATTAACCGATTTCCGACAGGATTGTTATATGATGTGGGAACCGGACGATACCAATCCCACGCTTGGTTTCGGATATAACGACGGTTCCAGTTATCCCGACCCGGCAACCGATGGTGGACTTGGAAGGCGCCACGGCAAAAATGGGGGCGTTGTTTTGGCCATCGACAGCCACGTGCAATTTGTACGCTACGAAGAATGGAAGAGCGAAGCGCAGCTCAAAACCAAAAACCGCATGTACTGTAGCCCCAGCACCTCGAATGGGAGATAAATAAGCCCATTCCTTGGGCTGGCATTTCCCTCGCTCGTTGCTTTTCAGGCATGGCCTTTGCGCCATGCCTTTTTTATTGGTTTTCAAAACGGCTTCGAGCCAAACCCGACTCGTTCATAGTCTCAAAAACACAGGCAACAACTTGGGTGAGTCCCCCCTTTTCCTATTCGCCGCGAATATTTCCCGGCCCGTTTCATTCCGTCGAATAGGTGCAACTCCGCAAAGTGGGAGGCTTTCCCGGAGCATGAACGGAAACCGGCTTAACCAAAAGTTGAAAACCCGTTGCCAGCCCGCTTGGGTTTGCTACAGTGGACAACATGAATTCCATGGGCTTTTTCCATAAGCGGATGCGCCATCTTACAAACATAGCCATTCGTCTAAAATTGCCTCAACTCCAACCGGCCGCCATAACCTCCGTCTTAGTACTATTATTTCTGGCGGTAGCGCGCGTAGCCGCCGACAATTACCCGGAAGCCAAAAAAGCCTTCCAACATCCCACGCCGAACCACAGCTCCGGCCCCCTCTGGGTTTGGAACGATCGGCTAACGGACGACCAGATAATCGGCACGTTGCGCGATCTCCACGGACAGCAAGTGCGGCAAGTCTTCGTGCATCCGCGCCCCGGCCTCATGACCCCGTATCTTTCGGCGGAGTGGTTTCATTTATGGGATACCGCGCTAAAAGAAGCCGGGCGTTTAGGCATGAACGTCTGGATTTATGATGAGAATTCATATCCCTCCGGATTCGCGGGTGGGTTCGTGCCGGATCAAATGCCCGAGTCGCGCGGACGCGGCCTGGCCTTGCGCGAAAGCGCCAAAGCCCCCGCTTGGTCGGAGGCGATCTTCGCCGTTTATCGCCTGGAGGGCGCCAGTTTTGCCAACGTAACCGAACTGGCTCGTCGCGGCGAAAGCAAAGACGAAGGGCGTTACTTCACGGCTTCCGTGCTGCAAGCGGGAGACTCGCCCTGGACCGGTGGCAAATCCTACGTTGACTTGCTGCGTCCCGGGGTAACCGAGAAATTCCTGGAAATCACCTTAGGCAGTTACCAAAAAAACCTCGGCAAGCACTTTGGCAAGCTGATTCCCGGCGTATTCACCGATGAACCCAATATCCGACCCGCGGGGGGGCTGCCTTGGACCCCGGGTCTACCCGCGCTCTTTGAAAAACGCTGGGGCTACAAACTGGAAGATCATTTGCCCAGCCTGAATTGGGAAGTGGGCGACTGGCAACGCGTGCGACACAATTATTACCAACTGCTTACGGAGCAATTCATCGAGCATTGGGGTAAACCGTACCATGATTACTGCGCCCAAAACCATTTGGAATGGACCGGCCATTACTGGGATCATGAATGGCCCAACACCTTGGGAGTGCCGGATAACATGGCCATGTATGCCTGGCACCAGCGGCCCGCCATCGATGTGCTCATGAACCAATACCACGAGGACACCCATGCGCAATTTGGCAACGCCCGGATCGTGAAGGAACTCTCCAGCGTCGCCAATCAACTCGGCATGAAACGCACCCTGTGCGAAGCCTACGGCGCGGGCGGCTGGGATTTGCGCTTCGAAGATATGAAACGCATCGGCGACTGGCTCTATGTGCTAGGCGTGAACACCCTCGACCAGCATCTTTCCTACATCACCATTCGCGGCGCCCGCAAACGCGACCATCCCCAGTCGTTTTCCTACCATGAGCCTTGGTGGCCGGAATACCACGTCAGCGGCCAATACTTCGAACACCTGACGGCCGCCCTGTGCCAAGGGGAGCAAATCAATCCCACGCTGGTGATCGAGCCGACCACGACGGCCTGGATTTTCAATAAAGACGCCGGGGCAAGCGAGCCGTTGAAACAGCTGGGCAACTCCTTTTTCGATTTCGTCATGCGGCTGGAACGAGCGCAAGTGGAATACGATCTCGGTTGCGAGGATATCCTGACGCGCCATGGATCGGTGGAAAAAGGCCGGCTCATCGTTGGCCAACGCCGCTACTCCACAATCGTGCTGCCGCCGCGTTTGGAAAATTTGAATGCTTCCACGTTCGCCTTGCTGGAGAAATTTCTACAACAAGGCGGCTCGGTCTTATCCGCCGAAGCCATTCCCTCCCGAATCGACGGCCGGGCCAGTGCTGATGGAAAACGTTTAGCCCAAGCCTCCGGCTGGCGCGCGCTGAACGTCAATGACCTCGTTGGAGCTCTGGCGAAACAGCAAGCGGCCAGTGGGTTTGCGCTGGTTCGCGATGCGGGCGACCAAGGCATCCTGTTTCATCATCGCCGCCAGCTCGCGGACGGAGAGTTGCTCTTCCTTGTCAATACCAGCCTTGAATCCACCGCCGCCGGCGCCTTTGAAAGCACCGCGCGCGGCGTGGAAAACCGGGATTTGAACACGGGCGCCACCGGAGCCTTTGCTTTTTCTCAAACCGCCACCGGGGTGAAAGCCCGTTTCGAACTGCCGCCCGCGGGCAGTCGTCTGCTCTGGCTCAGCCATAAAGCCATTCAACCCGTGGCAGCGCCTGAACCCGGGCCGGTGGCCATCCTGCCGCCTACCGCCACCGCCATCCGCCGGCACGAGCCCAATCTGCTGGTGCTCGACTATGTGGATATCACGGCTGGGGGCGAGACCCGAACCAACCTCTATTTTTACCGGGCCGGCCAATTCGCTTTTCAAAAAAATGGCATGAAACGTAATCCATGGGATAGCGCGGTCCAATTTAAAAACGAGCTGATCACCAAAACCTTTCCCGCCGGCAGTGGTTTTGAAGCCCGGTACAAATTCACCCTCGCGGGCGCGGTGCCCGAAAAACTATCCCTCGTTATCGAGCGACCGGATTTATACTCGATTACCTGCAACGGCCAGCCCGTGACGCCCACCAAAGGGGCTTGGTGGCTGGACAAAGCTTTCGGCGTCATCGACCTCGCCTCCAGCGCCCGCGCCGGAGAAAATGTGGTCACCCTCAAAGCCAGTCCTTTTACGATTTATCACGAGCTGGAATCCGCCTATGTCCTGGGCGATTTCTCCGTGAAAGCAACAGACAAGGGTTTTGAGATTCAGCCCGCCGCCGATCTTCAATTTGGCAAATGGAACGAGCAAGGGCATCCGTTCTACAGCGCGGGGGTGGTTTACCAGGAGCAATTCGACATCCAATCCCCTAAAGGCCAATTTCAAGTTCATGTCCCCGCCTGGCTCGGCAGCGTGGCGCGCGTGACGGTCAACGGCAAACCGGCGGGACACCTGGTGTCTCAACCTTGGGATTGCGACGTAACCCGCCATATCCACAGCGGCGTAAACACGATCGAAATCGAGGTCATCGGCACGCTCAAAAACACCCTGGGGCCGCACCACGCCGGGGCTGGCCTCGGCTCGGCCTGGCCGGGGATGTTCCAAACCGCGCCCGAATCCGGGCAGCCCCCCGGTGCCCAGTATGCCACGGTGGGTTACGGATTATTCAAGCCGTTTGTCTTACGGCAAACCGCGCCCAGATAATGCCTTACCACGCGGGTTTCTGGTTTTTGCCGAACACGTCGCGCAACCAGCGTTGGCGGGTCGTTTCGGTGGCGGAGCGGGCTTTATCCTTCGGGTCGCCCGTATGTTCCACGCTCCAGCCATCCCATTCACGGAAGGCGTGATAGCTCCAGTCCCAGCCATGGGCTTCAAAAACCTCAATGGCGTCTTTAAGATACTGATAGGCGCTCTCCCCGGGAGCCCAGCGAATGGCGCTGAATTCGCCAATATAAATGGCCACGTGATAGCGTTTTTGGAAATCAATCGTGGGTTTCAGGGCGGCTTCGAGCGCGGCTTTATCCCACAACTTACCGTCGATGACGCCTGGATAGGACACCGGCTGGCCTGAGTGAAATACTCCTTGGTGCGTGAAGGTGTGCGGCAGGTACATATGCACGCTGTAAACCACATTGGATACCGGTAGGGGATAAAAATCAGCCAGGCTGTCAGGCCCGCCCCAAGGCGGCGCTTCCACGATAATCGCCCGCTCCGGATCGACCTCGCGAATGGCCTTGGCGACGCGCTCGGCTAGGGCCTGCCAATCGTCACAACCTTCAGCAATGAAATCCTCGACGGGCTCATTCGCGAGATCGTAGCCCCAAATCGCCTTTGACCCGCGATATTTCCGGGCCACGCGCCGCCACACTTCGACCAGTTTATCCTGGGAGGCGCGATCCGTGAATAGGCCGCTGTCCGACCCGGCGTCCCCCCCCGCCGTTCCTTTGCCGCCAGGCGGCGAGTGCAAGTCGATCAACACATAAATGCCATAGCGTTCGCACACCGGAAGTAACGCGTCGAGTCGCGCCAACTCACGATCGAGCCAGCGGTCATAATCCGCCAAAGCCATCGTTTCCCCCGGTTTTTCACCGCGAATCAATTGCCAGCGGACCAAATTGGCGTTCCAGTCCCGGCCCAACACTCGCAACCCCTCCTCGTTGAGACTCGAAGGGCTGACCATGGCCCCCCGCAAACGAGGCACCGCATGCCCCGTGAATCCGTCCCCCCAAAATGCCACCGCCGAAGGTTTTATAGGCGGTTTGACGACTACCACTTTAAGCGCATCGAACCACGCCTTGCCGCTCACTTTTTCCAATCCCAGATGAAGCGTCGCCCGGGTGGCATCCGCCGGGATCCGGAGCGAGAAGGCGGTCTGACGCCAGTCAAACGAGCCGACTCCCAAGTCCGCTTGCGGATAGGTTTTGCCCGCGGGCGATTCGACGGAAACCATGAACTTGACGCCATTCCACGAATCCGGTTTGGCGCTAACCGCCTGAGCTTTCACCATCGCGGTGGCGGTGAGTAAACAGCCGCGTAGCGAGTCCACCGGCAACGGAATGGAAATCATGGCGGACCGGTTTTCGCCGTCCTTTTGTTCCAGTGCCACCGCTTTGGCGCTTTGATACCCGTCCTCCAGCCGAGCGCTTCCGCCCCAGCCAATTAAGGCGTCCGGCCCGTCAAAGCTTTGTTGAAAACAAACCTGGCCCTTGGCTGGCGGAGTGGCAGCGGCAGCCGCGGAAACCCACCACGCCAGCATAAAAAACGGAGCTAGCGCGCACCTTCTCAGAGTCCTCAATTTCATGCAAACGATGATACACCATCGTCCATTATTGACAGCGCAATTCTCCCGCCACGCCGGTGAAAATTGAAGCCGAGCTTGCAACTCAGCGTAATAGAGGTAGGCAAAGAACCCGCCTTCTGCTACGGTGTGAGGGAGGTTCTTCTATGACCACGCTTGAAACAAATGCCACCATGGCCGTTTTCCTGGATTTGGAAAACATCGCCCTGGGCGCCTTGGACGCCCACTATCCCCGGTTCGATATTCAAAAAGTCCTCGAACGCCTGCTACTCAAGGGGCACATCGTCGTAAAAAAGGCCTATTGCGACTTTGAACGCTATAAGGAATTCAAGCGCGACTTGCACGAAGCCGCTTTCGAGCTGATCGAAATCCCCCACTTGCGGCAGTCGGGTAAAAATTCGGCCGACATCCGCATGGTGGTTGACGCCTTAGATCTCTGCTACACCAAGGGCCACGTCGACACTTTCGTCATTCTTAGCGGCGATTCGGATTTTTCTCCTCTGGTGAGCAAATTGCGGGAAAACGCCAAAACCGTCATTGGCGTCGGGGTCAAAAACTCCACCTCCGACCTTTTTCTCAATAATTGCGACCAATTCCTGTATTACGATGATTTGGTACGCACCCGGGAAGAGAAAAACCGCCATCCGCATGGCATCGCCGCCAATGAACCGGCCAAGCCCGGCAAGGAAGGTAAAGTCATGATTCCCAGCCTGGAAATTGGCAAAGCGATGGACCTTGTGAAGAAGACCCTGGAAGCCATCACCGAAGAGCGAGATGAAGATGATTTGATTTGGGGGTCCATGATCAAACAGGCCATCAAACGGCGCAATCCAGGTTTCAACGAGCGGGCCTATGGTTTTAAATCTTTCAACGATTTATTACTGGCGGCGGAGAAAAAAGGGTTGCTCGATCTGGAACCAGACACGAAATCGGGCGGGTATATCGTAAGAAACCTGGATTAATCAACCGCCTCGTCTCGGCTTTGTACGGGTGATTCCCGACTACAGGTTGCGCCATTCTAGCCCACCCAACAGCGCCATTATGACTCTTTTTGGCACAATACGCCTCAAACTTGGATTTTTACTTATTTCGTAATAAACTGTTATACAATTACTTACGCATTTACCGCCTGCTGGCACCTCGGCTGCTTTAAAGGCTCAGAATTTTTGATTTGGAATTATATGGCAAAAGTACTTGGCATTGATCTGGGAACGACGAACTCCTGTATGTCGGTGATGGAAGGCGGGGAGCCCGTCGTATTGGAGAATTCGGAAGGCAAACGCACAACCCCTTCAGTAGTGGCATTCTCTAAAACGGGGGAGCGGCTGGTTGGCGAAGCGGCCAAACGCCAGGCAGTGACCAATCCGCACAACACGGTTTACTCGATCAAGCGTTTCATGGGACGCAAGTTCGACGAAGTGCAGGAAGAGATCAAACGGATGCCTTACAAAGTCGTGCGCGCTTCCAATGGCGACGTGGCGGTGAAAGTGGAAGCGGACGGCAAATCCAAGGAGTTCAGCCCGCCGGAAATCTCCGCCATGATTTTGGCCAAGCTCAAGGCCGACGCGGAAATGCGTTTAGGGGAAACGATCACCCAAGCCGTGATCACGGTGCCCGCCTATTTCAACGATTCTCAGCGCCAAGCCACCAAAGACGCGGGCCGCATCGCGGGCCTGGAAGTGCTGCGCATCATTAATGAGCCTACCGCCGCCTCTCTAGCGTATGGCTTGGATAAGAAAAAAGACGAGAAGATCGCGGTGTACGACCTCGGCGGCGGTACCT
>DBTJ01000021.1:10314-12376 GCA_002306985.1 Verrucomicrobia bacterium UBA1319
TCGGCGGCGGTACCTTCGATATTTCAGTGCTGGAAATCGGCGACGGCGTGTTCGAAGTCAAATCCACCAACGGCGACACTCACCTGGGCGGCGACGATTGGGATAACCGGATCATGGACACCATCCTAGACGATTTCAAACGCGAGCAAGGGATCGACTTACGCAAACAACCCGACGCCCTGCAACGGATCAAGGAAGAGGCGGAAAAAGCCAAAATCGCCCTCTCCAGCTCGCAGCAGTACGAACTCAATTTGCCCTTTATCACCGCGGACGCCAGTGGCCCGAAACACATTTCCTCCAAACTCACCCGCGCCCGCATGGAGCAGATGTGCGAGGATTTGTTCGAACGCACCATCGGCCCCGTGCGCAATTGTTTGAAGGACGCCGGCTTCAGCATCGAAAAAATCGACGAGTTGGTGCTGGTGGGCGGCATGACCCGCATGCCCCGAGTGGTTGAGACGGCCCGCGGTTTGGTGAACAAGACCCCGCATCAAGGGGTGAACCCGGACGAAGTAGTCGCGATCGGCGCGGCCATTCAAGGCGGCGTGCTCAAAGGCGAAGTCAAGGATGTGCTGCTGCTGGACGTGACCCCGCTATCACTGGGCATCGAGACCCTGGGCGGCGTATTCACGCGGTTGATCGAGCGTAACACCACCATTCCCACGCGCAAATCGGAGATCTTCTCCACCGCGTCGGACAATCAGCCCGGGGTGGAAATCCACGTGCTGCAAGGCGAACGCCAGCTCTCGCGGGACAATAAGACCATTGGCAAATTTCAGCTCACGGAAATTCCGCCCGCCCCGCGCGGCCTGCCGAAAATCGAAGTGACTTTCGACATCGACGCGAACGGCATCTTGCACGTGAGCGCCAAAGACCTGGGCACGGGCAAAGAGCAAAAAATCACCATCACCGCCAGCAGCGGCCTCAGCAAAGACGAGATCGAGAAGATGCGCAAGGAGGCCGAATTGCACGCCGACGAGGATAAGAAGCAACGCGAATCCATCGAAGTGCGCAACGAAGCGGAAAACGCCGTCTATCGCTCCGAAAAAATGCTGCGCGACAACGCGGACAAGATTTCCGCCGGCGATAAAAGCAAGATCGAACAGGCGGTTGCCCAAGTCAAAGAGGCGTTGAAAGGAACCGACGTCGACGCCATCAAATCCGCCAGCGAAAAAATGAACGAAGCCTGGCAGGCGGTGTCCGCGGAACTTTACAAAGCCGCCTCCGAAAAAGCGCAAGCTCAACCGGGCCAAGCGGGTGGCCAACCCGGGGGCGAATCCGGCGCGGAATCCGCTAGCGGCGCGGGCGCCAACGGCGGCAGCGGCGGCAAAGGCAAAAAAGACGAGGGCCCCATCATCGACGCCGAAGTCGTGGATGACAACAAGAAGTAATCCCCGGATTCAAAGCGCCTTAAACAGCCAATCCAATTTAACCAGAGAATCAAACCGCTCCGTGGCGAGTATCCCGGAGCATCCTTTGCTCGGTTAAGCAAACAACAAAAATAACACATAATATGGCACTAAACCTGAAACCGCTCGGCGATCGCATCCTGGTGGAAGCGGCCGAGGAGAAGGAAGTCAAGAAGGGTGGAATCATTATTCCGGATTCCGCCAAGGAAAAACCGACCGAAGCAGTGGTGGTCGCGCTAGGCACCGGCAAAACCGACGACAGCGGCAAGAAAGTCCCGTTTGAAGTCAAAAAAGGCGAC
Source organism: Verrucomicrobia bacterium UBA1319 (assembly GCA_002306985.1). GTDB lineage: Bacteria > Verrucomicrobiota > Verrucomicrobiia > Limisphaerales > UBA1319 > UBA1319. The sequence goes on from DBTJ01000021.1 coordinate 12,023, forward strand.
CGCGTGCTCATCAGCAAATATGGCGGCACCGAGGTCAAAGTCGACGGCAAAGAGTACAAGATCCTCAATTCCGACGACATTCTCGCTGTAATCGAATAAGCATCAATTAATCAAGATTTATAAACTATCATTATGGCAGCAAAACAACTTATCTTTGAAGAAGCCGCCCGGCAGGCCCTCTTGCGCGGGGTGGAACAATTGTCCCGCGCGGTCAAAGCCACCCTCGGTCCCAAAGGCCGCAACGTGGTGCTCGACAAAAAATTCGGCTCCCCCACCGTCACCAAGGACGGCGTGAGCGTGGCCAAGGAAATCGAGCTCAAAGACCCTTGTGAAAACATGGGCGCCCAGATGGTC
>DBTJ01000021.1:12737-12887 GCA_002306985.1 Verrucomicrobia bacterium UBA1319
AGAACGTCACCGCCGGCGCCAACCCGATCAGCCTGCAACGCGGCATTCAAAAAGCCGTGGACGCGGCGGTCGAGCACCTGGCCAAGATCTCCAAGAAGGTCAAAGACAAAGAGGAGATCAAACAAGTGGCCACCGTTTCCGCCAACTGGG
>DBTJ01000081.1:0-667 GCA_002306985.1 Verrucomicrobia bacterium UBA1319
GCGACGGCATGCACTTGAAGAACCAAATGTGGGACACCGGCACCGCCAGCTCAATATGGCCCATACGCTCGCGGCGGACCCGCGACAGCGTCACTTCGACACCGCAACGATCGCAAACCACACCCCGATGCTTGATGCGCTTGTACTTGCCGCAAGAGCATTCCCAATCTTTTACCGGGCCGAAAATACGTTCGCAAAACAACCCGCCTTTTTCCGGTTTAAAAGTGCGATAATTGATCGTCTCCGGATTCTTAACCTCGCCTTTGGACCAGGAACGGATCGACTCCGGGGACGCGACGGTGATCGCCACGTATTCCACCTGGTTGACCTTGTCCAGTCCCAATAATTCGCGGGCGCTTTCTTTGGTGTTCATCATAACGGTTAAGCTGCTCCAAATTCTTTCAAAAGTTTACAGGGGACTGACCAGGGCCGCCTCCGCGGGCTGATCGCTCGGCGTCGAATAGCCTACCTTTACATCCAAGCCCAAGGACTGCATTTCCTTGACCAAGACGTTAAAGGATTCCGGCACCCCTGCTTCAAGGGCATTGTCACCCTTGACGATGCTCTCATAGATGCGCGTGCGTCCCTGCACATCGTCCGACTTGACCGTCAGTAATTCCTGCAAAGTGTAAGCCGCGCCGTATGCTTCCATGGCCCAGACTTCCAT
>DBTJ01000081.1:920-2615 GCA_002306985.1 Verrucomicrobia bacterium UBA1319
CATTTCGCCGAACCGCTGACCGCCGTATTGCGCTTTACCGCCCAAAGGCTGCTGAGTTACCAGCGAATAAGGTCCTACGGCGCGCGCGTGAATCTTGTCCGCCACCAAATGGCCTAGTTTCATCATATAAATGAAACCCACCACCACTTCCTGGTTGAACGATTCCCCCGTGCGACCATCATACAAGCGGGTCTTGCCGTGTTCGGGCAGATTGCCTTGTTTGAGGTAATTACGTATGTCCTTTTCCTTGATGCCGTCGAATACCGGCGTCGCGAAACGCATGCCGAGTAATTTGGCGGCCCAGCCTAAGTGCGTCTCCAACACTTGGCCGACGTTCATACGCGAAGGCACGCCCAACGGATTCAAGACAATATCCACCGCCGTGCCGTCCGCGAGGAACGGCATGTCGGCTTCCGGTACAATCTTGGCCACGACGCCCTTATTACCATGGCGACCCGCCATTTTATCACCGACAGAAAGCTTGCGTTTCGAGGCGATATAGACTTTGACGGATTTTATGATGCCGGGATCGACATCATCGCCGGATTCAATCCGATCCATCTCCTCGTCGTGCTGCATCTGCAGATCGTCGAATTTCTTTTTATAAGAACCGATGATCTCATTAATCTTATTGCGAATCGGCGACGGGTCGATCTCGATGCGATCATAGACCGAAGCCAGTTTGCGCAAGAGGGTCTTGGTGATCTTGCGATTGGCCGGAATGATGATTTCACCGGTTTCCGAATTAACCACGTCGAGCGGGATTTTCTCGCCCAGCAGTATATTGCTTAGCGCTTCCGTCAACTGCTCGCGCAATTCATCGGTCTTCGACTTGAAGTCATCCTGTACCTGTTTGCTGTGCTTCTTGGCGTCCGCTGGCGAGAGCTTGTTCGATGGCTTCTCCATCTCCTTTTTAGCGGAGACTTTGACATCCATGACAATGCCATATGTGCCGGATGGTACTTTGAGCGAGGTATCTTTGACATCCGCCGCTTTTTCACCGAAAATCGCGCGCAGCAACCGCTCTTCCGGAGCCAGCTCCGTTTCACTCTTGGGAGTAATCTTACCCACCAGAATGTCCCCGGGCTTAACCTCGGCGCCAATGCGGATCACGCCATCAGGCCCCAGGTTCTTGAGCGCTTCTTCGCCAAGGTTGGGAATATCACGAGTGATTTCCTCCGGCCCCAGTTTGGTATCGCGAGCGCCAACTTCAAATTCATCGATATGAATCGAGGTGAACACATCGTCCTTCACGATGCGTTCGCTAATCAAGATAGCGTCCTCGAAATTATACCCGTTCCATGGCATGAACGCGCACAGTACGTTGCGCCCAAGCGCCAACTCGCCCTCTTCAGTACAGGGTCCGTCAGCGATGACCTGGCCCTTTTTCACGGTTTCACCGCGAGCCACGAGCACTTTTTGATTGATGCAGGTGGCGGCGTTGGAGCGCATGAATTTGCGCACTCGATATACGAATATGCCGGCGGCCGGATCGTGCTTGAGCTTTTTCTTACCTTCCGGAATTTTGCCATCGGCGGTAATAACGATGCGATCCGCGGTGACGGAGGCGACTTTGCCGCCTTCTTCAGCCACAATCACGGCGCAAGAATCGCGCGCCACTCGGTCTTCCAAACCAGTAGCGACAAACGGCGCGTCGGTCACGAGCAATGGCACCGCCTGCCGTTGCATGTTGGA
>DBTJ01000081.1:2877-5260 GCA_002306985.1 Verrucomicrobia bacterium UBA1319
TGTTGGAACCCATCAAGGCGCGGTTAGCGTCATCGTGTTCCAAGAAGGGAATCAAACCGGCGGCCACCGAGACCAACTGCTTGGGTGACACGTCCATGTAGTCCACGCGATTGGGCTCCACATCGACGAAGTCGCCTTTAAAGCGGCAAGTGACGCGTTCGGTAAGATAGTGTCCTTTTTCATCGATCAAGGCGTTAGCTTGGGCGATGGTGAAGGGCTCTTCCCGATCAGCGGTTAGATATTCAATCTGCTGGGTTACGCGACCTTTTTCGACTTTGCGATAGGGCGTTTCGATAAACCCAAAATCATTCACCCGGGCAAACGTGGCCAGAGATGCAATCAAGCCGATGTTTGGACCTTCAGGCGTTTCAATCGGACAAATACGACCATAATGCGAAGGGTGCACGTCGCGGACTTCAAATCCGGCGCGATCCCGCGAGAGACCGCCCGGCCCTAGGGCCGATAAACGGCGTTTGTGGGTTAATTCCGCCAACGGGTTGATTTGATCCATGAACTGCGAAAGCTGGCTTCGACCAAAGAAATCGCGGATCACCGCCGACAAGGCTTTCGGATTGATCAACTTTTGCGGCGTCATGGCGTCCATGCCTTGATCAAACAAGGTCATGCGCTCTTTGACTAAACGCTCGGTGCGGGCCAAACCCACCCGGCACTGGTTGGAAAGCAACTCACCCACCGTACGAACACGGCGGCTGCCTAAATGATCGATATCGTCCAGGCTGCCTTCACCCTTCTTCAACCGCAGTAAATACTTAGTCGCCGCAACGAGGTCTTCCTTGGTCAATACCCGAGTATCCTCATTGCCTTTAAGACTCAATTTTTGGTTGATCTTATAACGACCCACGCGGCCTAAATCGTAACGCTTCGGATCGAAAAACAACCGTTTGATGAGGGCTCGCGCATTCGCGGCGGTGGGCGGATCGCCCGGACGCAAACGGCGATAAATATCTTTTAACGCTTCTTCCTCGTTCTTGGTGGGGTCTTTCTTGAGGCATTTGATTACAATACCATCATCGATAGTTGTATCCACCACCCGGATCTTAGTAACCCCTAAATCAGCAATCTGCCGTAACACGGCTTTGGAAAGCGGTTCAAAAGCGCGGGCCACAAGGATTCCCTTGTCAGGGTCCACGGCGTCTTCAACCATGACCTTGTTCTGGAGATCTTCCAAACCCTCGGCTTCTTTAATGTTCAGCTCTTCAATATCGTAGAAAAGCTTCAAAATATCCGCATCCGAGGTGTAACCCAAGGCCCGGAAAAAGGTGGTAATCAGGAATTTGCGGCGACGTTTTTTGCGATCCAAATAGACGTAAAGCAAATCACTGGTGTCGAACTGCGCCTCATACCATGAACCGCGATCGGGAATGATGCGGAAGGAGTGCAGGGTTTTGCCATTTGGATGTTGGGAAGCTTCGAAGGCTAAGCCCGGCGAACGATGCAATTGGCTGACAATAACCCGCTCCGCGCCATTGATGACGAAGGTGCCTTGAGGCGTCATCAGCGGCAACTCGCCCATGAACACTTTCTCTTCCTTAGCCCCGGTCTCATCTTTCAAGATGAAAGTTACATGCAAAGGGGCACCGTAGGTCTGACCTTCGCGCAAGCATTCCAACCAGTCTAACTTGGCGTCGCCGATCTCATAACTATGAAAATCCAAAACGACCTTCCCATCATAACTCTCAATCGGGAAGACTTCGGTAAACACCGCTTGCAACCCCATATTTTTTCGGCGCGATGGAGGGGTTTCCAACTGCAAGAATTCCCGATACGAGTTGACCTGCAACTCAATCAAGTTCGGGGGCGTGATGACTTCTTTGATTTTTCCGAAGTTAATTCGCTCTGGCGCTCTCAATGGCATTTTGACCTCAAAAAATAATGGTTGGCTCGAAACGGTACTTTCGTTACCTATAAAAGACACAAAGCCAGTCCCCTGCGTTCAGCCAGGGACTCGCTCGACGCTCTCGCATGTTGATCCGGAGTTTCAAGTTTTGGTTGCTGGCCACCAAACTGATTTTCCGGACATGGTGGATGACGGAGGTTTGCCCGCCGCCATCCACATGAATCGCAATTACTTGATTTCCACTTTGGCGCCGGCTTCCTCCAATTTTTTCTTGGCGGCATCGGAGTCAGCCTTATTGGCACCTTCCAAAATCGGTTTCGGAGCTTCCTCGACCAATTTCTTGGCTTCGGCCAAACCCAGACCGGACTTGATTTCGCGCACCGCTTTAATGGCGGCGATCTTCTTGTCGGCGGGCACGGAGGCCAGGATGACATCAAATGTCGTCTTAGCTTCAGCGGCCGGAGCAGCGGCACCACCGGCGGGAGCGGCAGCGGCGGCAACCGGAGCGGCGGCGGAAACGCCCCA
>DBTJ01000081.1:5511-9132 GCA_002306985.1 Verrucomicrobia bacterium UBA1319
CGGAAACGCCCCACTTCTCTTCCAGTTTCTTCACTAAATCAGCCGCTTCCAAAACCGTCAGTTTACTTAATTGTTCAACGATAGAATCTAATTCAGCCATGATACCTTTCCGTCTCGTCGCCGTTCGCGGCCGCGAACGAATTGACCCGGCTGCCCGCCAGGCGACGATTTACTTTTTGAATGTTTATGAACTCAACCCCGAAGGCCCTCTCCGAGGTTGAAATGGGATCGCTCACTCGCCTTTTTCGGCATGAGCCTTGATAACTTGCGCCAACTGTTGACCGGGAGCTTTGATAATTTGAGCCAAACGGGTGGCTGGAGTGTTGAACAAGCCGAGCAACTTGGCGCGTAAAACTTCCAACGAGGGGAGTTCCGCAATCGCTTGAACTTGCTTGAGATCCAAACGATCTTTACCGAGATAGCCAAATTGAATTTTCGGTTTCTCAAACTCAGCCTGGAAGGTCTTCAAAACCTTGGCGGCGGCGGAAATATCTTTCTGGCCGGTTACCACCGCCAACTGTCCCGCCAATCCCGCGGTTAAGTCGGCGGCGCCTGATTCCTTGGCCGCCACTCGGAAAATCGAGTTTTTTACGACGTGAATCTGCGCGCCAGCCGTGTTCAACCGTTTGCGCAATTCACCAAAATGTTTAACTTTCAGCCCCTGGTAATTGACGATGACGAAAAACGGCGAAGCGTTTAAACGATCAATGTACTCTTTACTGACAAATTGTTTCTCTGCACGCATGGGTAACCTCGATTCTTTGTAATATTATACGGTTGCGGCTATGAACTCGCGGATATCCAAACGCACCGGCGGACTCATCGTCGCTGAAAGGGTGCAAGATTGGATGAAAATGCCCTTAACGCTGGACGGCCGCGCTTTCACAACCGCACGGATCACCGAGCGGGCATTCTCCACAATTTGTTCCGCCGCAAAGCTCACTTTGCCGATGGCGACATGAACATTGCCACCTTTGTCAACCTTGTACTCGACGCGACCCGCCTTGACTTCTTTGACCGCTTTCGCCGTGTCGTCAGTAACCGTACCCGTTTTAGGATTAGGCATTAAACCGCGAGGCCCAAGCACTTTACCTAATTTTCTAACCTCAACCATCGCCTCCGGAGTCGCGATCGCCACATCGAAGTCAGACCAACCTTCGGTGCATTTTTTGACTAATTCTTCAAAACCGACATGCTCGGCGCCAGCCGCTTTAGCCGCGTCAGCCGAAGGGCCGCTTTTTGAAAACACCACCACGCGCACCGTCTTACCGCTGCCGTGAGGCAACGGCACCGTGCCGCGGACCATCTGATCGGATTGCTTTGGGTCAACCCCAAGTTTAAAAGCTAAATCGACCGTTTCATTAAACTTGGCGCGCGGAAATTTACCTAAAACTTCCACAGCGGCAGTCAACGGATAGGACTTGGTTGAATCCAAAAGTTGGATTCCCTTCTTATATCTTTTGCTTGGCATGTGATTTCGCGGTGTTAGCGAGATGAACTCTCCCGCTTTATTTTTAATGAATTAGCCTACAACTTCAATGCCCATGCTCCGCGCGGTGCCCGCGATCATGCGGCTGGCCGCCTCGGAGTCCGTGGCATTAAGATCTTTGGCCTTTAGTTTAACGATATCCAAAATCTGTTTTTTCGTGACCTTACCAACTTTATCTTTGTTGGGGGTCTTGGAACCGGAAGCTACTCCGGCCGCTTTCTTCAGCAACACGGACGCCGGCGGCGACTTGGTGATGAAGGTGAATGATTTATCCTGATAAACTGTGATCACCACGGGGATAATCATTCCCGCCTGCTCTTTAGTGACGGCATTGAATTCTTTGCAGAATCCCATGATATTCACGCCGTGCTGGCCTAGGGCGGGACCGACCGGGGGCGCCGGGTTTGCCTGGCCTGCGGGAATCTGCAATTTAATCTGTCCAACAACCTTTTTCGCCATAAAACTTACGCTTTCTCAACTTGCCAATATTCTAACTCGACGGGCGTGTTGCGACCGAAAATGTTTACGGTCACTTTCAACTTGCCGCGTTCCGGCTCGATTTCTTCAATGACGCCGCTGAAATTCAAGAACGGCCCATCGTTGATCTTGACCGTTTCCCCAGCCTCGAAATTCACTTTGGGCTTTTCGTGGTCTTCTGATTCGGAAATCTGATTCTTGATCAGGTCGATTTCCTCGGTGGAAGCCGGGGTGGGACGCTCACCGCCGACAAACCCAATAATTCCTTGAGTGTCGCGGATAAAATACCACGGTTTTTCAATAATGCGCCGGTTATCGTCCAACAAGGCCATGAAGATGAAGACGTATCCTGGATACAACTTCCGAGTCGTCACGGTTTTCTTTCCGTTGCGCACCTCAACGACCCGCTCCATAGGCACGAGGACTTCCTGGATGTATTCACCCATTTCCTCGGCCTTCATACGCTTCTCGATGCTATCTTTGACGCGCTGTTCCTGGCCCGCCAAGGTATGCAGTACAAACCAATCGCTTTTCATGGCTGCTCCTTCTTACCCCTAGGGGTTACGTTATCAAACGCACCACCAAGGTAATAACGAAGTCCACCCCTACTGTGTACGCCCCCAGTAGAACGATGGACACCATGACCACTGCGGTCGAGCCCTTTAATTCTTCAGCGCTCGGCCAAGTGCACTTTCGTAATTCCTCCTTGGTTCCCTGCACGTAATCCGCGAGGTCCTTCAAATAGCCTTTATGCCAAGCATAGAAGAACGCCGCGCCTATTACGACAACCCAAATTATGAGTGATAAATACTCGTTCACGTCTGACCTTTAATTCTGGCGGAGGGGGAGGGATTCGAACCCCCGAAGGTGATTAGCCTTAACGGTTTTCAAGACCGTCGCGATCGACCACTCTGCCACCCCTCCGGCATTTGTTAGTGGCAGGGCGGGAGGGACTTGAACCCCCAACCAACGGTTTTGGAGACCGCTACTCTACCAATTGAGCTACCGCCCTACTCGCCGATGGATGGCTCCCCAAGTTTACCAGGGAACCCTGGGCCACCACTTTAGTTTGGGATGAAGCTAAGCCCCACCCCAAAAATCATCCTATGCCAGGATTCTAAACTACGCAATGATTTCCGAGACACGACCGGCACCAATCGTGCGGCCGCCTTCCCGAATTGCAAAGCGCTGGGTTTTTTCCATAGCCACAGGCGCGATCAATTCAACCTCAACCGCGACGTTGTCGCCGGGCATTACCATTTCAACACCTTGAGGCAGCGATACATTGCCGGTTACATCCGTCGTCCGGAAATAGAATTGAGGACGATATTTATTGAAGAACGGCGTATGACGGCCACCCTCTTCTTTGGACAGCACGTAAACTTCAGCCTTAAATTTAGTGTGCGGGGTGATGGAGGCGGTTTTCGCCAAAACCATACCGCGCTCTACGTCTTCTTTCTTGATGCCGCGCAGCAACACGCCGACGTTATCGCCCGCGCTCGCCTTATCCAGCAATTTGCGGAACATTTCAATGTCCGTAACCACCGTCTTGCGAGTATCGCGCAAACCGACAATTTCAACTTCCGACATACGATTGATCTCGCCGCGCTCCACACGACCGGTTACGACCGTGCCGCGACCTTCAATGTTGAACA
>DBTJ01000081.1:9372-10160 GCA_002306985.1 Verrucomicrobia bacterium UBA1319
CGACCTTCAATGTTGAACACGTCCTCAATGCTCATCAAGAACGGCTTGTCAATCTCGCGAGTCGGCAACGGAACGAAATCATCCACCGCTTTCAGCAGTTCGGCAATGGCTTTCAAACCTTCCGGCTTAGCCGCCAACGCCGCAGTGGCGCTGCCGCGGATAATCGGGGTTTTATCGCCCGGGAAATTGTACTTGGTCAGCAGGTCGCGCAATTCCATTTCGACGAGGTCCAGCAATTCAGGATCGTCAACCAAGTCTACCTTGTTAAGAAACACCACGATCGCCGGCACACCGACTTGGCGAGCCAAGAGAATGTGTTCGCGAGTCTGAGGCATGGGACCATCAGCCGCGCTGACCACCAGAATAGCGCCATCCATTTGGGCGGCACCCGTGATCATGTTTTTGATGTAATCGGCGTGTCCCGGACAGTCAACGTGGGCATAGTGACGACTGTCACTCTGGTATTCAACGTGCGAAACCGCGATGGTGACGGTCTTAGTCGCGTCACGAACGGTTCCACCCTTGGTGATATCCGCATAGGAGATCGGAGACGCCAAACCTTTTTTGGACTGAACTTCGACAATCGCGGCGGTCAGAGTGGACTTGCCATGGTCAACGTGGCCGATGGTGCCAATGTTGACGTGGGGTTTCGTTCTTTGAAATGATTCTTTTGCCATTGCGCTTCCTGGTTTTTATAAGTTGTTAACTCAACATTCAAAAAGTCTTACTCTGACTTTTCTCTAAATTGGAGCCCATGACCAGGGTTGAACTGGTGACCTCGTCCTTAC
>DBTJ01000081.1:10431-13949 GCA_002306985.1 Verrucomicrobia bacterium UBA1319
ACGCGCTCTGCCAACTGAGCTACATGGGCGCGGCTATCGGTTAATCGTCTTTCCTGATAAACAAACGACAATAACCCATTAACCCACCTTTTTTTCAAAAAGGAACAGGTTTGATGAATTTTTACCTTTTCTCAGCCTTAAAACCGGGCGTCACTCTATAGAACCCGCGAGCGCCTGTCAAAAACTTTCTTACAAATATTTGGCCCTGCTTTATACTTTGATAATCCACTCTATTTCAAAGTTTTTCATTGCGTACCCCTTGCCGGATTTTATAGAGTAACGCTATAGCCGCTAACAGACCTTGTGCGTGGCAAGGTGTATTTATTCGGCCATTGTTATAACCTCAGAAAATCGTCGTGAAATGGCGGCAGCGATGATTATCGCCCGGTATTATAAAATGGAGACCTCATGAAGAAATACGACGCTCAGTTAATCCGCAACGTGTGTTTGGTGGCTCATAGTGGCGTGGGCAAAACCTCTCTCATGGAAGCTTTTAGCTTCACTTCCAAAGGCACTTCCAGGCTCGGCAAAGTCAGTCAAGGCACGAGCATTTTCGACAATCGTCCCGATGAACGGGAAAGGAAAATAACCATTTCCATGGCCGCCGGTTTTTGCGAGTGGAAAAGCGCCAAAATCAATTTCCTCGATACGCCGGGTTTTTTGGATTTTTCCGGCGATGTGCGCGCGGCCATGCGCGTGGTGGAGAGCGCCATCGTAACCGTCGACGCCGTCAGCGGTTTGCAGGTCGGCACCGAGTGCGTGATGCGTGAAGTCGCGAGCCAAAACCGACCTTTCATGTTCCTTATCAATGGAATGGATCGCGAAAACGCTCGATTCGAAGCGACCTTGTCGGTCCTGCGTGAAACGTATGGCAACGCGGTGGCTCCCGCTCAACTGCCCATTGGTGAAGGCTCTAAATTCAAAGGCGTGATTGATCTGGTTACCATGGAAGCCTTTGAGTACGCCCGCGAAGGTGCTGGGCTTAAAAAGAAGATCGATTTCCCGGCGGATTTGCGGGAAGTGGCCAACAATATGCGCATCCTGCTCATGGAAGCCGTCGCCGAAACGGATGAGCAGTTAATGAACATCTATTTTGACAAAGGCGAGCTTTCGCCGGAAGAAATGAAGCGCGGATTGGCCAAGGGAGTCGCCGAAAGACAGATTCATCCCGTCTTCTCTACCAGTGCTTTGCTCAATGTGGGTACCGATCTCTTTTTGGATGCGGTAGTCGATTATTGTCCGCCCGCCTCCACCCGGACTGAAGTCACAGTTCGGGAGGGCAAAAACGAGAAAAAAGTGGCCTGTGCCGTCACGGGACCGTTGCTGGCGTTCGTCTTTAAGACCGTATCGGAAGAGCACATTGGCGAATTCAACATCGTGCGGGTTTGGAGCGGCAAACTGGCCACCGGCGCGGAAGTTCAGAATACCGTGCAAAACCTGGTTGAAAAGCCTGGCAACATGTACTTTCCGCGCGGTCATGAACGGGTGGATACCACGGAAATCTGCGCGGGAGATATTGGTGCCCTGCTTAAGCTTAAAGGCACCCACACGAATGGAACTCTGGCTGATCGAGGATCTACCAATATTTTTCCACCAACACCGTATGCGACTCCGCTCGTGAGTGTTGCCATCCATTCAAAAAACAAAGGCGACGAAGATAAAATCGCGGTGGGTATCAGCAAGTTGCATGAGGAAGACCCGACGTTTACCTTTAAGTACCAGCCGGATATCAAGCAAGAAGTACTTTCAGGCATGGGCGACATCCACCTCGATGTCCTACTCGATAGTCTCAAGCGCCGATTTAAAGTCGAAGTCGACCGCGCCCCAACCCGGATCTCCTATCGGGAAACCATCACCAAACCGGTTCGTTACGTGGAATATACGCATAAGAAACAATCGGGTGGCGCGGGCCAATATGCCAAAATCGCCATCGACGTGGAACCACTACCCCGAGGCACCGGATACGAGTTTGTCGATAAAATCGTCGGGGGCGTAATCGACCAGCCTTTCCGGCCAGCGGTGGATAAAGGGGTCCATGCTAAACTCGAATCAGGCATCCTCGCCGGATACCCGGTGGTCGATGTGCGAGTGATCCTCGTGGATGGCAAGACTCATCCGGTGGATTCCAAAGACATTGCTTTTCAAGTCGCCGGGCGCGAGGCTTTCAAACTCGCGGTTGAAAAAGCCTCGCCGATCCTGCTAGAGCCGATCGTCGATTTAAAAGTCACGGTGCCGGACAAATACACGGGCGATGTGATGGGTGACCTTTCCTCGCGCCGAGGGAAGATCGGGGGCATCGATCCCGACGGGCATTTACAGACTATTTCCGTGCGCGTCCCTGAAGCGGAAATCCAAACCTATACGCAAGCCCTGCGCTCCATTACTCAAGGCCGAGGTTTTTTTACCAAAGCCTTTTCGCATTACGATCCAATGCCGGCGGAACTGGCTAAAAAAGTCATCGAATCGGCCAAAAAACCGGCCGATGAACCGGCGGTTTAAGGAAGTCCGCCGGGTACCCGGCGACACTCCTGATTTGGCCAATCGTATATGGATATATCTTGGCGTGGTAAGTGGTACCCTCCTTGCGCGCGGAAAAATTGAGTCGTCACGCGGCGTCGCAGGGCCGCACCGCGTCGGCGAATAGGCTTGAATCCCAGGCTTAAAAACCGCATATCCATTGCGTGGTCTGAGACTGTTAAAGGAATATGCCATGACAAATCCGGTGCGATTGGAAGATGCGGTTGAATTCGCCGAAAACCCCGAGCCTCGTTGTGCTTGCGTGTTGCTGCTGGACACTTCGGGTTCCATGCAAGGTGAAGCCGTTGAGGCTTTAAATCAGGGTTTAGCGGCATTCAAATCCGACCTGGCCAAAGATCCTCTGGCTTCGCGGCGGGTTGAGGTGGCCATCATTACTTTCGACAACGAAGTGCGCGTCGCGCAAGACTTCGTCACCGCCGATCAATTCGAGCCCCCCAAATTGACCGCCCAAGGCCAAACCTACATGGGCACGGCGATTCAAAAAGCCTTGGACATGGTGCAAGCCCGCAAAGCGACTTACCGCCAGAATGGGGTAGCCTATTACCGGCCATGGGTATTCATGATCACCGATGGGGAGCCGCAAGGGGAAGCGGAAGCCGCCATCCAACAAGCCACGGCGCGACTGAAAGCCGACGAAGTCAACAAACGGGTGGCCTTCTTTGCGGTGGGGGTTGAAGGGGCCAACATGGAAAAATTAGCCGAAATCGTCACCCGCGCTCCGGTTAAACTCATGGGTTTGAATTTCGTGGAAATGTTTGTCTGGCTCTCCAAAAGCATGGAAGCCGTCTCGCAATCCCGGACCGATGAGCAAATCGCCTTGCCCCCGCCGGGCTGGGCCTCCGTTTGAGCATGGGTGCCGCGACTCCAAACGTCTGGCGGGTCGCCGCCATGACGGCCCGCGGTTCGCGCCACGATAAATCCGGCCAACCTTGCCAGGATGCGCATGGCTGGCGAACTTGGCCGGACGGCGTTTTGGCCGA
>DBTJ01000081.1:14239-33849 GCA_002306985.1 Verrucomicrobia bacterium UBA1319
CCGCGAGCCTCGCCGAAGTGGGCGCGGCCATCGCGGTGCAGACGGCCCTCCAATTTCTGCAAACCACCCTGCCCGGACCCGCGCCTCAGGAGGCGTTTCTCTGGCGGTCTTGGCTGGAGCAAACGATGCGGATTTGCCGCGAGGCCGTGGTGATGGAAGCCCTGGCCAGACACCGGCCCTTGCGCGATTTCGCCACCACCCTGCTCTTGATGCTGGCGTCCCCGCGGCTTTTGGTGGCGGCTCAAGTTGGCGATGGGGCGGTGGTCGTGTCCGGAGAGAACTCTCGTCTCGAATGCATCACCCACCCCGCCAGCGGGGGCGAATACCTGAATGAGACGCTGTTTCTAACCTCCGAAGAAGTCCTGGAACGGGTTCAATACGGAGTGCATGACGCGCCGGTCAAGCACTTGGCCGTTTTTTCCGATGGGCTCCAAATGCTCGCTTTAAAAATGCCGGGCGCCAGCCCGCACGCGCCTTTCTTCAACCCCTTGTGGCGGCTCGTCGAACCGCAGGCAAATCCGGTGGCCAGCAGCGAAAGCCTGGCGCATTTTCTCAAATCACCTCGGCTGGCGGAACGAACCGATGACGATTTGACGCTGGTGCTGGCGGCGCCAGCGTAAACTCAGACAGCGTGTGCGTGTCTTGCGACAATCCACGGGCCAGACGTTCACTTTAAGCGACTCCTTGTTGATCGCCTCCGGCGGCGAGGCGCGCATTTATACCGTGCCGGGAGAACCGCTGTTCGTCGCCAAAATCTACCATAAACCCTCCCTGGAACGAGCCGATAAACTGCGGCTCATGCTAGCCCAACCTCCGGCCGATCCTTCCACCGGCCAAAAACATAATTCCATCGCCTGGCCGGCGGACTTGCTCCGCTCCGCCCAATTTCGGAATCGGGTGCATGGCTTTCTCATGCCCCGGGTTACCGGCATGCGACGCGTGATCGATTATTTCAATCCGAAAACCCGCCGCCAGGAATGCCCGCTTTTTAATTATTTCTACCTCTTGAGGACCGCGCGCAACCTGGCTACCGCAGTGCGAGCCCTGCATGAGCGCGGGTATGTGATTGGCGACGTTAACGAATCCAATATCTTGGTCTCGGACCGGGCTTTGGTTACTTTGGTGGACACGGATTCGTTCCAAGTGCGGGCCCCCGAACAAGGTCGGGTTTATCGCTGCCGAGTGGGCAAACCCGAGTTTACCCCGCCTGAACTGCAAGGGCAAAACTTCTCGGAGATGGATCGTCTGCCGGAGCATGATTTATTTGGCCTGGGCGTTGTGCTTTTTCAATTATTGATGGAAGGAACCCATCCTTTTGCCGGAGCTTACACCGGCCCGGGAGATCCTCCCCCATATGAACAACGGATCGCCGCGGGTCATTTTCCCCATGCCAATCGTCCCGGATCACCCTACAACCCTTCACCCGCCGCGCCCGCTTTCGGATGGCTGCACCCTTTGGTCCAAAGCTTGTTTGTGCGCTGTTTTCAGGATGGGCACGAAAACCCGAATGCCCGCCCGGATGCCCCTGCCTGGCAAGAAATGTTGGAAATAGCGGAAAAATCCCTGGCCGTGTGCCCGGCAAACGAGCAACACGTGTATAGCAACCACCTCGATGCCTGCCCTTGGTGTCAGCGAGCCAAACAACTGGGCGGCAGGGATCCTTTCCCGTCGGCGGCCGCCGTCAAGCGCGGCGAGCACTTAAAGCCGGCGCCGCGCGCCCGCACGTTGATCCACTCTTCCTCAAGCCAGGCGGGAACGCGACCGCCCCTCCCACGCGGTATTCCCCGACGGATTACCCGCTTCACTCGTTCCACCTTGCGCAAGCGCATTCCGATCTCCCCGCCCCAACTCTCGGCCCCAGCTCGTTTCATCTGGCCTCATCCTCCCAATTGGGGGGCTTGGCTCGGGCTGATTGTCAGCGTGGCCACCGCCTATTATTTGTGGTCTCTGCCCCGCGACGCCGCCGGCAGTCTCTACATCTTTGGCATCCTCGGACTCGTGTCCGGCGTGGTCGGGGAAGTGCGCGCCTCCAGCTGGGATTTATCCGGCCGGGGCAAATGGATTGCCCGCGCGGCGATCGGCCTCTCGGCGGCGGATACCGCGCTTTCTATGTGGTTCCTGGCCAACTAAACCGCATCCGCGAACAAGCGTGTCCGGCGGTGGAACCACTGGGAGCGTCACCTTACACGGAGGGGGCTCGATGCTCCTTGAGCATGCCGAGGCTTTTTTTGGGGCAAACTTCTATGCAGTATCCACACAAAATGCACATATGCGGCCGTAGAGTCCAGGATTTCTCCGGCTTGCGCTTAACCGTGATCGCGCCTGTTGGACAGCGCTTTTCGCAAACCGAACAGTAGGTGCATAAATCCGCGTTGTTATCCAGTTGGCCGCGAGCCCCCGCCATGGCTTCACGCTTTTCAAAAGGATACAAGCGCGTCACCGGCTTGCTGAAGGTGTTTCGCAGGATGTTCTTTAACATTTCCATAGGCGTCTCGGAAAAACTCGGGGTTTACCGCTCGGTACAACTGATGCAAGGGTCGATGCTGATAACGATAATGGGCACATCCGCCAATTGACAGCCCGGCAGCATTTGCAGCAAAGGCGCCAAGTTCGCAAAGGTGGGCGTGCGCGCGCGGAAACGCTCCAAGTTTTTCGTGCCATTGCCTTTGATGAAAAATAACAGTTCGCCGCGCGGCTGCTCGATGCGCGCGGCTACCTCGCCCGTGGGATTACCCTTGAAAGGCGTGCTGATCGGCCCCGCAGGCAGCAACTGGATCGCTTTGCGAACCAGTTCCATACATTGATCGAGTTCGCGCAAACGAACCATCATGCGCGCGTAGCTGTCGCCGGCCGTCTCGGTGATGGTTTTGAATCCGAGCTCTTTGTAGGCGGCATAGCCGGTTTCCCGCAAATCAAGCGCCACACCGCAAGCTTTGGCCACCGGCCCGACCGCGCCCGATTCATGAGCTTGCGCCGCCGTGAGACAACCCACCCCGATCAGACGTTTCTTGACGGTGTAATCGTTGGAGAAAGCGTTACGCAAATCGACCAGTTGTTCCCCCACCCGATCCAGGGCGAGCAAGATTTGATCCATTTGATCGGCCGGAATATCCTTGCGCACTCCCCCAATGCAACAGGTGGTGAGCAAAATACGATTACCCGCCGTCAATTCCATGACTTCAAGAATATCTTCGCGGCAACGCATGCATTGCATGAAAAGATTCTCGTAGCCGAAAGAATCCGCCAGCAAGCCGAGAAAGAGCAAATGGCTATGCATGCGATGAACCTCCGCCCAGATGACCCGCAGAAAGCGGGCGCGATCGGGCACCGGCAGGCCGAGCAATTCCTCGATCCCCTGACAGTAATTCATGGAGTGCATGAAACTACAAATGCCGCAGATACGCTCGATCAAATACACGTCTTGCAGAAAATCTTTTTTCTCCGCCAGCTTTTCCAAACCACGATGGCAGTAGCCAATAGCGGGCAGAGCTTCGACCACTTTCTCATCTTCGAGCACGAGACGCAGTTGGATAGGCTCGGGAAAAACCGGATGCTGCGGACCGAAAGGAATCGTGGACTTTTGGCTCACGCGACACCTCCCTTGGCCGGCGTTTGCGGGACGGCTTCCTTGGCGGGGGGTGAAGCGGGCGCAATCACCACCGTGGAAGCGGGCTCGGGAACTCGGGCGTCGATCTCCATGCCGCAGCGTTTATTCATCGGGGCGCGCGGCGCGTTTTCACTCAGGACAAGGCGTCCTTGAAAATCGATGGGCAAACCATGCACTTCGATCCCGAAATGATCTTTAATCTCGTTCTCCACAATCATGGCGCAAAAGAATATCGTGCTAATACTGATCAAGGTTCCGCCGTTGGCCACATGTTTACGCAAATGGATCATCTCGTATTTTTGGGCGAAGTGATAAATAACTTCGTGGCCATCCCCCGTATCGAGGCAGGTCAGAGTGATCAACCGGCAACCTTGTTGCTTTAGCAAAGCGACTTGATGCAGCAAATTTTCCGTGGTGACCGGCGTGGCGTTTATCAAAGAACTCATGCGATTTTCTCCATCGGGGTTGCCAAAGCGCTTGCCGTATCAGCCGGCAAGGCGGGCCGGGCCGCTTCAGGCGCGGGGAGCCGAACCACTGTATCGGTGGAAACAGCCACCGGCACATCGGGATTGCGGCGCTTTTCATCGAGCTTGGCCGCCGCTTGCAAGATGCCATCCATCATCGCTTCTGGACGGGACGGGCAACCGGGCACGAACACATCGACCGGGACCACTTTTTCCACGCCGCCCAACACGTTGTAACATTCTCGAAAAACGCCGCCGGTCGCCGCGCAAACCCCCATCGCCACGACCACTTTGGGATGGGGCATCTGATCGTACACATTTTTTAAAACCCGGGCGTTGCGGTAATTGACCGAACCGGTCACCACCAACACATCCGCGTGTTTAGGGTTGCCCACATGCACGATGCCGAACCGCTCCAAATCATAGAGGGGCGACAAGCAGGCCAACAACTCGATGTCACAACCGTTGCAGCTGTTGCAGTTAAAATGCACCACCCAGGGCGACTTATCGAAACGCACTTTATCTTTCATGATACTTTTTGATTTGCGATTAGTGCCAGTAAAGCCAGACGATGTTCGTCAGCGCCAATCCCAGGGCTACCGACCACATGAAACGGAACATCCAAATGGTCGTCAGCCTGGCGCATAAATTGTCTAAAAGCAGCGAAAGCACAAACACGCCGCCCATTAAAACGGCCGCGATCCAAAAGTTGGAGAGCCAGAACAGCCCCACCAACCCCAGGAAAAAGGCGACCTCGTAACAATGGGCGATCTCAATGACTCCTAGGCAAGGACCGGCAAACTCTAGGGTGAGGCCTTTGACAATTTCCTGATGCGCATGATGCGATGTGGCCAAATCGAAGGGGGATTTTTGGAACTTGATCATCACGACGGTGAGATAGGCCAAAAAGAGCAACGGCATGGAAAGCAAGAGCGGCCGTTCCGCTTCGAAAACCGCCTGTAAACGAAAATTTCCATTCACCAAGTACATGCCGATCACCATGAGGATCAAAATGGGCTCATACGCCACCATCATCATGATTTCGCGCTGCGCGCCTATACGACTATAGGGCGAGCGCACACTCATGCCGCCCAAGACCAGTGACAAAGTCGAAAACGCGAGAATGAACAGTAACATCAACGCATCCTGCCCCATAAAGAGCATGAACAGCGCCAATACCATCATCGCTAAGTGCATATACGCGTAGAGTATTTGCTGGCTATTCACCACCACCCGCTCTTTGCGTAACAACTTGAGAATGTCGTAAAACGGCTGTAACAAGGGAGGACCTTTGCGGCCTTGCATGCGAGCGGTTAACACCCGGTCAAACCCTTGAATTAATCCACCGATGAACGGCGCAAGCACAACCGCGCCAATGGCAAGCGTCAACTTATTCATATCAAACCTATGCGCACAAAGAGGGTCAATAAGATCAAAACAGCGACGGGATTAGCCCATTTTGTGATGCCGATCTCGCCAAACCAGGGGGCGAAGTAAAAGCTGGAAACGTGGGCCGTGACAGGTTGGTCCATCAAGCTGCGAAAAACAAAAGTGCGGGTTCCGGAAGGCGTATTCTCACCGCAGAGGAACGGCAAACGCGTGTGGGAATTCCTTAATCCCAGCAACGCCATCAAAACCACCCCGGCTACCACCACGATAATGGTGATCAACGGCCAGCCCATGAATTCATCGACCGACTTAAGGAGCACCGACGAATCGTTGGCCAAAGGCGACCCGGACATGGTGACCTTCGCCAGCGGACTCAAATAGTTTCGGTAGATCACCCCCGTCATCGCCCCCCCCGCAATCACCATGAGCACCAGCAAAGAGAGCGCGCCTTTCATGGAGAAGGGCAAGTTTTCAACGGTGTAATGATCGTGATAGGCGGTGGTTATGATGCGTCCTAACCATTTGGCCCAGAAAAAGATGGTAAGCGCGCTGCCTATCACCAGCAACAACAGCACGATCGGCGCATGTCCGGAAGAAGCGATCGCCATCCACTTACCGACCAGCATGCCAAACGGAGGCAGCATCATCGACACCATGCCCACTGCCGCGATGGTGGTCGTATACGGCATTTTGAGCATAATTCCGCTCATATCGTCGATATCCCGGCTGCCGATCTGCTGCTCGATGGTGCCCACACAGAGGAATAGCAGGGCTTTGGAAATCGCATGATAGACGAGGATGACGAGGGCCGCCGAATAAGCCATCGGCGTGCCGATACCCGCGCAAGCCACAATCAACCCGAGGTTGGCAATCGTCGAATAGGCCAGTACCTTCTTAGCGTTGCTTTGGCTTATGGCTATAGCGGAGGTTACAGCAAAGGTGAAAGCACCAGATAGTGCGATAACCGTCGCTAAATTTGTGCCGACAAAACCAGGAGCGAGCCGCAGCAAGAGATACGAACCCGCCTTAACCATTGTACTGGAGTGTAGTAACGCGGAAACCGGGGTGGGAGCCACCATCGCGCCCAACAACCAACTTTGGAATGGCATTTGCGCCGATTTGGTAAAGGTTGCGAGTACCACCAAAACTAGAGGTAGCAACGCGGCCGACTGGACCATATTGCTAATCGAACCATTTCCCCCTTCGTGCTGAGCTAGGGCGACGCCAAAACCTAGGGACATGCCACCGAACACGTTAATAATCAGGGCGCGCGCCGCATTCCTCCGGGCCTCTGGCGTACGATCATGACCAATGAGGAAGAAGGAACACAAGGTGGTGCCTTCCCAAAAAATCGCCAGCCACTTCAAGCTATCTGTCAGCACCAATCCATTCATTAACCCCAGAAACCCGGTCAGGAAGAAGAAAAACCGTCCCGTTGACGCAGTGGTCGGTGGCGCATGGTGCTCATGAACATGCATATAGCCTATGCCATAGACTACAATGACAGATCCCACTATGGATATGATGAGGACCAATATCGTCGAGAGCGAATCTAGGATAAATGTCGGGTTTGCTGACTCCGCACCTTTACCTAAATGCTCAAAGACCACCAACCCGGCTTGGACGATCCCCATGGCGAACACTGGCCATATCTTTTGCTTATATCCAATACCTAGGACAACAGCAACCATGACTGCCTCTAATAAATCCCCCAAATGCCCTGTGCCGGGGCCGGCTTGAAGCATAAAGGGCCCTTGCACCGCCAATGCCACCCCAGCCAAAGCGGTTAGGCAGGTAGCGGTAATGACTAGAATATTTCGGGTGCGTTCACTTTGGGCGAGCCACGCGAGCAAACCGAAGATAATCGGCCCGCAAATCAGCGCGACGACCAACCACAATTGTGTAGGTGCAGCAGACGGCATAAATGGTTACAGAGCCAGATTGGAGCAAAAACGGCGCGATTCAACAGAATTCCTATTAAATATTTTACATATATTGCTTTTAATGTGGCAATAAATGGCAAGTCTCTTTTTGTCTATAAAGTGAAAACCGATTAGTAACGGTTATTTTTTGATGATAAGTTTTCGAGATTAGAACTCCTCCTCATATTCACGCTCCTCATATGAGGAATCGACAGGTTCACCGAATGCTTTAGTTTTCCGCCGACTATAAACCGTGCCGTCTTGAGGATAAGCCAAGGATGATCGGAGCGTAATGGCCGCGCCAGCGCCCTTTAGGAAAGGCTAGGATCGCGCGCCTCTGAATGGGCTGAAGAATTTTGTCGCGCCCCTTTTGTTCACGACACAGCATGGAATATTCAGAGAAATACTATCAACCGAGCGCCGCCGCCTCGGCTAAAATCGGCCCAACCTTTGGGCAGTTGTTCTTTTTCGACGACTCGCCCGCCATACGCTCGTCAAAACTCAGTGCCCCGCTCGCTCGCCCTAGGGCTCAACCGCAATGACCGAACCGCCAACCGTCGCCAATCCGAGACCTCGCCCTAATAATTGAAGAGATCCGGCAGGGTGTACACCTTGGGAGCCACCCGATTCAAGGCTTCCAGCACTAGAGACTGCGAATGCGGCGTCAACCGCCTTCCTTTACCAGCGCGGGCCACCATCTTATGAGTTATTCCACCGGGCGAAGCGGCCACTAAATCGTGAGCACGCAAACCATGTTCGCGCAGGAGCTTGACCAACGGCTGTTCGCCCAAATTACGTTCCAACTCGGGTTTCATGCGGTCATTCCGTCGGCAATGGATCCTTCTTACGATACGCCAGTCCTTGGAAGACGGCGATCAGGCTGCCCTGATCATCCCTGACCTCGACGATATAAGTTCCCAGCTTGGGATTCACGCTCACTTCGCGAGCTTCGGCGGTCAGGATGCCACTGGAGACCGACTTCATGAAGTTGATGCTGACATTGATGGCGACCGCGATGGTCCCATGCGCATTAACCGCGGCGGCGAAGGTTAGATCGGCCAGGGTGAATATAGCGCCGCCTTGGATGCCGCCGAGTCCGTTCTTGTGGTGCTCACCAATCACCATGCGCGAGCGGGCGCGACCGGGAGCCGCCTCCAACAACTCGACTCCGCAATGGGCGGCGAAATGGTCTTTCTTGAAAAACGCTTTAATGGTTTCCGATGTCATAGCTTGAATAAAACGCGCTACGGTTCACAACCGCGCCACCCTTTTGAAACAGGGTTACTAGGGGCGCGTTTTGCCCGGCGTCCGCGTGCGCACCGGCGCGTTGGTCGCGGGCGAATTTGTAGGCAACGGCAGCACCACGGCCGAGGGGAAATTGCTGGCCGGTTCATAAATGCCTGATCGCAAGTGAATGAGCGGGTCTTTAGGGGGGTGATTGCGCCAGGCCCGATACCCCCAAAGGCTGGCGGCGACTAAGATCGCCAGTCCAAAAACGGGCGCCACCCAACGCCAGTTCACCTTGGATAGCTGCAAAGTAACCACATCAACCCAGCTGTGGGATTCGCCCATCAAGCTGGGGGGCTCGCGGAATTTCTCGGTTTGAGCCAGCTCGGTTTCCAACTCGGCAAGCACTTCCGCCACATCCAGTTTGACCAAATTGGCGTAATTCCGCACAAACCCTTTGATGAAAATGGTGGCGGAAAAAGTGTCGTAATTCCCATCTTCCAGAGCCCGAATATGTTCGGTCCGGATTTTGGTCATCTCCGCCACTTGGTAGATCGTCCAGCCTTTGGCCTCTCTACCCTTGCGGAGCATTTCGGCGATTTTTGGCACAGCTCTAGAATGGCCACGCCAGGCATGCTTTGGCAACGGTGAAATGGCGTCAAAGCCCGGCTAGCCTCGGTCCACCAGCCAATTA
Organism: Verrucomicrobia bacterium UBA1319; assembly: GCA_002306985.1. GTDB lineage: Bacteria > Verrucomicrobiota > Verrucomicrobiia > Limisphaerales > UBA1319 > UBA1319. The sequence goes on from DBTJ01000081.1 coordinate 23,543, forward strand.
GAGAGGGGTTATTTTGAATTCCGCGAGTAAATTGGAAAAATAGATCAAGGAATTAACCAGCAAATCCACCCCCAAAACCACGATGACCCACTGCGTTTTGACGAACCAGCGGCGAGGATCGTTGGCTAGGTAATTTACCCGGCATAAGCCAAGTATGAGGGCCGAAATCACCCCTATGCCCATTGCCGTAAACAGGCTGATGGTAAACAACACCCCAAAAGGAGATGAACTAATGAGGAACTTTAACAATTGCTCGCTTTCGCACCGCCATAAAAATTGCGTGTAATAATCCAATACCGACGGAATCCAGAAGAAAGCCGCCATCGATAAACTCACGCTGATCAAGGCCGCCAAGGTGACGAGCACCGTTCGTAGCGTGGTCGCGCACAAAGAGGACGTATAAAAAGCCAAGGTCATCAACCCCAAGGCCGCAACGCAGGTCCACGCGACTTGTAAGTCATTCTCGAAGAAAGGTATCTGCAACGGACGGTAGAGTCCTATCAAGCAAGCTACCGGCAAAATCACTAACCAGGCCACCCCCACCAAATAGGTCACGATCGCCTTAATGGCCCACTGTTTGCCGCGCGCGGGAGGCATGGCCATCTGCCATTCCAGCACCCCTAACTGGCGCTCTTCCGCAATGGGCACCGCACCAATGGTCAGGGGGGCAATCGCCCAATATATCAAGAACGGCATGCGGTAAAAGAAATCGTCGCCATAAATAAGGACGGGCTTAAGCCAGGCATGAAACGCACTAGCTAGGCATGCCAGCACAAAGAGAAACGCCAGGAAAAAGTTGAGCCGATGCAGTTGAAGTTCCTTCAAAACCAAGCTCGACCACCAAGTCCCCGGCCCGCTCGCCGTCAACAACCAGCGTCCCGGCGCTAACAACCATGCCAAACCAACTTCCCGGCCGAGAAACTCCCGGCATTCGAGGCGCTGAAAGATAAAATAGCCGATGACAAATATTACGCCCGCAGCCGCCACCGCAGGGATAACTTGGAAATAAACGAGGGTGTCGCCCCCGTTCATTGCTTCCACCCGCGCAGGGTAGAGCAGATCCGTGATTCCAAAAACTCCGAGGCCTACCACCGCCAGCACGATCGGAGTAAATACCGCCGCCGCCAGCGTGTTTTTAACGATTAGGGTCATGGCGGGACAAACCAGAAAGGCGCAAACCGCAGCCAGTAGAATTTCGAACGCCAACACCAAGGATAACTTGAATAATATGCAGACAACTACGTGCGCCAAAAACGTCACGCCCATCACCACCGCCAGCACCGCCGTTTTCTCCAGCCAGAGGCGCCGCCGGGAAACCGGTTGGGATAGCAGCAGGGGCAACGTGCCGTGATTGATCTCGTAACCAAACGACATGGCGCCCAAACCCAAATAGCCCGCGCCACAAAGAAAGATCCAACACTGCTGGACTAAAAAATCCGTCTTCATGGCCACGATAGGCAGAAATAGCGCCACTATCCACGCCAAGCTTAACGCCCGAACTTCTTTCCAAAGTCGAATGCTCATAATTCTCCTCCCATGCCCATGTTCAAGCCAGCGTGGCTAAAAAGATTTCCTCCAACGTCAATGCCTGGGTATTCATCGACTCAGGTCGATGCGCGCGCAGATGCGCCGATACTTTCTCGATGTTCCCTCGCACAATGAGGGAAAGCTCCCGGCCGTCCCGCTTCGATTGCACGATCTCGGTATCATCGAGCAACGGGGGGGCCAACGCAAAGCGGGCATCGATCCGCTGGAATTGTTCCCGCGCCGCATCCGCTTCCAGGGCAAGCAATGTCCGGCCTTTTTCAATGATCGAAAACTCGTCGATCAGCCCCTCAAATTCGGAGATTAGATGGGTGGAAACAAACACCGTGCGGCGGCCGGGATCTCCCGCCTGGTAAGCGCCAATGACCGTACGGATGAAATCCCGCCGCACAATCGGGTCCAAGCCTGAAGTCGGTTCGTCCAGCACCAGCAGTTCCGGCTCGGGACAAATGGCGGCAATCAGTGCCAACTGCATCCGTTGGCCTTTCGATAAACCGCTCGTTGACTTCCTCGGATCGAGGTCAAACCGTTTAAGCAAGGTTATCTCTGTTTCTCGGTTCCACTTTTCCCGAAAAGAAGCCAGGTAATCGAGGGCCCCGCGCACCGTCATCCAGGGGTAAAAAGCCACCACATCCGGAACGTAACACACCCGCGCTTTCACCTCCGCCTCCTGTCTGCGTGGATCCATGCCAAACACCTGAATCGATCCAGAGGTGGGCCGCAACAAATTAAGCAAACACTTGATGGTGGTGGTTTTGCCCGCGCCATTGCGGCCAAAAAAACCGTAACAACGGCCGGGGCGAACAGTCAAACTCAAGTCATTGACCGCATCGGTCCGACCATACTTTCGCGCCAAATGCTGGATATCGATCGCTGGAATTTCGGCATTCATAAACGTTAGGATTGAGGGGTTGAATCGGCGGTTTTCTGTTGGAAAGTGGCCAGCCGTTGCTCCACCAAGGACAAAAACTCGGCGGGTGGCACTTGCAGGTGATGGGCTTGGACGATCGCCGCGTCGATCTCCTCGCAAAGCATTTTGACCCGAACCTCTTTCTTGAGCGGGGAATGGTTGGCCGCCACGACGCTGCCTTTGCCAGGCATGGTCTCGATAACTCCCTGGTTCTCTAGTTCGGCGTAGGCCTTGGCTACGGTATTGCGGTTGATCCGCAATTGCTCGGAAAGTGGCCGGATGGAAGGCAGCGACTCCCCGGCGCGCAAACCGCCGGAGGCTATGGCCGATTTGATTTGATCGACCACCTGTAAATAAACCGGTTTGCCGGATCGAAAATTCAGTTCGATAAACATACCATTCCTATCTGTACTATGACAGTATGACAGATAGCGAAATGGTTGTCAAATCTAGTTTAGAGAAAAAGAAGCTCGATTTGCGGGCCGGAGGCTTTTGCGCAATCCGGTCGTTACGAAAAGCTGGTTTTAAGCGAACTCAGTCGCGGCGGTCTTCCCCAACAGTGATACCTTCGAGTTCGAGCAAGCAATATTTCCAAGCCAATCCGCCACTAAATCCACCGATTCGCCGGTTGGCCGCCAACACGCGATGGCAGGGAATCAAAATGGGGATCGGGTTTGCGCCACAAGCTTGCCCCACCGCGCGCGCCGCGTTAGGACGTCCGAGTACAGCGGCGATTTCGCCATAGGACCGAGTTTGTCCGCGCGGGATTTCCATTAATGCCCGCCATACGGCCTGGGCAAAAAGTGAGCTTGGTTGAAAATCAAAAGGCGGCAGCCGATCTGGTTTTCGTTTGCCAAAATACGCCGCCAGCGCGCGAACCATAAGTTCCCGCCACTGACCAATGATGGGAGGCGTAGCGGCGGCCAATTCTATCCGGCCGCGCGCTTCGGAGGGACATGTTGAGGGGAACAATGGTGGATGAGCCGGAAAGCTCAACCGTTTCAATCCTCGCTCCGTGAAAGTTGCGGTAAAAAGTCCGGCCGGGGTTGCAACCGTCACAGTCCAAGTCGGTGGTTTCCCGTTCATATCAATCAACCTGAGCATGAAGATCCGCCATGCGTTCAAACTTACCGATGGCGGAAGTAAAAGCTGATGATACCCCAGAGCACGAGCAGGAAGAAAACCACGAGCGCTATGAAACGATTGCGAGCGATGCGCTTTTCATACCGCAACGGCCGCAATCCCTGAAAATTTCCAGCCGCCAGCAGATTGAGCAATTTAGGATTCGATGGCGTGGGCGGACGGAATAGATTGATCAGCCAATGCCAACGACTAGCGAGATCGAACCGGCGAACGCCTAACCGGTTATTATACAGGTCCGCTGATGGCGGAGTTTCCTGGGGATTTTTTAGGAGCTTTTGGTCGATATCTTCAAACACCGGCTCATGCGCATCCGCCAGTTTGACGGGCCCGGCCAACGGATGGGGCTTGGCTGTGGAACGTAAACGCGGCTGGGCTTTGGCTTGCGTCACGCGGCTATTCAGCTCCTTGATCTGAGCTTCGATCCGCGCGATTTCGGCCTTGAGCGCCTTGGACTTATCCGAAATCGGATCGGGTTTGCGATGAAATATACCCATGCCGGTGATTAGCCTCAATGGCGCGCTATCAACACCCCCAACACCACCATGCCTAGCAACAGGGCAACCATGAATGGCCACCACAGCGCCAAGCCGATTTTGCCCAACTCCAAAAAGTGCAGTTCGCGCAATGCGGCCAGCGGATTCTTTTTGGCATCCCCTTGGCCGGTTCCGCCTTCGCCTTCATTGCCGGAAAGGACGAGAAACTTCAAGCGTGAGGAATTCCATTCCATGCGCGCGTTTTCAATGGTCGTTAGCGCGCGCGTCAGCTCCACATTGTAATTCTCCTGGTTCCAATTATCGGGGTTGATGTCCTGCACCTTAGCCAGAGCGTCACGAAAATCGTCCAAGGTTTTGGCCATTTGCTCGGCGTCGCGCCGGGCGTTGAATTCGGCCTCCGTCAACAGACCGATGCCCCGGGTGAGATTTTGAACCATCTCTTGGCGGCCATTCTGGAATTCAGCCTGACGGCGGCGCGCCTCCTCCAAAGCGGAGCGCTCCCGTTCCAAAGCTTCCTGCGCGCGTTTCAATTCAGCCAGCCGTTGATAGGTCGCGTTCACCTTGGCGTCCAATTCCTCCTGGGTCGGAGGACGCGACGCCACGGGTGCCAGCCCCGATGAATGCGAACCGCTACCAGAATCTAGAGCTGGCTTTGCCTCTAGATCACTATCCACAAAGTCCGATGGATCGTATGGTGAAGCCATAAATCCACACTAGTCGGGACCTGGTATCCTGTAAAGAACTCTGCGGCCTGGTGGACGCCTTCGGCCACCTTCCATTTACGCCAAACGGTAGATCTGTTTCCGAACCACTAAATAATTGAAGCCCAAGAGTAAGCCGCCGAGCAAAGCCATTCCAATCACCGGCGGCCAAAGCGAAACGGATTCGGCAGGATAACCCTGGCCGGCCAGCCACAGTACTAGCCAGTGATTGCCCCAACAGACAAACAAGACCCCAGTGGCGGCGATCACAAAAATCGCCACTCCCATCATCGCCAAGTACCGACGCACCAATACCGCCGGATGGCACCCCAACCAAACCAGTTTCCGCAGGCTATCCTGATTTTGGGCGATTATCAGTTGCAAACTCAGCGCGAACACCCAAAAGGCCAGTCCCAGGACGGCTAGCCCGAACCCGCTGGCGGCGGTAAAAGCCAACCGCAGAGCCGCCCCGATCCGAGCTTTACGCAACTGTTCGGCGTTAAACTGGTAATTCTTGCTCTCCAGATACTTAACGAGCGAGGGACCGGCGGCGGCATCCGCTTTGACCAAGAGCCGCGCGGGAGTGCCCGGCCCTTCGCCGTATTCGTTATTAGCCCATTGAATAAAAGCCGCCGGCGCCAAAATCGTATTGATACGCTGGGAAAAACCCGCGATCCGCCCGCGAAGCTCCAGTTCTTTCCCTTTGCCGGAAATGCGCACGCTAAAGCGCAACTGGCGCAGCAGCGCTTCACTCATTCGCGGCAGATTCCGGCTCTGAGCAAAGCCGAAATTGTACAACGCCAAATAATCCCGCGAAATAATGACTGGGAGATCCGTGTCTCCGGGCTGCCAATGCCACCCTTCCGCCTTGCCATCGAGATATTCATTAGGCACCGCTTCAAAGAACAAATCGGTTTCGATGGCCGCCAAGGCTAACTCCGAGCCAAAATCGGCGTGCGCCTTGAACCGGTTATATTCAAAGGGAGCCACGGATTGCACAAACGGTAGGCGTTTCAAAGCCTCGATTTCGGACGCGGTGAAACTAACGCCTGCGGCGCCAAACAGATTCAGCATCGGCACGGTCTTGTTCAGCACAAAAAAGTCGGGCGAGAGGAGGTCTTCCGGACGCAGCACGTTGTGCTCGACGATCCGCCATACCTGCCAACCGCCAAAGAGCAAGCACCACCCGAGCAACGCGCCGCCCAGGCCACCAACCCAACGCCAGAGGCCAAAACCCTGAAATATCAAACGATTAATCGACATGCGGTAATCCAGCGATCAAATCCATCGGCGTTATTGCCGCTTGGGCTTCGGGATAAGATCAGAGTTTTTTAATATCTACGCCCGCCAGCGGGGTGTCGGCTTCCAAGCTTGCCAGAAGTATGCCCGCGCCTTGTTTTTGGCATTCGGATCGAATCAACGCGGCGGTCTGGCCCATCGTTTCCCGATCTAAATGGCTAAAGGGCTCGTCGAGCAACAGAAAAGCAAACGGCTGGCACAGGGCGCGAATGACTGCCACCCGCTGCTTTTGACCTCGGGAAAGCCGCGCCACCGGTTCGCCGATTTTATTCTCCAAACCCAAAGCCTGAAACATGGACTTAAGATCGCCCACCGTCCGGTATCCGGTCAGCTGGTTTTTAAGCGTCACATTTTCCCAGGCGGTCAATTCATCGAAGAGCTGGAAATCCTGAAAAACATAGGCGAGCTGTGTCTGCCGGACCCGGCTCCATTCCGCGCGGCCAAAGGAGCGGATGTCCGCATCTTCAAAAGTGACTTTGCCTTGGTAATCCCGCCTTAATCCGAAAATAATGGAGAGCAGCGTGGTTTTGCCCTTGCCGCTGGCGGCCTTAAACAGCAGGCATTGGCCAGCTGAGATGGTGATGTCCCGATGCCATACTTCAGAATTCGCCACCTCGCCACGCAGTGGCTGGGGCTCCACGTTTTCGAGGTGGATTCGCACAGGGTTCTTTCCCATCGGAGTCGCCCGGCAAGCGCGTTAGCCGCGCCGACGAAAGAAAAGCTGGCGAACGACCGTTCAGCCTTTTTTCGCCGGTTCGATCTTATCGTCCGATTTTACGGTCGGCTTCGACTTGTAATGGCTGGAATAATACTGGTTCTGATAATAGTAATAATTACTGTAGTACGAATCCCGGCCTTCGAAATCGATGTCGTTCAACGCCACACCCAAAATCCGCACGCCCGCTTCTTCCAAACGTTGGATCGATTTGCGCGCGTGCTCGCGGCGAATCTTGTTGAATTTGGTCACAAAAATCGCGCCGTCGGACTGGGCAGCGATGACCAGCGGATCACTCACCGCGGACACGGGCGGGCAATCTAGAAAGACGCGATCATAGCGTTGCGTGGCTTCTTGCAGGAACTGCCGCATGCGCTTGCTACCCGCCAACTCCGAGGGGTTGTTCGGAATGGCACCCGCACAAATAACATCGAGATTGGGAATGTCCGTATCATGGGTAACCTCCTCCAAAGTCGTCGCCGTACCCATGAGGTAGGAGGAAAGCCCGTTGGGGCTGTGCAATTGAAACGCCTTATGCACGGAAGGACGGCGCATATCCGCGTCCACAAGCAGCGTTTTCAAGCCCGTCTGCGCGGTCACAATGGCCAGATTGGAAGCCACCAAAGATTTGCCTTCGGATGGGATCGTGCTGGTCACCACCAAGATCCGGAATTTATCGGAATCTGGCATGAGCGAAACGGCCGCTCGAATGGTGCGGAAACCTTCGGCGGCGGTGGATTGCGGCTGCAAATGCGCCTGCAAATCGCGCTCGATGACGCTGTTGGTCTTGATATTGTTCACGTAGCCCAGGAAATTCTGACGCAAATGGATTTCCACATCTTCCTGGCTCTTGATCGAGTCATCCAAATAGTTCGCAAACAAGGCCAGAGCCATGCCCACGGCAAACCCGCCAAAAACACCGAGCAACAGGGTCATGGGGATATTAGGCTTGATCGGGCGATCCGGTTCCCAAGCATAATCCCGCACCCGCATATTGTTGACCTTGTTGTTTTTGACCACCATCAACTCTGATTTGCTCTCGAGCACTTTTTCATAGAGCTTTTTGACCACTTGAGCCTGCTGCCTCAGTTCCTCATATTTCATGCGCTGAGTGCCCAAATCCAACAATTTATCCTCCCAGGCTTTTTCCATGGCTTGCACACTCCCCATCTGCGCCTCGGCAATCTTCGCGTCATTTTGAATGCCAGCTATAATCCGATCGCACTCCCGAACCAAAGCCGCCTGCAAGGAAGATAAGGTTTCCCGCTTTTCTTTCATTTCGGGATGTTTGAATCCGAGCCGGTTGGTCAAAGCGGACATGATAGCCACTTGCTGGTTGATTTGGGCTTTTAAATTCTGAACCACGCTCGAAACCGCAACCTGCGAAATATCCTCCTTGTTCACCCCTTTGGCGATCAGATCGTCAACTTCGGTAGCCAACTGACGCGCGATAGCGGCACGGCTCTGGGACAACGCCAGGCTCTCGTTCGCCAGCTTTAGTCCCTGAAAAATAATATTTTCGGTGGCTTCCACCGACACGTTTTTAATTTTCAACCGATATTCCGAAAGATCCTTGTCCTTCCCAGCAACCTCTAAGCGCTGATTTTCAACCTCCGTGTCCATGCGATGGACCGCATCTCTAGCCGCCTGGGTTTTAAGTTCGTAATTACTTTCAATAAATGTATCGGCCAGGTTGTTGGCCATTAGGGTGGCCGTTTTTTTGTTCGTATGCTCAACTTTGATTTCCACCAGGCGGGTCAAGCGAATCGGCGCTACCGTGATGTCGCGCGACACCGCTTTGGGCTTATCCATCGCTTTGATGTAACGCGGGTCTTTCATCAAGAGCAAGTTCTCGATGACCTTTTGGACCAACTGACGGCTTTGCAGGTTTTTGTACTGAGTCTGAAGATAATCCTGCTCGCGGGATTCCGAAGAAAGCGCATCCCGAATGTTACCCACATTTTCCGTCTCCCGATCAATTTGAATCGTGGCCACGGCTTGGTATATCGGCGGCGCCTTAACGATATAGATCAAGCACAGGATAAAGACTGATATAAAAGCCGTGATGAATAGCCAGCGGCGCTCGAGCAGTACTTGCCAGTAGTACCTGATATTCAGGTTTTCCGGCAAGGAAAGGTTGCCTCCGGAATTCGACGGTGCCTTGTTCTCCATATCCAAATAAAATAAATGCTCTCGCGGTGGAACGGGCCTAGAAAAGGGTTTGCGGCACGATAATGGTGTCGCCCGGTTCAAGAATTATCTGATTCTTGGGATCGCTGTTTTTATTCAGCTTATCCACGTCAAGAATTTGAACCTTGCCCCGATGTATAAATTTGATTTTTTTCCGATTGGCGGCGCGCGTTAATCCTTGGGCTTGGCCAATGGCGTCCAAAATCGACATCTTCATTTCACCCTCCAGCGGCACGGCGCCGGGACGGATCACATCGCCCTGCACATACACGTACTGTTTGCGGTATTGGATGATCGTCACAATGACCTGCGGATCCACAAATATTTCCTCATCGATCAGCCTTTGACGAATATGGTCGGCGGCTTCGATCGCGGTTTTACCCCCGACATCCACATCTCCAATCAGGTAATATTTGACCTTGCCGCCGGCTTGCACCCGCAACTCCGGGGCGGTCATGTCTTTTTCCCCGTAAACATCGATCCGGATGGTTTCGGTGGGCGCGATTTTATGATCGGGATCAACCTCCGGCGTCTCTGGAGCATCCATTTCTGGCGCTAAGCCCAGCGCCTCTTTAGTCTCCAAGGTGGTAACTTTGCCACCACCCGTTTTTTTCGCATCTTTATTCAGGCTGGATTTGCTGTCTTTTTTGACTTCCTTGGCTGACGGTAGGGGCAGGAGCTCAACCGCTGGAGATTCTTTGGAAATTTCACCAGCGCCAACCTCACTTGGGACGGTTTTTTCGGGGGCATCCTCCGCATAAACGGAAGGGAGGATTCCCACCGCCAAAAACGCCAGCCCCGCCAGCCAAAGGCGGAGGTTAGGGTTGATTCGCAACATTCTCATATCAATATCCAACTGAAAGCCTGATCGTAACGCGATTCGCATTGTAGTCAAATATTCCCTGGGTACGCGCATTACTGGTGAAATCCTCATGCTCGAGCGACAAACTGCTGACCATCCAGAGCCGAATTACGTAGTTCAAGGAGCAATTGGCGTGCCACCAGTTATCCTCGCGCCCCCCATAAACCCCCGAGTTTCCAAACCCGCCCATTTGGTAATCCCCCCCCACGCTAGCGGTCCAACGACTCGTGTCCCCAATCTGGCGGGTTAGCTTGAAAGTGATCACATCATAGGTCTCCGCCTCACCTGGGAGTTGGCTGGATACCGACACGGACCGAGTGTAGGTCAGCAAGGTCCGCGTTTTTTCCCCGAGCCGGTAGGAGATTTGCACGGAAGCCACCGGCGAATCATCCGTCGGGGTGTGATCACTGAACTCGTGAGTCTCATACCCGACTCGAATCACCCCCAT
>DBTJ01000081.1:34083-41318 GCA_002306985.1 Verrucomicrobia bacterium UBA1319
TCGTGAGTCTCATCCCCGACTCGAATCACCCCCATGATGCGGTCGGTAAATTTTCCTTGGGCGCCTATGGACCCGCCAATGCTCGTCAAATCCGGCCCGCCGGAATCGGAGGCGCGATTAACGTCCACGCTCGTTAAATTGTAATAACTCTCGCCGAAAAAGGAGACTCGTGGAAAGGCGCTCCAGGCGAATCCAACCGCTCCTCCCAAAGTCGAACTATCCAGCAAGGGGGTCCCTTGGGCATAATCGGTCACGGTGCGAGTCCCCACCAAATACATGCTCGTCTTGGTCGATAAGGCGTAATTAACCCGGTAATTATCATTATAGGAGTCGCGGGTCGTTTTTTCACCGTAATTGATACCCCCACCCAACACACTTGTCGCCATTTCGATCTGATCCTGCCCGGTGAACGTAATCCGGTTTTTCTGGAGGTTCAACGTACTTTTCAGGGTATGTTGATCGCCATCCAAATCCGAGTGGCTTAGGTACATGCTATCGTTAAATCCGTAGTCCAAACTCAGGTAGTTACGGTTGTAGACGTCGCCCACAATGTTATAGGGATCAAGTTCTGGCCTTCGACCTAAGGTAATCCCCACCCCGGCTCCGAAAGTATTGACTAAGTCTCCCGACTTTAGCGGCCCATTTTCCCGATAATACACGTTATCGTTGTAGGTTTCAGTGACGTTTACCCGCGGTCGCAGAGTCACCGGCCCATAGCTATAGGATAAATAATCAGTGGGCTCGAAAGCCCGCGCGGGATTCGTCATCACGAATGCCCCGGCGGTCGCGACCAGCCAGGGAGAAAGCACTTTGCCCGCCAAGTTTCTCTTGCCAAGAAACTTAGAAGACACAACCACACCCTTTCGCTGAGTTTTGTCCAGCCATTTCCACGAGCGCTCCACCCTAGCCGCCGGATACGTGGGCGTCAAAGCAATCCTGCCGCGCGTCAGACACGCTCGCGGCGTACGACCGATCACGAAACCGGAAACGCGTTGAGGCAAACGGTTCATACCCCACCTAGATCATTCATATGATCGATAAACCGCTCGTCACGTTCAATCTTCACACGACATAAACACACTTGACCCGGCTGGGGCCTGAGCCGAAGATCGAATCGGTTACATTATGCTAGAAAAACAAACTCTTTGCCCGCCTAATGCGGCCCCGGCGGTTGGCCCTTATAACCACGCCGTGCGCGTGGGTGATTTCCTGTTTTGCTCGGGGCAGATTCCTTTGGATCCCGCCACAGGCAACCTTGTATCCACCATTGACATCCGGCCCCAAACCGAAAGGGCTCTGCTCAACGTGCAAGCCATCTTGGAACATGCCGGCTTAAACTTTTCAAACGTTGTTAAAACCACGGTGTTTATGACGGATTTGAAGGACTTCGTCGCCATGAACGAGGTTTACGCCAAATTCTTCACCACGCAATTTCCGGCTCGCTCGGCCGTGCAAGTAGCCGCCTTGCCGCGCGGAGCTAAAGTGGAAATCGAAGCGATCGCGCATTTTTAGGCGGCACGAATCGCCGCCTATTGGCCCAGTTGATCGATCTCGGAGGCCAGCGGCCGCAGATCTGGATCGTCAGCCGCCATTTGCCTGATCCGTGGCAGCCCCCCGATTGCAATCGCTTGTTTGAGCCATTTTCTCGCTTCGTCCAGCCAGCCCAATTGGCAGCAATAGCAGCCTAGGTTGTAAGGAATAACGAAATCCTGGGGAAATTTGCCGGCCACCGGCGCCAAAAAATCGTAAGCCTCCCGCGTGCGTTTCAATTCGTGAAGGCTGTACGAACGATGCACCCAGCCAAACGGTTCGTCCGGCAGTATTTCAATCAACTTGCCAGCTATCCGCGCGCATTCCTCGTGACTTCCGGCGGCGGCGTCAATGCGCCAGCGCATTTGCAGAGCCCACGGATGCGCTTGGCTCGCCGCCGGCAAATGATCCAGTTCCACCCGCGCCTCCGCGGCATTGCCTAACTCCAGCCAGCCCTCGGCGGCAGCCAGGTAATGCGTGTCGGGAGGGGTCAAGGGCTTCATAATTTTTTCGCGCCGCCTTTTTTATGAGCCGGACTAGCCGGTTTCGTTGTGCGCGCGCCCGCGCCGGAGTGCCCCTCGAATGTGGCCGCGATCGCGCGCCCTAGCGCCGCCACTGCTTGCGCGATTTGTTGGGGGGTGATGCAATACGGAAAGATGAAGGGGATCACGTTGCCGATGGGCCGGGTTAAAACCCCCAGTTTAGCCATGGCTTCGCAGACTCGGATGCCCGCGCGTTCTTTAAGTTCGAATGGCTGACGCGTTCGCCAATCGCGCACTAATTCCACGCCCGCCACCACCCCGGCTTGGCGAATATCGCCCACTTGAGGCAAGCACCACAGACTGGCCAATTCCTGGCGCAAAACCCGTTCGATTCGGAGACGGTTCTCCAGGCATTTCGGCGAGTTCAGGATGCCCATGCAGGCCATGCCGGCGGCACTGCCGAGTTGATTGCCGGTAAAACTGTGCCCGTGGAAAAAACTTTTGAATTCCTCGTACTCGCCCAAGAAAGCGTCGAATACCGAGGCCGTCGTTAGCGTGGCGGCCATAGGCATATAGCCTCCAGCCAAGCCTTTGGCCAAACACAAGAAATCGGGCTGCACCCCTTCCAAATGAGAGGCGAAATAATGGGGAACCGCGCCTTTGCTCCGCGCCCCAGCCTCCAACCCCGAGCCCAGCCGCCCAAAGCCCGTCATGATTTCATCGGCGATCAACAACGCGCCATCGGCCCGCGCCAGCGCGGCGGCCCGCGCGAGCCAGCCCTCCGGCTGGGGAATCATGCCCGCGGCGCCCTGCATGCCCGGCTCGAATACCCATCCCGCATAAGGATTACCCCGGCGGCGGGCCGTGGCCAGTTTTTTGGCCAGGCAATCCAGGCATTCCCACTGGCATTGGCGATAGGAGCGCGCGTCCGCCCGCTCCGGCTGCGCCCGATTGAAGGGACAGCGGTAACAATAGGGGGCCATCACTTGATCGCTATCGAAAAGCAATCCCGCATAGGTTTTGTGGAACAAATCAATATGCCCCAAACTGACCGCCCCCACCGTATCGCCATGATAAGCCCCAGCCAGCGATAGAAAGCGCGGCTTGAGGCTGCGCCGCGAACGCCGCGCGCATTCGTAGGCCAATTTTAGTGCTACCTCCATCGCGGTGGAGCCGTTGTCGGAATAAAAAACTCGGGCTAGCTTAGGATTGGTGAACGGCACGCCCTCCACTTCGCGTTTTTTATACAAGGTGGCCGGATTCGACATGCCAATAAGCCGCTCGCCCAGCAACGCGGCGGGTTCACTGGCAAAACCCAGCGCGGAGGAATGAGCGATGCGCCCGGCTTGACGGCGGATGGCGGCATTGATGGCCGGAATCCGATGACCATGCAAATTAGTCCAAATGGAAGCATTCGCATCCAGGTATTCGCGCCCATGAACGTCGGTTAACACCGCGGCTTTGGCCTCCATGATGATGATGGGTTCACGCTTGAACCAATCCCGCATCTGGGTGAACGGATGCCAGAGATACCGATGATCGAGCTGGGCTATGGGATGCATAGTATTAAAATCGTGTTTCAGCGCCGAGTCCTCCGCCAGTCAGCGTGGATTTAAGGGTTTCGACTAGACGGACAATTTCCGCCTCCGTATGGGCCGCGCTGAGGGTCAGCCGCAACCGCGCCGAACCGCGCGCAACCGTGGGATATCGAATGGCGGGCAACAAAATGCCTTGTTCTCGCAACCGCGCCGCCAGCGCCACCGCGCGGGCTTCATCGCCAACCGGCAACGGAAGGATGGCGGATCGCGGAGGATCGGCCAGCCGATACCGCCGCAAGGATTCCCCCACCCCACCCACGAGCCGCCACAACCGTTCGCAGCGCGCCGCCCCCTCGGCTGACTGGATGAACTTCAAGCCCGCGGTGGCGGCGGCGGCCACGCCCGGCGACGGCGCGGTCGAAAAAATGAAACTGCGGGCGCAATTCACCAAAAAATCCACCAGGGCGCGGGAGCCGCAGATAAAGCCCCCGGACGCTCCGACGGCTTTGCTCAACGTTCCCATCTGAATCTCCACCCGACCCGTCAATTGTCCGGCAGCCACCAACCCTTGCCGGCCCGGCCCGTATAAGCCGGTGGCGTGAGCTTCGTCAACCATCAACCAAGCCTCGTATTGATCCTTCAGCTCGGCAATCGCCCGCAACGGCGCCTGGTCGCCATCCATGGAAAACACGCTTTCCGTAACCACCAAGATCCGCGGCTTGGGACCGCCGGCCTGACGCTTGCCCGCACACCACTTTAATTTGCGTTCCAGATCTTCCAGATCGTTATGGGCAAAAACGCGCAACGTGGCGCCACACAATCGCGCCGCGTCCACCACACAGGCATGCACCAATTTGTCGAGAATCAGGAAATCGCTTTTGCCCAACAGCGATACAATCGCCCCCGCCGCCGCGGCATAGCCGGTGGAAAAAGTAATGGCCGCCTCGGTTCCTTTGAACGCGGCCAATTCCCGCTCCAATTGCGCATGCGGTTCCAAAGTGCCGCAAATCAGCCGCGAGGCTCCCGAACCGGTGCCATATCGCAAGGTGGCGGCGATCGCCGCTTCCTGGAGTCGGGGATCATTGGCCAGCCCCAAATAATCGTTGGAAGAAAAATTGAGCAGCGGCTGACCCGCCACCGAAATCCGCGGCGACTGCGCGGAATCTAAAACGCGGCACTGCCGGTGAAGCCCTTGCTGCCGCAAAGATTCCAGCCGAGCGGTTAACTCCTCGTCGAAAGCGGTCATATCAACTAGCCATCCTATGCGCGATGGACGCATTTCGGTTTACTGGCGGGCGCTGGACACCAGATGCGGCTGGGAGGCATTTCGCGGAGTGGCGCTCCACTCGTTGAGCCCGCGCTCCCCCGTCTTTTCACCCGGCACGAATTTCAAATATTCCAAAGCCTCGCCGATCAGATACAAAGAGCCGGCCACCACGATCAAAGGATCGTTGCGCGACAAGGCCCACGCTTCCGCCAGCGACGCGCACGCCAGCGTTTCCGCGGCCGAATTGATCTCCCGGCACACGGGATGCAACAATTCGGGCGACGCGCTCCGCTCGCTAGCCACCGGCACCAGCAACAACCGGCCCGCCAGCGGCGCCAGTATCCGGCAAATGGCCTTCCAATCTTTATCCTTCAAAATGCCCAGAATCAGCGTGGGCTTGCGCTCGGGGAAATACAGCTTGATGGCGTCGCGCAAGGTTTCGGCGCCGCCCGGATTATGCGCGCCATCCAATAGCACGGATTGGCCGGTAGCGGTCGTCTCCCATTGGAACCGGCCCGGCCAGCGCACATTCAGCAAGCCGGATTCGATGGCCGACGGAGTCACCGGCAAACGATCCTTCAAGCAATCCACCGCGGCCAAAGCCAGGGCCGCGTTCAATTTCTGATGAGCGCCGCGCAATGGCAGGTTAAGCCGATCGAGCGGGGGTAAGTCCGACATCTCGGGGGTCACACAGCGCAAGGGAGCCCCTAACCGGGCCGCTCTTTGGGTAATCACCTCCAGCGGCTCCCGCCCGACTGCCGCGGTGATAACCGGCCGGCCAGGTTTAATAATCCCGGCTTTCTCGGCGGCGATTTGCGCCAAGGTGTCGCCCAGCCATTGCTGGTGATCGAACTGCACGTTCGTAATCACGCTCGCCAAGGGATCGACGATATTGGTCGCGTCCAAGCGCCCCCCCAACCCCGTTTCCCACACCACGAGATCGCAGCGTTGCTCGGCGAAATATTTAAGCGCCATCACGGTGATGGCCTCAAAAAAGGTCGGTGGTGAATGCGGGGGGAAATGTTCAATCCACGCGCGGCAAGCGCTCGCGAGCCGGACGACCTCGGCGTCGGAAACGCACTGGCGATCCACCTGAATGCGTTCACCAAAGCGGACTAAATGCGGCGACGTGAACAAGCCCACGCGCAACCCGGACGCCCGGTAGATGCTCTCCAACATGGCGCAGGTAGAACCTTTGCCATTGGTGCCCGCCACGTGAATAAAAGGCAGCGAAGCCTGGGGATTCCCCGCCAATTCGGCCAGGCGGAACGTGTTCTCCAAGCCGAATTTCGCGCCAAACAGCCGCAAGCCGTATAAGAAATCGATAGACTCGGAGTAATTCATGGCATAGCGGCGCCCCTACACCGGGCGTTGATGCGCCTGGGCCGCGCAAGCGGTGATAAATCCCTTGAACAAGGGATGCGGCGCGTCGGGTTTGCTTTGAAATTCGGGATGGAACTGGCAAGCCATGAAAAAGGGATGATCGTTCAACTCGATCATTTCGACCAGCTTGCCATCGGGGGAAGAGCCGGAAAACACCACCCCGGCCTCGGTAAACCGATCCCGATATTGGTTATTAAACTCGTAACGATGGCGGTGCCGTTCATTCACCACAAAAGCGCCGTAGAGCTTCGCCGCGCGAGTATTAGTGCCGAGTTGGCAAGGGTGCGCCCCCAACCGCATCGTGCCGCCTTTCTTGGTCACTTTCTTCTGTTCGTCCAACAGCACGATCACCGGGTGCGGCGTGGTGGTCTCGAACTCCATGGAGTGGGCTTTGGCCAGCTTGAGCACATGGCGGGCAAACTCGATGCAAGCCACCTGCATACCGAGGCACAAACCCAAGTACGGGATCTTGTTTTCCCGCGCGTATTGGGCGGCCTGAATTTTACCTTCGATGCCGCGCTCCCCAAAACCGCCCGGAACTAAAATTCCCGAAAGCCCCTTGAGCACTTTGCTGGCGCCGTTTTTCTCGATTTCCTCCGACTCGATTTTCTCGATCTCGACCCCGCAATCATTGGCGATACCGCCATGCGCCACGGCTTCGTAAACGGATTTATAGGCGTCGTTCAAGCCAATATACTTGCCCACCACGCCGATGCGCACCCGATGCTGCGGAGCGATGAGTTTGCGGATGATATCCTGCCAATGAGTCATGTTGGCCTGCGGCACCTGCAACCGGAGCAAATCGCAGACCAAATCATCCAATCGCTCACGTTGCAACATCAAAGGCACCTCATAAATCGAGTGATCGACATCTTTCTCCTCGATCACGCCATCGTAAGGCACGTTGCAAAAAAGCGAGATTTTTTCCCGTAATTCCTTGGTCAGCGGCCGTTCGCAACGGCAGACCACAATCTGCGGCGTGATGCCAATCTCGCGTAATTTCGCCACGGATTGCTGGGTCGGCTTGGTCTTCAA
>DBTJ01000081.1:41591-41726 GCA_002306985.1 Verrucomicrobia bacterium UBA1319
TCCCCCCTGCCGCTTTGATAAATGGCACCAGCGTAACATGCACGAATAAGGCGTTCGAATACCCGACATCGAGCGCAAACTCGCGAATCGCTTCCAGGAAGGGCAACCCTTCGATGTCGCCGGTCGTGCCGCCGA